>RFIB01000193.1 GCA_003695625.1 Acidobacteriota bacterium | reverse complement strand
TTCTCGGTGTCCGTCAATGGCACTCCGATCCAGAAGTCGCAATCCCCTTTCGTCGGGGACGTGTCTTCTGACTCCTGCCCGGATACCCCGCTCCAGGCAGGGCTTCCGGGGGCTGGATTCGACGGAGGTGCCTCCGCGAGGCCACCGCCACGCGGAGGCACCGTGCATTGCGTGCCAACTCGTTGTCAAAGAACGAGTTCCGGTTTCGACGGTGGCGGGGCCAGAATACAATGCAAGGTGTTGCGGATCAAGAAGTTGCGTTCGGAGGGCCGGTTCCGCCGGAGGATCGTCGATTGCCGTCCGTTCCGGGACCGGCGCACGGCTCGTCGTCGGCCACCAGGCGATAGGTGCCGAATCCGAACGTCAGCCCCTTGCCCACCCCGCTGACGGAGCCGGCGGCCAGCAGCGCGAGCACGTCCGCGGGCGCACACTCGATGGCGAGCTGGCCGACGCAGCCTTCCAGCGGATGGCGGCGGCCCTGCCTGGCGGAGTACCGCGTAACGGCGACGCGGCGCCAGCCGCCGGCTACTCCGAAGGGGATCTCGCGCGCATCGTTCAGCACATCCGTCGGAGGGCCGGGCACGGGCCGGGCGCCCGCAAGGGCAGCAAGGGCCGCCGCACGTCGCGCGGCCGAGGTCGCGATCAGCCCCGGTGAGGGGGTGATCACCAGATCTCCCTTCCGAAGAAGCCGCAGCGGCGTCGCGCACACGAGCCGCACGCTGTCCGCGCCCGCCAGCCGTTCCTCACAATCCTCGATGCGGCGGCCGAGGGAGGCCGGCACCCCGTTCATCGCGTCGCATGCGATCTTCAGCGACCGCGGACGGACACGATCGCCGCCCAGTCCACGCCGCGCCATGCCCTCGATCGCCGCCACGACGAGAGCCCACCGTTCCGCACTGGGTCCGTACAGATCGATGGCGAACGATCCCCGGTCCCAGTCCCGCCGACTGCAGCGCATGCGCCAGGTCGCCGGCGCGGAGTCGAGTCCCGAGACCCAGCCGGACGAATCGCGCCGCGCCCCCCCCGGCACGGACCTGCGCTCGAACATGGCGCAGTACGGGCAGCTGCAACCCGCCGGCAGCGGCTCCGGCCCGGCGTCGTCGCCGTGGGTCAGGCGACGCAGCTCCCTGCCCAGGGCCGATCGCACCAGAGGTCCGCCGGCCGCGCGCGGTGCCCGGACCGGCCAGGACCAGGCTGCCCGGATGGTCACCATCGGCACGGACTCGAGCGCCCGGCGATAGGCCGCCAGGCGGTCCGCCATCCCGCCGCCGGGATGTTCCTGTGCCATCCGTCGACCTCCGCCGCACGACGCGGGCCCGGCTGCCCGGCCCCGCGATCGGCGTCCCGATCGGGGATACTGTACCGGGCCGGGACCGCCATGAGGGCGGCGCCGCCCGGGATCCCCTGATCGCGACGCGCCCTCCGGGCACTGCGGAGGCCACCACCGTGCGCATCCGACCCGATGACGACGAGGCGAAGGATCTGGACCGGGAGCTTTCCCGCCGGATCGAGCAATGGGAGACACTGCCCGCGAACTCGGACGAGGCGCGGCAGGTCTACGAGCGCGACATCTTTCCGCTCGTCTGCGAACGGATGCGCCGGGTCGGGCGGCAGAACCCGCGCGCCCGGCTCGCATTCGTCCCGGTCGGCACGCAGCCCTACTCTCCCCTGCTCGCGACGCTGGCCAATCCGGCGGACGCCGTCGAACTCCTGCACACGACGGGATCGCGCGATGTGGCGCGGCGGGTGGCCGAGACGCTCGCCGGCGAAGGCCCGGTCAGGGTCCGCCTTCGTCCCTGCGGCGACGGAAGCGAGGGGGCGCGAATCATCGAGGCCGTCGAGGGCGCCTGGCTGGCGGCCGGCGCGCCGCCGGCCCACCGGGTCGTCGTCGACATCACCAGCGGCCGCAAGGCCACGGCGGCCGTCCTCGGCGCGCTCGCCGCGGTCAAGGGATTCCGGCAGGCCTACATCGAGGCGAGTCCCTCCCGGGTCCACCGCCTGTACATGATCGGCGAGCGCTACGTGCCGCTCGCCGCCGTCGGGGCCGCCGTCGGGGCGGACCGCCGCAGCGAGGGGCTGGTTCTGCTCGAGGCGGGCGCGTTCGCGGCGGCGGAGAAGGCATTCCGGGATGCCGAGCAGGCCAGCGGAGGCGCCCCGCTCGACCGGAGCGCCCGCGCCGCCGCGTCCGGCCTCGCCGCATGGACACGACTCGACTTCGCCGCCGCCGCGCGGGCCCTGCGCCGGGCCTGCCGGGCGGCCCCCGAGGACGCGGTCGCGCTCCGCGAGCTCCTCGAGACGGCCGCCGGGGCTGCCCGCGAGATCGCGGAGTCGGGGGGCGACGCCGTGCGCCATGCCGTCGCCCTGCTCGCCGTGCAGCTCGATCGGCAGCGGAACCCGCTCGCCCGCGCGGGCCTCGCTCGCCAGCCGGCCGGGCGCGGACTGGCCCGGCTCGGACTATCGGAGGTCAGGGCCCGGGCGCGGACGCTGGCGCGGCGACTCGGCCTGCGACGCGTCGAGGAGGAACGCCGGGACCCGTTCCGGCTCGGCGTCCGCGTTGCGGCTCTGCTGCGGGACGACGACGCGCGATGACCCCCGGCAGGCGGTTCGACACGGGACGGCGCACGACCCGGTACCGCCACGGCGTCGTCAAGGCGCCGATCTCGGTGACGGCCCTGCGTGCCGCGATCGCCGAGGAACTGCGCATCCAGCGCCGCCCCGTCACGGTGCGCGTGATCGACCGGGCCGATCTCCGCGACGGCCGCCTGGAGCTCCGCGTCGAGCCGGAGTACGCGCAACGAACGGGCGACGTGCCCCACAGGATCGACGAGACGCTCGAGGGGGCCGGGATCCGTGAGGCGACGGAGGAGCGCTGGCGCGGCCAGATCGAGGCCGTCGAACCGATCCACAGGTCGCTGGTCGTGACGCTCACCGGGGAATCCCGTCCTGTCCCCGGCGACCGCGCGCTGATCTCGCTCTTCGACTACCTGCGGTCCCTCGAGGCCTGGGCCGGCAGCATCGACGAATTGCCTCCGATGTTCGTCCAGCTCGCCCGGCGAATGACGCCAGGCGGCGCGACGGTCGCGCTCGACCCGCCGGAGGGGCTTCGCGCCGCGCAGCGCCGGGCCGTCGAGCTGGCCGGCAGGCCGGTGCTGCTCGTCTGGGGACCGCCGGGCACGGGAAAGACCTACACGCTGGCATCGATCGTCGAGCGCCACGTCGCCGCCGGACGGCGCGTGCTCGTCGTCTCCACGACGAACGTGGCGGTGGACCTGCTCGTGCTGGCGATCGACGACGCGTTCCGGAGGGCGGGCAGCCCCCTGGAGCCGGGAGTGCTGGTCCGTCCCGGGATGCCGGTCAATGCACGGCTGAAGAACGATCCGGACCGCCGTCATCTGCTGCGCTGGACGGAGGCGCTCGACGACCTCGCTGCCCGGGAGCGGATGCTGGAGGACCGGAAACGGCTCCTCGAGGCCGAGCTGGCTCGCGCGCAACGGAACGCGTCACGACGCGGCGACCTGCTCTCGGAGCTGGCGTCGGTCAGGACGGCGCTGCGGGAGCTGACGCAGACCCGCAACGAGATCCTCAAGAGGCTCACCCGTGACGCCCAGATCGTCGTGACGACATGCGCGCTCTACGTGAGCAACGAACTCGTCCACAAGAAGGAATACGAGGTGACCATCGTGGACGAGGCGTCGATGGTCCCCGCAGCGGTGACCGCCCGGCTGCTCGCCGACGCCCGGATGGCATTCGTCTTCGGCGGCGACTTCATGCAGCTCCCGCCGGTGAGCCGGGCCTCGAGCCGCAACGCCTGCGCCACCACGTGGTTCGCGCAGAGCATCTTCGAGATCGCCGGTGCGACGGAAACGCCCGAGCGCAGGAGGTTGCTCGCGCGACGGACGATGGTGATGCTCGACGAGCAGAGCCGGATGTGCGAGCCGATCGCCCGGGTCGTCTCGAAGACGTTCTATGACGGCAACCTGCGTACGGTCGGCCGGCCGGCCGTCGGCGTCAGCGGCCCCGGCTGGCCCGAGGACCCGGTCGTGATCGTCGATCCGCTGGCCTACGAGCTCCCCCCCGGCACGCCGCCCGTCTCGTCCCGTCCGGTCAAGGCCGAGCCGAGCGGACAGACATGGGACCGCAGCGCGCACGTCGCGCGGGATCTTGTGGAGCGGGCGCTCGCCGCGCTGGACGAGAGGACGAGCTTCATCGTCACGGCTCCCTACCGCCAGCAGGCCGAACTCCTGCGGAAGCTCGTCTCCCCGCTCGACGACGGAGAACGCCTCGCGGCGGGGACGATCCACCAGATGCAGGGCTCCGAGGCGGACGTCGTGATCTTCGATCCGGTGGCCCCCCTCGGCTGGTTTCTTGCACGCTCGTCGTCAGCGGCCCGGCTGATCAACGTGGCCCTGAGCCGCGCGCGGAGCCAGCTGATCGTGCTTGCCCGGGCGCATGAGCTGGCCGGCAATCCGTGGCTCGTCGAGATCACGCGCGTCGCGGTCAGGTGGCCGGACGTCGCCCCGCCCTGATCGACGAGAGCCCGCCGGGAACTGCCCGGCGAGACGCTCGCCTCGCTCAGTGCGTCAGGCCGAAGGCGAAGTACAGCGCGGACAGGGCGCCGAGGACCCAGACCTCGGCGCGGACCTCGCGGGCGCGGCCGGTGATCGTCTTGAGCGCCGGCCAGAGCACGAGGCCGGCCATCATGCCGTTGGCGATGTTCCAGGTGAACGCGATCATCAGGATCGTCGCCACCGCGGGGACCAGTTCGGTCAGGTCGCCGACCGGCAGGCGCGCGACCTGCCGCATCATCAGGATGCCGACGACGATCAGCGGCGGGCCCCACGCGCAGGCCAGGTCCTGGATCGGCGCGAACAGCGGGATGAACGGCAGCGAGAGCGCGAACGCCGCCGCGGTGACCAGCGCGGCGAGGCCGGTGCGCGCGCCCTCCTCGATGCCGGTCGCCGACTCGATGTACGCGCCGGCGGTCGTCGTGCCGACCAGCCCGGCCGCCACGCTGGCCAGCGCGTCGGCCAGCATCGGCCGCTCGATGTCGGGGAAGTTGCCGTCCTCGTCGAGCATCCCGCCGGCGGCGCCGACCCCGATCAGCGTGCCGACGGTGTCGAGAAACGCCATCAGGAAGATCGTCAGCAGCACCGGCACGAACGCCGCCTCGAACACCGCGCCGAAGTCGAGCCGGAACGCGATCGGCGCCAGCGAGTACTCGCCGACGAACGGCATCGCGACGACGCGCCGCGGAAGCTCGCCGGCACCGAGGCCGATCGCGGCGATCCCGCTCGCCGCGATGCCGATCAGCATCGCGCCGCGCACGCGCAGCGCCATCAGCACGACGATCAGCGTGAACCCGCCGACCGCCAGCAGCACCAGCGGATCGGCCAGGTTTCCGATCCGCACCGGAACCGCCGGCGCCGTCAGCCGGCCCGTGCCCGCATCGACCAGCGCCTCGGGCGGCAGCCCGGCGGCGGCGCTGGTGACGATGCCCGTCTCGTACAGCCCGATGAAGGCGAGGAACAGCCCGATGCCGACACCGAAGCTGATCTTGAGGCTTGCCGGGATCGCGTTGGCCAGCCGGCCGCGGACGCCGAGCACGGTGATCGCGGCGAACAGCACGCCGGCGAGGAACACCGCGGTCAGCCCCTGGCGCCAGGTGAAGCCCAGCGCGACGACGACCGTGTAGGCGACGAAGGCGTTCTCGCCCATGTACGGCGCGATGGCGATCGGCCGGTTGGCGAGCAGCGCCATCAGCAGCGTGCCGAGCACGGCGACGACGATCGTCGCCACCGTCGACGGCCCCTCGGGCAGCCCGGCGACGCGCAGCACCGCCGGGTTGACCACGATGATGTAGGCCATCGTGAAGAACGTGACGATCCCGCCGATGACCTCGGTGCGCACGCTCGATCCGCGCGCCGAGATCGCGAACAGGCGGTCGATGCGCTCGCGCAGCCCCATCGCGGCGACAGTCTACCGCGAGCGCGACTCCGCGGGGACGGAGGGCGCGCGGCCGCGCGGCGCTACGGCGCCGAGAACCTGACCTTCCTCAGTGCGGCGTCGATCGCCACGTCCACGCCGTGGTCGCGGGCGAACGTCTCGAGCACCTGCTCGAAGGTGCCCTGCCACGTCCCCTCGCGCACCGCGACCGAGGCGACGGCCGGGTCGACGTCGAAGTCCCAGCCGGTGATCACCTCGGCCTGCAGGGAGAACTCCCCGAGCGAGAGGCCGGGGCCGTCGCCGAGGGCGATGCCGAGCTTCGTCCTCGACTCCGGCCCGGGATCCAGTCGTGACGGGCGCTGCGCCGGCGCCGTCCGGTTGGCGCAGCGGCACGAGCAGGCCGCGATTCCCTGATCGCAGCGGGACATGCAGATGCTCGAGCTGCCCGGGCAGGACATCGACGCGTGGCAGCAGTCCGCCGCGATGGCGTACGTCGCGGCGCGAGCGCCGCCGGCTCCGAGCACGAGTGCCGCGAGAATGCAGATCGCAAGGCCGGGACCGGGACGCGCGTGCGGATTCCCGCTGGTCATCGCTCACCCCCTGCGGCGAGCCGGCACCCTCGCGGCGCCCCCTCGCCGCGATGCTCGGAGGGAATTCTACTCCCCCCGGGGGACGGAAACGCAACCCTGCCCGGAGCCCGGGCCCCGCTCAGACGCGCAGGTTCTCGAACACGCCGGCGGCGCCCATCCCGCCGCCGATGCACATCGTGCACACGCCCCAGCGCACACCGCGGCGCTGCATCTCGGCGAGCAGCGTGGCGGTCAGCTTGGCGCCGGTGCAGCCCAGCGGGTGGCCGAGGGCGATCGCGCCGCCGTTGACGTTGACCTTCTCCGGGTCGAGCTCCAGCTCGCGGATCACCGCCAGCGACTGCACGGCGAACGCCTCGTTGAGCTCGAACAGCCCGACGTCGCCGAGCGACAGCCCGGCCCGCTCGAGGGCGCGCCGGACCGCGGGCACCGGCCCGATGCCCATGATCTCCGGCGGCACGCCGGCGACCGCAAAGCTGGCCAGCCGCGCGATCGGCTCGAGCCCCAGCTCGCGGGCCAGCTCCTCCGAGACGAGCACCGAGGCCGCCGCGCCGTCGGAGGTCTGCGACGCGTTGCCGGCCGTCACCGTGCCGCCGGCGCGGAACACCGGCCGCAGCCGCGCGAGCGCCTCGAGCGAGGTGTCGCGGCGCGGGCCCTCGTCGGTGTCGAACACGATCTCCCGCGACCGCACGGCCTCGCCGTCGAAGCCGCGAAGCTCGACGCGCAACGGGACGATCTCGCCCGCGAAGCGCCCCTCGTCGATCGCCGCGATCGCCCGGCGATGGCTCTCGAGCGCGAAGCGGTCGGCGTCCTCGCGGGAGATCTCGTATTTCTCGGCCAGGTTCTCGGCGGTGTTGCCCATGTCGAGGTAGTACTGCGGCGCCATCGACACGAGGTCCGGATCGGGCAGGAAGTGGAATCCTCCCAGCGGCACGGCGCTCATCGACTCGACGCCGCCGGCGACGACCGCCTCGGCCTGACCCGTGGCGATCGCCTGGGCGCCGAACACGATCGCCTGCAGGCCCGACGAGCAGAACCGGTTGATGGTCAGCGCCGGGACCTCGCACGGCAGCCCCGCCAGCGCCGCGGCGTTGCGCGCCAGGTTCATCCCCTGCGGGCCCTCCGGCATCGCGCAGCCGACGATCACGTCGCCGAGTCGCGCTGGTTCGAGTCCGGGCACCCGCTCGAGGGCGCCGCGGATCGCGGTCGCGCCGAGCGTCTCGGGGCGCACGGCGCGCAGGGTCCCGCGCGGCGCCTTGCCGACGGCGGTGCGTACGCTGCTGACGATCACGGGCTCGCTCATCGCTTCAGTTCCTCACCGGCCGGCCGGTCTCGAGCAGGGACCGGATCCGGGCCTGGGTCTTCTTCTCGCCGAGCAGCGAGCAGAACACCTCGCGCTCGAGATCGAGCAGGTACTGTTCGGGAACGGTCGTCGGCTCGGACAGGTCGCCGCCGCACAGCACGTGCGCCAGCCGCGCGGCGAGGACGCGGTCGTAGGCGGTGATGAACCGCGCCTGCTCGAGGTTGTACGCGGTCTGCTCGAACACCGCCTTGCCCTGCCGCCCGACGACGAACACGTCGTCGGCCGGCGGGGGCAGCCAGCCCTCCTCGGACCGCCGGAGGACCTCCTCGCGGGCGACGAACAGCCGCCGCCGCGCGTGACGCGCGATCGTCGTCGTCGCCGGCAGCAGTCCGAGCTCGATTCCCTCGGCGGCGCCCATCGCCACGCGCGCCGAACCGACGGCGGTGAACGCGCCGCGCAGGTGCGGCATCACGCCGGCGAGCGACCGTTCCGCGGCGCGCTGGGCCGCCGCGGCGGCCAGGCGCGTCGTGCCGGTGCCGGCCGGAATCAGCCCGACGCCGAGCTCGACGAGCCCGGGGTACGTCTCGGCGGACGCCACCGGTCCGGGGCAGGCCAGCGCCAGCTCGCAGCCGCCGCCGAGGGTCTTGCCGTGGGCGGCGACGACGACCGGCCTGGCCGCGTAGCGCAGCCGCTGGACCACCTGCTGGAACCGCGCGACGAGCCGCTCGATCTCGTCGAGCCGCCCCTGGTCGGCGAGGGTCGCCACCTCGACCAGGTCCGCGCCGACCGAGAAGTTCTCGCCGTCGTTGCCGACGACCAGCCCGCGCCACGGTCCGGCCTCGACCAGCTCGATCGCGTGCTCGAGACCCTCCATCACCGCCCGCCCGAGGGTGTTCGCCTTCGAGCGGAACTCGTAGAGCGCGACGTCCTCGCCCATGTCGCGCACGACGCCGCCTTCGCCTTCCCAGACGACGCGCCCGGGCCGCTCGGCGAGCACCGCGACCGACAGCTCGTCGGCCGGCGGCGCGTCGGGCACGTGGCCGCGCCCGGGGACGAACGTCGTGCGCGTCGCCGGGCCGCCGCGGTAGAACGACGGCTCGTCCTCGCGCGCCAGCTCGTCGATCCACGCCGGCAGGCCGATCCCCGCCGCGTCCATCGCCGCGCGCGCCGCGTCGAAGCCGAGCAGGTCCCACGTCTCGAACGGCCCCGCCTGCCAGCCGAAGCCCCAGCGGATCGCGCGGTCGATGTCGGCCGGCACGTCGGCGATCTCCGGCACGCGGCGCGCCGCGTAGCCGATCGGCTCGAGCGTCAGGATCCGGAACAGTGCGCCCGCCCGCCCCGTGTCGGCGAGCAGCGCACGCAGCCGCGCGCCGAGATCGCCGGCGCGGCGGATCGCGTCGAGATCGCCGAGGTCCGGCTCGCGCCGCGGCACGTACTCGCCGCGGGCCGGATCGATGACGAGGATCTTGCCCCCCTCCTTGAGGAAGAACCCGGCGCCGGCCTTCTGGCCCAGCGCGCCGTTCGCGACCAGCTTCTCGAGCAGCGGCGGCACGCGGAACACGTCGCGCGACTCGTCGTCGGGAACCGCCTCGTGGAGCTGCCGTGCGACGTGGACCAGCGTGTCGAGCCCGACGACGTCCGCCGTGCGGAACGTCGCCGACTTCGGCCGGCCGACCAGCGGTCCGCTCAGCGCCTCGATCTCCTCGATCGAGAACCCCTCGTCGAGGGCGTGGATCGCCCGCATCATCGCGAACACGCCGACCCGGTTGCCGATGAAGTCCGGCGTGTCCTTGGCGTGGACCACGCTCTTGCCCAGCGCGAGGCGGGCGAAGTTCGCGATCCGCTCGACGACGGCGGGATCGGTCTCCGGCAGCGCGATCATCTCGAGCAGCTCGAGATAGCGCGGCGGATTGAAGAAATGCGTGCCGAGGAACCGCGCGCGCCGCTCGGCCGGCAGCGCCTCGGCGATGCGCGCGATCGGCAGGCCGCTGGTGTTGGTCGACAGGATCGCGTCCGGCGCGAGGTGCGGGACGATCTTCCCGAGCACGTCGTGCTTGATCTCGAGCTTCTCGACGACCGCCTCGATCACCCACTCGGCCGCGGCGAGCCGGTCGAGGTCGTCGGCGAGGTTGCCGCGGCGGATCCGCTCCGGGGCGCGGCTGTCGGCGAAGGGCGGCGGCTTGAGCTTGCCGAGCCGCCTGAACGCCCCCTCGACGATCGCGTTGGGCGGCCCCTCGGGAGCGGGGATGTCGAGCAGCTCGACCCGGACGCCGGCGTTGGCGAGCAGGGCCGCGATCTGCCCGCCCATCACGCCGGCGCCGATCACGGCGGCGTGACGGATCACGGGCGTTCCGAACGACGGTCCGGACGTGTCGGGCATGGCGGGAGGTCCTCCGGCTGCGCGGCGCGGCCGGGACGCCCGGCTCATGCCGCACCGTGGCAACTCTACCACCGCTCGCCGGAGGCGGCGCCGGTCAGGCGTCCGCGCCGGCTCCCGCCCCCTCGGCCAGACGCGCCAGCTCGGCGTACAGCTCGCGCTCGCGGGGCGTCGGGCGCTCCGGGACGACCAGCCGGATCTCGGCGAGCAGGTCGCCCCGCCCGCCGCGGCGCCTGGGCAGGCCGCGGCCGCGCACGCGGAGGGTCGTGCCCGGCTTCGTCCCGGGCGGGATGCGCACGGTGACCGGTCCGTCGGGGGCCTGCACCCTCAGCTTCCCGCCGACGACGGCGAGCGGCGCGGGCACGTCGGCGCGGACGACCAGATCGTCGCCGCGGATCGTCACGCCGGGCTGCTCGCGGACCCCGATCCGCAGGTACAGGTCGCCGCGCTGGCCGCCGCCGGGGCCCGAAGGCCCCTGGCCGGCGAGCCGCAGCCGCTGGCCGGGCCGGACGCCCGGCGGCAGCCGGACCGTGACCGTGCGGCGCTCGTGGGTCCTGTCCGGACGCGGCAGCGTGACGGTCATCCGGCGCTCGCCGGGCTCGAGCAGGTCGGCC
>RFIB01000192.1 GCA_003695625.1 Acidobacteriota bacterium | reverse complement strand
TTCATCCCGACCGAGGACGGGCTCAACGACATCGACTGCGAGCGCTTCCCGCTGGCGACCGGGTACGCCGACGTGCTGGGGGCGCTCTCGGCGCTCTACGGCGAGGAGCAGGAGTACCGGACGGTCGTCCTCGACAGCCTCGACTGGCTCGAGCGGCTGATCTTGGCCGAGGTGTGCGCCAAGCGCGGCGTCGAGTCGATCGAGGACATCGGCTACGGCAAGGGCTACGTCTTCGCCCTGACGCAGTGGCGTGAAGTGATCGAGGGGCTCGACGCGCTGCGCAACGACCGGGGCATGCAGGTGATCCTCATCGCCCACGCCGCGATCGAGAAGTTCGCCAACCCGGAGACCGACACCTACGACCGCTACGTGCCGCGCCTCCAGAAGCACGCGTCGGCCCTGGTGCAGGAGTGGTGCGACGAGGTGCTCTTCGCCACCTACCGCGTCCACACGCGCCAGACCGACGAGGGCTTTGCCCGCAAGCGCGTGCAGGGGATCGGCACCGGCGAGCGGATCGTCCGGACCACGGAACGGCCGGCGCACGTGGCGAAGAACCGCCTGAACCTGCCCGACGAGATCCCGCTCGACTACCGCGTCTACGCCGCGTTCGTCCGCGGCGAAAACCCGCTCGCGGCCATCGACACCGAGACCACCCCCACGACCACCCCTGAGCAGGAAGGAGCCTGAACCATGGCGAACCTGAACGGATTCGACGCGCGCACCGTGGAGCCCGCCGCCGGCTTCGAGCCCGTGCCCGCCGGCAAGTACCTGGCGGTGATCACCGAGTCGGAGCACAGGCCGACCAAGGCCGGCGACGGGCGGTACCTCCAGCTCACCTTCCAGGTGATCGAGGGCGAGCACAAGGGCCGGCTGCTCTGGGCGCGGCTGTGCCTGGAGCACCCCAACGCCCAGACGGTCCAGATCGCCCGCGGGCAGCTCTCGGCGATCTGCCGGGCGGTCGGGGTGATGACGCCGAGGGACTCGGTCGAGCTGCACAACCTGCCGCTGGTCATCCGGGTCGCGTGCAAGAAGCGCGATGACACGGGCGAGATCGTCAACGAGATCAGGGGCTTCGAGGCGCGGCAGCGCGTCGAGCCCGCGACCGCGGCCGCCGCGGCCGGGGGGACGCCGCCGTGGAAGCGGTAGAGGGGAGAGGCCCGGGCGATGGCCAGGACGGTGGTGTGCAAGGACTGCGGCAAGGAGGTGCCACGGCGGGCGCCGACCCAGCTCTATTGCACCGAGTGCTCGGAGAGACGAGACCTCGCCAGAAAGCGCATGTGGGCTCGGGTCAATCCACCGAGTGCCAAACGCTCTCATGCAAGGAAGCGGCGGGCGAAGCGAAGGCGCGAGATGGCCCGGGAGGCTGGCGTCGTCCGAAGTGTCCGATCGCGGCGTTCGATTGCATGGATCGACTCGTTCTCGGCGCCGGATCTGATCTGGATCGTCCGGGTGGCCGTGCCGTTCACCTACGCGGCGTCGAAGAACCACATCTACACGAAACGACGGCACGAAACGACGGCTGGGGCACGTGGCCCTGCGGCGCGAGGCCGTCGGTATGCGTGGGCTCATTGCGGCGCACCTGCGCCGTGCGCTGGGCAATCGTCGGGTCGTGCAGGACAAGCTTTGGATCGACATGCTGGTCCAGAAACCGGACCACCGGGGCGACGCGGTCAACGTCGTCGACCTGGTCTGCGATGCGATCGAGGACGCGACGGGGCTCGACGACCGGTGGTACTGCCTGCGACAGCTCGACTGGGAGGTTGTGAAGGCCGATCCGAGGCTCTTCGTCGGCATCGGCCAGACCTCGGCAAAGGACTGCCAGGTCTGTTCGCACTGCGGACGCATCAAGCCGTTGGATGCGTTCAATCGCAACCGTACCAACAGGCTGGGAGTCACGCGCATCTGTCGGGCGTGCCAGCGCGCGGGCCGCCGTCTCACCAGGCGCGGGGGAGACCCATGATGGAGCTGCGGCCGTACCAGCGCGAGGCGGTCGAGGCGGTGTACGAACACCTTCGCGCCCGCGACGACAACCCGTGCGTCGTGATCCCGACCGCCGGCGGCAAGACGCCGGTCATCGCCACGATCTGCCGCGACGCGGTCTCCGTCTGGGGCGGCCGGGTGCTCGTCCTGGCCCACGTGAAGGAGCTGCTGGAGCAGGCCGCGGAGAAGCTTGCGGCCGTCGCGCCGGACCTGGACGCGGGCGTCTACTCGGCCGGGCTCGGCCGGCGCGACGTCGATCACCCCGTGGTCATCGCCGGCATCCAGTCGGTCTACCGACGCGCCCGGGCGCTGGGCCGGTTCGACCTCGTGCTCATCGACGAGGCGCACACGATCCCGCTCGAGGGAGACGGGATGTACCGGCAGTTCCTGGCCGCGGCGCGCGAGGCGAACCCGGACCTGCGCGTGATCGGGCTCACCGCGACGCCCTTCCGCATGAAGTCGGGTCCGATCTGCGTGCCGCCGCCCGAGGGCGTGCTCAACGCGATCTGCTTCGAGATCGGCGTCCGCGAGCTGATCATCCAGGGATACCTCTCGCCGCTGCGAACCCGGGCCGGCTCGGTCAAGGCCGATACGAGCGGCCTGCACGTGCGGGCCGGCGAGTACGTGGCCGGCGAGGTCGAGGACCTCATGGACGACGAGGCGCTGGTGCACGCGGCCTGCGCCGAGATCGTCGAGCTGACCCGCGACAGGCGGTCCGTCCTGATCTTCGCCTCGGGCGTGCGACACGGCGAGCACGTAGTCCGCGTGCTCCGCGAGCGCCACGGGATCGAGTGCGGCTTCGTCGAGGGCGGCACTCCGGCGAGGCAGCGGCACGAGCTGCTCGAGCGCTTCCGCGCGGGGGGCCTCAAGTACCTCGCCAATGTCAACGTGCTCACGACCGGCTTCGACGCGCCCGCCATCGACTGCGTGGCCCTGCTGCGGCCGACGCTCTCGCCGGGACTGTTCTACCAGATGGTCGGCAGAGGCTTCCGCCTCGCGCCCGGCAAGAGCGACTGCCTCGTGCTCGACTACGGTGGCAACGTGCTGCGGCACGGCCCGGTGGACGCGATCCAGCTCCGCGACCGCGCCGCCGGCGATGGCGAGGCGCCGGCGAAGGAGTGCCCGGAGTGCCGGGCGCTGATCGCTGCCGGCTACGCGGCCTGCCCCGAGTGCGGGTACGAGTTCCCGCCGCGGCGGAAGACGAACCACGAGGCGACGGCGACGGGCGCCGGCATCCTGTCGGGGCAGGTCGAGCGAACGGAGCACGAGGTGGAGGACGTGTGCTTCTTCGTCCACGAGAAGCGCGGCGCCCCGCCCGACGCGCCGCGGTCGATGCGCGTGGAGTACCGCATCGGATTCGGCCGCTGGGTGAGCGAGTGGGTGTGCTTCGAGCACAGCGGCTACGCGCGGGCCAAGGCCGAGGAGTGGTGGCGGGCGCGGTCGAACGAGCCGGTGCCCGACGACGCCGAGGAGGCCGTCGAGCTCGCCGAGGCCGGGGCGCTCGCGCCGACGCTCGCCATCACCGTCGAGCGGCGCGCCGGCGAGCAGTACGACCGCGTGGTCGGCTACGTGCTGGGCGAGAAGCCGCCGCGGCTTGAAGACCCGGACGCGTGCCCGGAGTACGCGCACGCGGACCCGGGCATCGACGCGGAGGAGATTCCGTTCTGATGCGGCGCCGTCACCGCGCAGCCCGGGTGACCAGCTTCGTGTCGCCGCAGCGCGAGCAGACACCCTGCTCGCGCACGAAGTCGGACGTCAGGCCGAACGACGAGGCGATCGTGTGCGCCGTTTGCCGCTGCTTGATCCCCGCGAGCAGGGCGAGGCAGTCGTCGCACAGCGACCTGGTCGAGTCCGCTCGCAGCACGGCGGCTGCGCGTTCGGGGAGCGTTCCTTCCATCGCGCGGGCTCCACGAGTTCCGGTCGGTTGTCATCGTACCTGGAGGCCAGCGGGAACGTGACGACCGCCGTGGCCACCATGCTCGACGCCGCGCTGCGCTACGCCGACCTCGGCTACGCGGTCTTTCCCTGCGTGCCCGGGAACAAGTCGCCCATCACGGAGCACGGCCTGCTCGACGCCACGACCGAGCCCGACCGGATCGAGCGATGGTGGACCGAGCGGCCGAGCGCCAACATCGCGATCGCGACGGACGGCCTTCTCGTCATCGACATCGACGGCCCCGAGAACGGCTGGCTCGCCGAGCAGCCCGATCGCCAGCTCGACCTGGCGTCGGCGCCGGTGTCGCTGACTCCGGGCGGAGGGCGTCACCTGTTCTTCCGGCAGCCCGCGGGCAGGTCGTACCGCAACAGCGTCGGGCGCGTGGCCGAACGCGTCGACGTGCGGGCAGGCGGGGGCTACGTCCTCGTCGCGCCGTCGGTCGTGCTCGGCAAGCCCTACCGCTGGCAGGCCGGCGAGCTGGACGACACGCCGGAGCAGCTCCCCGAGCCGCCGCCCTGGCTCCTGGAGATCCTCGACGCCGCCTGCGGCCCGGCATCCGGTCCATCGGCCTCGTCATCGGCCGGCGCGAACCCGATCCCCGAGGGCCGGCGGAACGCGGCGCTGGCAAGCCTCGCCGGCGCCATGCGTCGCGTGGGGATGACGGGCCCGGAGATCGCCGCGGCCCTTCAGCGCGTCAACGCCGACCGCTGCCGGCCACCGCTGCGCGCCCCCGAGGTGGAACGGATCGCCGAGAGCATCGCGCGTTACGAGCCCGACGCGGTGTCCGTCGCGGTCGCCGAACGGCATTACGAGCAGGACCTGAGCCGGCCGGCGACGGCCGAGCCGCGCTGCGTCAAGGCGCTGCTCGCCGAGTTCCCGATGCTCAGGCCGCCCGTGATCACGGGCCTGCTGCGCCGCGGCGAGACCATGAACGTCATCTCGGCGCCGAAGCTGGGCAAGAGCTGGCTCGTGCTCGATCTGGCCATGGCCGTCGCGACCGGGCGACGCTGGCTTGGCCTCTACGACACGACGCGCGCCGACGTCCTCATCATCGACAACGAGCTGCACGGGGAGACGTCGGCCCACCGCATCCCGCGGGTCGCGGCGGCGCGGAAGATCGGCATGGACGAGATCGCCCGGGCCCTCTGGATCGAGAACCTCCGCGGCCGGCTCCAGGACATCTTCTCGCTGGGCCCGTACTTCGAGAGCCTCGAGCCCGGGCGCTTCGGCCTGATCGTGCTCGACGCCTTCTACCGATTCATGCCCCGCGGCGGCGACGAGAACGACAACGGGACGATGGCCAACATCTACAACCGGATCGACGCCTTCGCCGACCGGCTCGGCTGCTCGTTCGTCCTCATCCACCACACGACCAAGGGCAACCAGTCGGGCAAGTCGATCACCGACGTCGGGGCGGGCGCCGGCAGCCAGAGCCGGGCGACCGACACGCACCTCGTGCTCCGGCACCACGAGCAGGCCGGGGCGGTCGTGCTCGACGCGGCCGTCCGGTCGTGGCCGCCGATCACCCCGGTGTGCCTGAGCTGGGACTTCCCCGTCTGGCATCCCGCGCCTGATCTCGACCCGTCCGACCTGCGGACGGAACGGTCGAGGAAGAAGAAGGAGACACCGGCGAAGTCCAGCGAACCGAAGCCCGACCCGTGGACGGTTGAGCGGTTTGTCGAGGTGTTCATCTCAGCGGAGCCGGCCAGCAAGGCCCAGATCCGTGAGGCGTCCAAGGAGGAGCCGGGGCTGTCCTGGCGCCGGGTCGCGGATCTGCTCGAGATCGCCGAGTCCCAGGGCCTCATCCATCGGTGGCGGGTCGGCAGCGCCCATCGAGTGCTGTACGCCACCACTCCGCAGCCCGCGGCCGAGGAGGGGAACTCATGAGCCGACCGCCTTTGAACCTGTCCCTTCGCTCGTGCGCGCACCCGCTTGAGCGCTTCGCCGAAGCGCTCGAGCGAGAAGAGCGCTCAAGCGAGACCCCCATTCATGACCCCAAGAACGCGGTCTCGCTCGTGCGCGCACACCCCCCCATACCCCCCCGGGGGCGTGCGCTCGAGCGACGCCCCCGGGCCGCTCGTGCGCGCGCGCTCGAGCGAGAGCGCGCGAGCGGGTCCTCCCGGGCGGGTGATCTCAGGAGACGCCCGCGGGAACAGCCGCCAAGGGAGACAGACTTTCTTTCGGTTGTCCGGTCCGGTCGCCGCGGCCCACGGCCCGCGACGTTGGCCCGTGTCGCGGCCGGCCCCGAATCGCCCGTCCCTACCACCGCCCCGCCCTCTCGCCACACGGGCGAACGTCGCCCGACGTCGGCGGAATCACGTCGTCATCCGCTCCGGCATGCCAGCGAATCGATCGTGGGCTTCCAGTGTGAACTCGACGGGAGGCTCGTCGTCGCTCCGGTACTCGTACTGAATCTGCTCGTGGAATGTGCCAACGGGTGCGGGCTGCGACATCAACGCTCGCGCGATCGCGCCCTCCATCAGCCGTCGAGTTCGGCGCTCGACCTCGGTTGGGAGGAGCCACAGACGAATGACCCGGATGTTGGCCAAGAGTTCCGGACTCAATTCCGCTTGGCGGCGGAGATAGTCCTCGGCCCGGCGGGCTTCGTTCCATTGAAGCATCCCCTCCCAGACACGCACCAGCCGCCCAGATGCGAAGCTCCTCCCGTCATAGATGTTGTACGTTCCGTTCAAATACAGGAACAAGTGCTCCCTGAGGCGCTCGCGAAACTCGCGGCCCGTTTCACCGACGTAGTGCACCAGCTCCTTGCCGTCGTATTCAACGGTGAACAGGTAAATGCCGCGTTGCTTTGCTTGCTCGGCCTCGAGCACATACGGAGTTCGGCCGTTGGCAAGAAAGCCAAACGGACCGTTTACCGGCAGACACAAAGCAGCACCGGCGGCCGCCACATTCGAGTGATGTGCCTCAGTCATTGCCCGAGTTTATCGACTCGCGTCGCGGTTCGCCTACTCCTGCATTCTCGAACACCCCCGTCACGAAGGACAATTCTCGATGAAGATCGACTCTCGGCCCATCGATGAGATCAAGCCCTACGAGAAGAACCCCCGCGTCAACGACCAGGCCGTCGAGGCGGTGGCCGCGTCGATCCGCGAGTTCGGCTTCCGC
>RFIB01000191.1 GCA_003695625.1 Acidobacteriota bacterium | reverse complement strand
GCCCAGGCGAGCCGCCCGCGCGGCGGCGCCGGCAGCCGCCGGCCGGCGGCGACCGACAGCGCATCGCGCTCGATGGCGAGCACGTCGGCCCCCGCGGCGGCGATCCGCCAGCCGAGCAGCCCCGTCCCGGCGAACAGCTCGAGCACGCGCGGATTCGCGAGCCCCGCCGTGGCCCGCGCGGCGACGGCGTCGGCCAGGCGGTCGGCCGCGGCGAGGTGCGCCTGGACGAAGCCGCGCGCGGCCGCGGCGACGGGCGCTTTCGACCCGAGGCGCCCGAAGATCGCCGGCTCGCCGAGCAGATCCCGCGCAATCCCGCGCGCCGGGCGCACCGCCACCCCCGCGAGCACGTCGCCGAGCCGCGCGAGCAGCCGCTCGCCGCAGGCCGGCCAGCCGTCCGGGGCGCGGTCGCGCGGATTGAGAAAGCACAGCGCGCCCGGCGCGCCCGGCAGCGAGGTCAGCTCGAAGCCGGTCAGCCCGTCGATCGGCGCGCCGGACAGGGCCCTGCGCAGCTCGCCGTAGACCCGCGCCAGCGGCGCGGCGAGCAGCGGGCAGTCGTCGATGTCCAGCACGCGCCACGATCCGGGCCGGTGGAACCCGATCCGCGGCGGCCGGGCCGCGGTGTCGGTCTGGAACCGCGCCCGCCAGCGGTAGCCGAGATCCGCGCCTGCGCCGATCGCCGTGCGCCGCGGGATCGCCGCCGGGTCGAGTCCGGCCGCAGCCAGCGCCTCGTCCACGCGATCCCGGCGCAGGGCGCGCTGCGCCCGGTCGTCGAGGTGCAGCCAGTGGCAGCCGCCGCAGCGCGTCGCGTGCCGGCACGGGGGCTCGCGCCGCGCCGGCGACCGCTCGAGCACGCGCACCGGGTCGGCGAACCCCGGATCCGCCGGGCGCGGCGCGACGAGCACGCGCTCGCCGGGACACACGCCGTGCACCAGCAGCGTCTCGCCCGCCGGCTCCGGCGCGACGCGAAACCACGCCCCGCGCCCCGGTCCGACGACCCGGCCGGCGACCGTGGCACGTTCCCGGTGATCGTCCCGCTCCATCGCCGGACCACGGTAGCGCGCCGGGCGGCGTGTGCGATACTCCCCGTCTTCCGAGGTCCCATCGGCGCAGGAGAGTCCCCTCGATGATCCGCCGCGAAGTCCGCCCCGACGGCCTGACCCTGCTGTTCGAGGACGTGCCCGGGGTGCGCTCGGCGGCGATCGGCGTCTGGCTCAAGCTGGGCAGCCGGCACGAGCCCCCGCGACTTTCGGGCATCTGCCACTTCATCGAGCACCTCGTGTTCAAGGGCACCGAGACGCGCACGGCCCAGCAGATCTCCCTGCTCGCCGACCGCATCGGCGGCAACCTCGACGCCTTCACGTCGAAGGAGATGACCTGCTTCTACGCGCGCTGTCTCGACGAGCACCTGCCGGTCGCCACCGATCTGGTCGCGGACATCGTGCGCGCGCCGCGCTTCGACGCCGAGGAGCTCGAGCGCGAGCGCGGCGTGATCCTCGAGGAGATCCGGATGGTCAACGACGCGCCCGAGGACCGCGTCTACGACCTGCTCGCCGAGAGCATCTGGCCGGGCCACGCCCTCGGACGGCCGATCCAGGGCACCGAGCAGACCGTCTCGTCGATCTCCCGCGACGCCGTGCTGCGCTGGTTCCGGCGCGCGTACGTGCCGCCCAACCTGGTCGTCGCGGTCGCCGGCCGGATCGGCGCCGCCAACCGGCGCCGGATCCGCCGCGCGTTCGACGGTCTGCGCGGCGGTGGCGAGGCGCGGCGGCGCGGGGCGCCGCGGTTCCGGCCGGCGCTCGTCACCGAGCACCGCCGCGAGATCGACCAGGTGCACCTGATGCTCGGCCTGCCGGCGCTGCCGGCGGGCGATCCGGAGCGCTACGCGCAGCACCTGCTCAACGTGATCCTCGGTGGCAGCCTGTCGTCGCGGCTGTTCCGCCGGATCCGCGAGGAGCGGGGTCTGGTCTACTCGGTGTCGTCGTCGGTCCAGGGCTACGACGGCGCCGGGCTGCTGACGGTCTACGCCGGCACGTCGCCGGGCAAGGTGCGCGAGGTGGTCGCGATCACGCTCGAGGAGATGCACGACCTCGCCGCACGCGGGCCGACCCGCGAGGAGTGGGAGGTCGCGCGGGACCATCTCAAGGGCAACTACATGCTGGCGCTCGAGTCGACCTCGAACCGGATGAACCGCCTGGCCCGCGAGCAGATCGTCCTCGGCCGGCAGCTCGCTCCCGAGGAGATCCTCGCCGAGCTCGACCGGGCGACGCCGGAACGCGTCCACGCGCTCGCCCGGCGTCTGTTCACGCGGCGCCGGGTCGCGCTCGCCGCGGTCGGCAGGACGCGCGGGCTGCGCCTGCGCGAGCGGGACCTCGAGCTGTGAGCGCCGGGCCGACGGTCGAGGTCGAGGTCCTGCCCCACGGCGAGGGGCTCGCGCTGCCGTCGTACGCCACCGAAGGGTCTGCCGGACTCGACCTGCGCGCCGCGGTCGACGCGCCGCTGACCCTCGCCCCCGGCGAGCGCGCGGCGGTGCCGACCGGCCTGCGCGTGGCGATCCCGCCCGGGTACGAGGGGCAGGTGCGCGCCCGCAGCGGCCTGGCGCTGCGCCACGGGATCGGGCTGCCCAACGCGCCGGGGACGATCGACAGCGACTACCGCGGCGAGCTGCGGGTGCTGCTCGTCAACTGGGGCCGCGAGCCATTCGTCGTCGAGCGGGGCATGCGGATCGCCCAGCTCGTCATCGCGCCGGTCGCGCGGGCCGCGCTGCGGCGCGTCGAGCGGGTCGACGAGACGGACCGCAACGAGGGCGGCTTCGGCCATACGGGAACCGACTGATGGTCGAGCTGATCGTGCTCGGTTCGGGATCGAAGGGCAACGCGACGCTCGTGCGTTCGGGGCGCGGCGCGGTGCTGGTCGACGCGGGCCTCTCGTGCCGCCAGCTCGTCGCGCGGCTCGAGGCGGCGGGCCAGGACCCGGCGCGGATCGACGCGATCCTGGTCACCCACGAGCACGTCGACCACGTCGGCGGCCTGCCGGTGTTCCTCAAGCGGTACCCGACGCCGGTCTACATGACCGAGCGCACCGCCGAGGCCGCCGCGGCGCGCGTGGCGCGCGCGCCGCAGGTCGTGCCCGTGGTCGCCGGCGAGGCGTTCGACGCCGGACCGTTCCGCGTCACCGCGGTGCCGGTGCCCCACGACGCGGTCGACCCGGTGGCCTACCTGCTCGAGCGCGACGGCGTGCGCGTCGGGCAGGTCACCGACCTGGGCCACGTGACGACGCTGGTCGAGGCCCGCTTCGCCGGCTGTCATGCGCTGGTGCTCGAGGCGAACCACGATCGCGACATGCTGCTCGACGGGCCGTACCCGTGGCCGACCAAGCAGCGCGTCGCCTCGCGCGTCGGACACCTCTCCAACGACCATGCGGCCGCGGCACTCGCGCGGCTCGTCGGCGAGGAGACCTGCGAGGTCGTGCTGGCCCACCTGTCGGAGGTCAACAACGACCCGGGCCTGGCCGAGGCGGCGGCGGGCGCCGCGCTGGCGGACCGCGGCCGGCGGCCGCGCGTGCACTGCGCCCGCCAGCACGCGCCGTCGCGCGCAGTCAGGCTGTGAGCGGGCGCGGCGCCCCGGCGGCGGGGCGCACGGGAGACACGCGGTGATCGAACGCTACACGCGGGACGAGATGGGCCGCCTGTTCACCGACCAGGCGCGGCTGGAGACGTGGCTCGAGGTCGAGATCGCGGTGCTCGAGGCGCTCGCCGAGCGCGGCGAGGTGCCGAAGAAGGCGCTGCGGACGATCAAGCGGCGCGCCGCCGTCGACGTCGAGCGGACGAAGGAGATCGAGGCCACGGTCCGGCACGACGTGATCGCGTTCTGCACCGCGGTCGCCGAGAAGGTCGGCCCGGAAGGGCGCTGGCTCCACATCGGACTGACCTCGTCCGACGTGCTCGACACGGCCCTCGCGCTGCAGATGGTGCGCGCCGCGGACCTGCTGCTCGCCGATCTCGACACGCTGATCGGCACGCTCGCCGACCAGGCGCAGCGCTGGCGCGACCAGCCGATGGTCGGCCGGACGCACGGGATCCACGCCGAGCCGATCACGCTCGGGCTCAAGTTCGCCTCGTGGCTGGCGGAGATGACCCGCGGCCGCGAGCGGATCGCCCGCGCCCGCGAGACCGTCCGCGTCGGCTCGATCTCGGGGGCGGTCGGCACCTACGCCCACCTGCCTCCGGCGGTCGAGCGCGACGTGCTGCGCCGGCTCGGGCTGCGCGCCGAGACGGTGCCGACGCAGGTCGTGCCCCGCGACCGCCACGCCGAGATGCTGCTGGCGCTCGCGCTGGTCGCCGCCGGGCTCGAGCGGATGGCGACCGAGGTCCGCCTGCTGCAGAAGACCGAGACGCGCGAGGTCGAGGAGCCGTTCCGGCGCGGGCAGAAGGGCAGCTCGGCGATGCCGCACAAGCGCAATCCGATCGCCTGCGAGAACGTCTCCGGCCTGGCGCGTGTCGTGCGCTCGAACGCGCTCGCCGCGCTGCAGAACGTCGCCCTGTGGCACGAGCGGGACATCTCGCACTCGTCGGTCGAGCGGGTGATCATCCCCGACAGCTTCATCCTGCTCGACTTCATGCTCGCGCGGATGACCCGCGTGGTGCGCGACCTGCACGTCTACCCCGACGCGATGGAGCGCGACCTGGGGCTGACCCGCGGCCTGATCTTCAGCCAGACGCTGCTGCTGGCACTGATCCGTGCCGGACTGACCCGGGAGCAGGCCTACGCGCTGGTGCAGGAGAACGCGATGCGCGTCTGGGGCGACCCGCAGCGCAACCTGCTCGACGAGTGCCTGGCCGACGAGCGGATCGTCGCGCGGCTCGGCGAGCGGGGCGTGCGGGACGCGTTCAGGCTGCGCCGGCTGCTGCGGCACGTCCCGGCGATCGTGCGCCGCGCACTGCGCGCGGCGGGCCGCCGGGCCGGCGGGTAGAATCCGCCCGTGACGACCCGCGACACGCATCCGGCGCCCGACGGCTTCCGCGACGAGTGCGGCGTGGCGGCGGTCTGCGGCCATCCCGAGGCGGCCAACCTCGTCTACCTGGCGCTCTACGCGATGCAGCACCGCGGCCAGGAGTCGGCGGGGATCGTCGCCGCCGACGGCGAGCGGCTGCGCCGCCACGCCGGGATGGGCCATGTCGCCGACGTGTTCACGGAGGACGACCTGTCCCGGCTGTCCGGTGCGTCGGCGATCGGCCATGTCCGCTACGGCACGGCCGGAGGCTCGTCGATCGACAACGCCCAGCCGCTGGTGATGGAGCACCGGCGCGGGCCGGTCGCGGTGGCCCACAACGGCAACCTGGTCGACGCGCTGACGCTGCGCGACCGGCTCGAGAACGAAGGCTCGATCTTCCGCACGACCTCGGACACCGAGGTGATCCTGCACCTGGTGGCACGCTCGCGCGCCGCGGGCCTGGTCGACGCGGTCGCCGAGGCGCTGCGCGGCGTGCAGGGCGCGTTCAGTCTCGTGCTGCAGGCGGCCGACCTGACGATCGCGGTGCGCGATCCGCACGGGTTCCGGCCGCTGTCGCTCGGACGCCTCGACGGCGGCCGACCGGTGATCGCCTCGGAGAGCTGCGCGTTCGACCTGGTCGGGGCGCGGCTCGAGCGGGACATCGGGCCCGGCGAGATGTGGGTCGCGCATGCCGACGGCCGCGAGGAATCGCTGCACCCGTTCGGCGAGGTCGAGCCGACCCCGTGCATCTTCGAGTACGTCTACTTCTCGCGGCCGGACAGCATCGTCTACGGGCGGCCGGTCGGCATCGTGCGCTCGGCGCTGGGCCGCGAGCTGGCGCGCGAGCATCCCGCCGACGCCGACCTCGTGGTGCCGGTGCCGGACAGCGGCGTGCCCGCGGCGACGGGGTTCGCCCAGGAGTCGGGAATCCCGTTCGATTTCGGCCTGGTCCGCAACCACTACGTCGGGCGCACGTTCATCGAGCCGGCGCAGTCGATCCGCCACTTCGGCGTCAAGGTCAAGCTCAACCCGGTGCGCGCGCTGATCGCCGGCCGCCGCGTGGTGCTCGTCGACGACAGCCTGGTCCGCGGGACGACGATGGCGAAGATCGTCAGCATGGTGCGCCAGGCCGGCGCGCGGGAGGTGCACGTGCGCATCTCCTGTCCGCCGACGATCGCACCGTGCCACTACGGCATCGACACGCCGCGCCGCGCGGAGCTGATCGCGGCGCGGCAGACGATCGAGCAGATCCGCGGCTTCATCGGCGCCGACTCGCTGGCCTACCTGTCGCTGGAGGGACTGTACCGGGCGACCGGGGGCACGCCGGGGCGGGGCTACTGCGATGCGTGCTACACCGACGCGTACCCGGTGCCGCCGGTCGACGACGGCGCCCGCCGCGAGGCGATGCGCCGCGGGCGCGGCGTCGAGGAGGTGCGCACCGCCCCGCGCACGCCCGATCCGGGGAAGGAAGACCGATGAGCGAGACGAACGACCGGCCGCGGCCGATGACCTACCGCGAGGCGGGGGTCGACATCGACGCCCAGGACCGGGCGCTGGCCCGGATCCGCGCGCACGTCGCGTCGACGCGCACGCCGTGGGTGCTCTCGGAACTCGGCTCGTTCGGCGGACTGTTCCGCGTGCCGGAGTCGGTCGGCGAGCCGGTGCTCGTCGCGAGCACCGACGGCGTGGGCACCAAGCTGCTCGTCGCGCGCATGGCCGGCCGCCACGACACCGTCGGCCAGTGCCTGGTCAACCACTGCGTCAACGACATTCTCGTCATGGGCGCCCGGCCGCTGGTGTTCCTCGACTACTTCGCCGTCGGCCGGCTCGAGCCCGACGTCGCCGAGCAGATCGTGCGCGGCGTGGCGATCGCCTGCCGCGAGAACGGCTGCGCGCTCGTCGGCGGCGAGACCGCCGAGATGCCGGACATCTACCGGCCGGGCGACTACGACCTGGCCGGCACGATCGTCGGCGTCGTGTCGCGCGAGCGGATCCTCGACGGCTCGCGGGTGCGTGCGGGGGACCTGCTGTTCGGCCTGCCGTCGACAGGGCTGCACACCAACGGCTACACGCTGGCGCGGAAGATCGTGTTCGAGCGCATGGGGCTCGGCGTCGACGATCCGCTGCCCGGCGTCGGGGCCAGCGCGGGCGACGCGCTGCTCGCCGTGCATCGCTCGTACCTCGGCGCGCTCGGCGCGGCGCTCGACGGCGGCCTCGTCTCGGCGCTGGCCCACGTCACCGGCGGCGGGCTGACCGACAACCTGCCGCGCGTGCTGCCGGAGGGGCTCGGGGCGCGGATCCGGCTCGGGTCGTGGCCGGTGCCGGAGCTGTTCCACGTGCTCCAGCGCGAGGGCGGCGTGCCGCAAGGCGACATGCTGCGCACGTTCAACTGCGGGATCGGCATGGTCGCGGTGGTCGCGCCCGGGCAGGCGGACGCGTTCGTCGCGGCGCTCGACGAGGCCGGCGAGCGCGCGTGGCGCATCGGCGAGATCGTCGCCGGCGAGCGGGCCGTCCGCTACGAGGGGGCCCTGTGGTGAGCGCCGCGAAGCGCGTCGGCATCCTGATCTCGGGCCGCGGATCGAACATGGTCTCGCTGCTCGAGGCGATGCGGGCGGGGGAGGTCCCCGGCGAGGCGGCGCTCGTGGTCAGCGACCGGCCCGACGCGCCGGGGCTGGCCAAGGCGGCGTCGTTCGGGGTGGCGACGGCCGTCGTGCCGCGCCGGGAGTACCGCGGCCGGCCGCGCGAGGAGCACGACCGCGCGGTCCACGAGCGGCTCGAGGCCGCCGGCGTCGAGATCGTCTGCCTGGCGGGGTACATGCGGATCCTCAGTCCGTGGTTCGTCGAGCGCTGGCAGGGGCGGATGATCAACATCCACCCCGCGCTGCTGCCGTCGTTTCCCGGCCTGCACGGCCAGCGGCAGGCGCTCGAGCACGGCGCACGCATCGCCGGATGCACCGTCCACTTCGTCGACGCCGAGGTCGACCACGGTCCGATCATCGCCCAGGCGGCGGTGCCGGTGCTGCCCGGCGACACCGAGGAGACGCTCGCCGCGCGGATCCTCGAGCAGGAGCACCGGATCTACCCGCTCGCGCTGCGCCTGCTGTGCCAGGGCCGGCTGACGATCGAGGGCCGCCGCGTGCTCGTCCGCGACGAGCAGATCGACCTGCCGCGCAGCCTCGTCGTGCCGGACCCGTCCAGCTGACCGCGGCGGGCGCGGAGCGCCGCAGGCCAACCATTCCCGCGAACCGTGTTTCGCGTGCAGGCAGCGCGCGGCGCGTCCGCCGCGCGTTGCGGTCCGTCACGCGCCGGTAACGTCACGCACG
>RFIB01000190.1 GCA_003695625.1 Acidobacteriota bacterium | reverse complement strand
GGCGATCGCCCTCCCGGCCATCAGCCGCGGCTCGTCCATGCATCGACGGGATGGAGGCGTTGCGGATGGAGGCCGGGCGCGGCAAACGCCTACGGCGTTTGCAGCGCCCGTACGGGAGGCCGATTCGCGCAGCGAATCGCCCTCCCGGCCATCAACCGCAACCCCTCCATCTTCCGGCGTCGTGCGTGTCGGACGCGTCGCGAAGCACCGTCGGCGGGGCAGACCCCGCCGCTGCTCAGCCGAGACGCTCGAACACGCGGGTGATTCGCTCGAGGGCCCAGTCGATCTCGTCCTCCTTGATGACGAGCGGCGGAGCGACGCGGATCGTGTGCACGTGGGTCTCCTTGCACAGCAGGCCCTCGCGCAGCAGTTCCTCGCAGTAGCGGCGCGCGCCGCCGGCGTCGGGCTTCAGCTCGATGCCGACCCACAGCCCGATCTGGCGGATCTCGCGGATCGACGGCGCCGAGAGCCGGCGCAGCCCCTCGCCGAGCCGCGCGCCCATCGCGGCGGAGTTGTCGACGAGCCTCTCCTCGACCAGCACGCGGATCGCCTCGCGCGCCACCGCGGCGCCGAGCGGATTGCCGCCGTACGTCGAGCCGTGCTGGCCCGGCTTGAACACGCCCATCACCTCGTCGGTGGCGACGAAGACCGACACCGGGTACAGCCCGCCGGACAGCGCCTTGCCGAGCGTCATGCCGTCGGGCCGGACGCCCTCGTGCTCGAACGCGAACATCTTCCCGGTCCGCCCGAGCCCCGACTGGATCTCGTCGAGAATCAGCAGCACGCGGTGCTCGTCGCACAGCTCGCGGATCCGGCGCAGCGTGCCGGCCGGCGGGATGATGATCCCGCCCTCGCCCTGGACCGGTTCCATCAGGACGGCGACGGTGTTCGGCGTGATCGCCTTCTCGACGGCCTCGGCGTCACCGAACGGAACGACCTTGAACCCGGGCGTCAGGGGACCGAAGCCGGCCTTGTACTCGTCCTCGGTCGAGAACGAGATCACGGTCACGGTGCGCCCGTGGAAGTTGTTGCTGAAGGCGATGATCTCCGCCTTGTCGGGAGCGACCCCCTTGACCTCGTAGCCCCACTTGCGGGCGGCCTTGATCGCCGTCTCGACCGCCTCCGCACCGGTGTTCATCGGCAGCACCCGGTCGAACCCGGTCAGCGCGGCGACTTCCTCGCAGAACGGACCGAGCTGGTCGTTGCGGAACGCCCGCGAGGTCAGCGCGAGCTTGCGTGCCTGCTCGACCAGCGCGGCGACGATCCGCGGGTGGTTGTGCCCCTGGTTGACGGCGCTGTAGGCCGCCAGGCAGTCGAGGTAGCGGTTGCCCTCGACGTCCCACACCCAGCAGCCCTCGCCGCGCGTCAGCACGACGTCGAGCGGATGGTAGTTGTGCGCGCCGAAACGGTCCTCGAGTTCGATCAGCCGGCGGGGGTCGAGATCGGTCGTCGCCATCGGGGGCCTCCCGGGAACGGCCAGCGGGGGGAACCTGGCCGGGGTGCGGCAGGAAGTCTACTCCATGGGACAGCGTTCGGCATGCCAGTCAGTCCGCCGAACGATCGCCGGCCCGATGTGCCTTGTGCCGCAGAATGTTCGGCATGTGCGATCTTCCCCGGCGTGCCGGCGGCGGACCCCGGGGGTACGATCCCCTGCCCCTGACCGCCCGGAGGTGCCGAGATGACCCGCGACGAACTCTGTGAGGTGCTCGACGCGCTGCTGTGTCCCGACGAGGTGACCGACGTGGCGCCGAACGGCCTCCAGTTCGAGGGGCGGCCGGAGATCCGCCGCGTCGCCCTCGGCGTGACCGCCTCGCTCGCCTTCCTCGAGCGGGCGGTCGCCGCGCAGGCCGACGCGGCGATCGTGCATCACGGGCTGTTCTGGACCGATCCCGCCGGGCTGCGCATCGTGCGCTCGATGCGGCGCCGGATCGGTGTCCTGTGCCGGGCCGACCTCAACCTGCTCGCCTATCACCTCCCGCTGGACCGGCATCCGACGCTGGGCAACAACGCGCAGCTCGCGCAGCGGCTCGGGGCGAGCGAGATCGAGCCGGCGTTCGAGATGGGCGGGGCGACGATCGGGGTCCGCGCCCGACTGGCCGAGCCGGTCCCGCTCGGGGAGATCGTCGCGCGCATCGCCCGCGTGACCGCCCGCGAGCCGCTCGTCGTCCCGGCCGGGCCGGGTCTCGTCGCGACGGTCGGCATCGTCAGCGGCGACGCTCCGAAGCTCGTCGCGGAATCCCTGGCACACGGCGACGACCTGTTCCTGACCGGAGAACCGTCGGAGCCCGTCGTCCACCTCGCGCGCGAGGAGGGGATCCATTTCGTCGCCGCCGGGCATCATGCGACCGAGCGTCTCGGGGTCCGCGCGCTCGGGGCGTGGCTCGAGCGCGAGTACGACCTGGACTGCCGGTTCATCGAGGTCGGCAGCCCCGTCTGAGCGCGATCCGCCGGCGACCTAGCCTTCCCAGCGGAACGCGGGGGCCGCCAGGTACGCCGCGAGCGACGGCGCGCGCGCGTCCTTGTCCGACAGGATCGGCGCGTCGATCGGCCAGTCGATGCCGACATCCGGATCGTTCCAGATCAGCGAACGTTCGGCCGCCGGCTCGTAGTAGCCCGTGCACTTGTACTGGACCTCGGCCGTCTCGCTGAGCACGACGTAGCCGTGGGCGAACCCGGGCGGGATCCAGAGCTGGCGCATGTTGCCTTCGCTCAGCTCCTCGGCGACCCACCGGCCGAACGTCGGCGCCCCCACCCGGAGATCGACCGCGACATCGAAGACGAGACCGCGCGTGCAGCGCACCAGCTTGCCCTGCGGCGCGCTGGCGTCCTGGAAGTGCAGCCCGCGCAGCACGCCGCGGCGCGAGCGGGCGTGATTGTCCTGCACGATCTCGAGGTCGAGCCCCAGCGCAGCGAAGTCACGGCGGTTGAACGTCTCGCAGAAGAACCCCCGCTCGTCGTGATGGACGTGCGGCTCGATCACGACGACCTCGGGGATCGCCGTCCTCCAGGCGTGCGGTGCGCTCATCGCCGTCCGGTCCTCCGTCCGGGGATGATAGACCGGCGCGGCGCAGGACCCATCAGGCGGGCCAGAGCCACCCGAACGTGCCGCCGGTCAGCATCCCGTAGACGATTCCCTCGACCACGAACTTGAGCGTGACCGACCAGCGCTGGCCCTTCCAGATCGAGTCCGAGATGTACGACGCGGCGAACCCGGTGATCGCCACGCTGCCGGCGACGCGATGCACCGAAAGGTAGTCGGCCCCGCGCGGCAAGGCGACGGCCGCGACGTACGCGGACACGAACGCGATCAGCAGCGCGAACAGGAACCACAGCGCGAGGTTCTTCCCCATCGCCGGAGGGCCCGGCGGCAGGACCGTCATGATCCCGACGGGGCCGCGCTTGAACTTCTCCTGCATCTCGTCGGACGAGAGCCCCTTGAGATCCTTGCAGTACGGGAAGAAGTACGTTCCCGGACCGACCTTCTGGTCTCTCATCACGGACAGGATCGTCTCCTCTCCGGGAAGCTGGGCGTGATCGCTGCGGTGGATCGGCAGCAGCACGTGGAACACCCAGCTGACCAGGAATACCAGCACGGCCGAGATCAGCATCGGCAGCCAGAGCTCGAACACTCCCACGGGATTCATCGGTACCTCCCTGCCCGGTGCGGGCGGTCGCGCCGTCCCGTCACCGGCCGCCCCGTCACGGCGCCCAGATGGCGAATTCGTTGCCGCTCGGATCCAGGAAATGGAAGCGCCGGCCGCCGGGAAACGAGAAGATCTCGCGGCTGACCGTTCCGCCGAGCTGCCTGACCCGCTCGACGAGGGCCTCGAGGTCCTCGCCCCGGAAGACGATCAGCGCGCTTCCGCCGTCGACCGTCGCGCAGCGCTCCGCGCGGTAGAACCCGCCCGCGAGCCGCCCGTCCCGGAAGCAGGTGTAGTCCGGCCCGTAGTCCTGGAACTCCCAGCCGAACAGGTCCTGGAAGAAGCGCTTCGTACCCGCGATGTCACGGGCGGGAAACTCGACGTAGTCGATGCGGCCGCTGTCGGTCTCGCTCATCGCGTGCCCTCCGGGGCCGCCATGGTAGCGCGGTCGTGCCCTGGACGGGCGTCGTCAGCGGATGGACCGGCGGGAGCGCACGCGGAGTGCCGCGGCGGCGCCGGCGGCGAGAGCGAGGGCCAGGGCGAGCGCGGCCGCCCATGCCCGGCCGGACCACCGCCGGGCCCCGGGCGTTCCCTCCGGGAACGGCCGGAAGCCGCCGTCTCCGACGACGATCAGCCCGCTCCAGTCGGCAGCCGGACGTCCTGCCTCGACCGCGCGGCCGCGCGCCTCCCGCAGCGCCCCGGCGACGTCGAGGCCCCGCGCGAGTCCCCGGGCGAGGTCGGCCATGAACCGCGACGTCTGCTCGTCGCGCACCGGCCACCGGCTGCCGACGACCGCCCGGGCCCCGGCGAGCAGCATCGCGTGCGAGAGCCCGACCAGCCCCTCTCCCGTCGTCGGCGCACCCGACGCGGAGTCGCACGCCGCGAGCAGCACGACGGTCCCTTCGAGCGGCAGCGTCCGGACCTCGTCGTACGTCAGCACGCCGTCCTCGCCCTGTGCGCCGGCGGCGAGCAGGATCGCCGAGCGCCGCGGATCGGTCGTCTCGACCAGGGCGTGCGCGGCGACGTGGATCAGCCGGTACGTGCCGCGCTCCACCCGCTTGAGCGCCGCCTCGGTCGCGCCGTCCCCGATCAGGATGCGCCCCTCGACCCCGAGGATCCGGACCAGGTCCCGCGCCTCGCGGCGAGCCCATGGCAGCGGTCCGAGCACCGCGGCATCCCGGACCGCCGCCGTCCTGAGCCGGGCGGGCTCGGCATCGAGATCGATCTGCGGATCCGCGATGCTCAGGATCTGCGGCGACCGCGCGTGGTCCGCTTCCGCTCCGGCGAGCGACAGCCACAGGCTGGCCGAGACCGGGTAGCTGACCGCATAGCGGACGCCGAGCGGAGGATCGTCCTCCCCGGCGGAGAGCGCCTGGAACGGAAGTTCGAGCAGCTCCGAACTCGGGATCAGCAGCAGCGTGTCGACCTCCTGCGGGAGCACCGACAGGACCGGCTCGACGAGTTCGCGATGCATCCGCGCGAGCCCGTCCCGGGCCGCGGCGTCGCCGCGGGCGAGCAGCGCGTTCAAGGCGCGGATGCGCCACGGGAGTTCCGGACCGCGGACCCGCGGCAGGGCGACGACGCGGGCGGCGTCGCGGGTCACCACGATCGCCCACCCCCCGGATGCATCCTCCCGGCGGCCGGTCGGCGTGTCCTGATCGAGCAGCCACGCGACGAGCGCCTCGCCGGCGCGAAGGCGCGACCGGACATCGGAGATCGAGGCGAACGTGCGCTCGCTCGAGGATCCCACCGGCCGGGGTGTCGTCTCGTCCCGGTTCTCGACGAGAAGCCGCGCGTGGAGCATCTCGTTGACGACGAACGCCCGCTCGACGAGCGCCGGATCGCCGCTCTCGAGATGGCGCGCGAGCAGGTATCCGGCGTAGAGGGCGTAGGCCCACGAGGTCCGGACCAGCAGCGCCTCCCGCACCGTCGGCGCGAGCTGGGCCCCCCTGAGCCTCTCGAGCCGGGCGACCGTCCGCTCGCCTTCCGCGATCGCGACTTCCGGCGCGGCGAGCCGGCGCGCCGCGTTGAACCGAGCCAGGGCGAGACTGTCGAGCAGGCGCCCCGCCGCCAGCGCCGAGGCCTCGGCCTCGAGCTGCCGGAGCCTCGACCGGGCCTCCTCACAGGTGATCTCGCCGCGCCGGGACAGCGCCTGCACGCGTCTCTGCTCGACGTCGATCAGCTCCCGTCTGAGTGCCGGCCAGCGGCGATACAGCGCCTCCGCCCGCCCGAGACGTTCGAGCGCCCGGTCGGTCGCACCGTCGAGTTCCGCGAGAAAGACCAGCGCCCGGGCCTCGACGAGCGCGTGGTCGGCGCGACGCGCGCGCGCGGCTGCCTCCTCGAGGAGGTCGCGGACGCGGTCGAGGTGCCGGGGCGTGAGCCTCGCGAAGACTCCCGGCGAGGCGATCGCCTTCTGCAGCGCCAGGTGGGCGGCCTGGCGTGCGTCCGCCTGGCGCTCCGCCAGTTCGACCCCGGAGTCGTACAGCCTGAAGGCGTCCCCCTCGCGTCCTATCCCCCAGCTCGTCGCGGCGAGGGCCTCGACCAGAGCCAGCCTCGTCCGGGGAGCCAGCTCCGCTTCGTCGACCGCATCCCGTGTCCGGACCGCCTCCAGGTACGCCTTGTCGTACAGTCTGGCGCGGAACAGCAGCCACGACGTGCGGACGCCCGCGTCGACGATCTCGGTCGGATCGCCGACCGCGGCGGCGAGTTCCCGCGCCCGGGCGAGGTGCCGCAACGCCTCGTCGCGCCGTCCGGTGAACTCGTGCCAGACGGCGAGCGCCTCGTGAGCGCGCGTCTGTCCGAGCAGATCGCCGGTGCGGCGGAAGGTCTCCAGCGCCTCGTGGTAGAGCGCGAGCCCCCGCGGCCGGCCGAGATCCGCTTCGCAGGCGCCCAGGTACAGGGTCGCCCACGCGTTGTCCGGCCGCGTCGATCGCCACGCCTCGAGGCGTCCGCTCGCGGAAGTCCAGTCCCGCGCCGCGCGTGCGGTGCGCCACAGGCAGAGGTAGCCCGCCTCGCGGTCCGGCGCCTCGCGCACCAGCCGCTCGCACTGGGCGAAGGGAGCCTGTGCGCCGGTCGCCCGCGTCGGACTCGCGGCGAGCGCTGCCGCGAGCAGGAGACCGAGCGACCGGACGGCACGGTTCATCCTGCCTCCGCCGCCCCGACGATCACGGCATGAGCTGCGCTCTCGATCACGCGCCCGTCGGCGGACACGGCGCGCACGATCCAGTAGATCGTCTCGCCGTCGCGGACACCGGCGAGGGCCGCGGCCGGCACGACGTAGCGCGGCTGTTCGAGTTCAGGGGATTCGTGCAGCACCGCGAGTCCGGAGGTGAGCACCTGCACGAAGTAGCGGGAGCCGGGACCGGCGGGCCGGAACCGAAGCTCCATCCTGTCGCGCGGCAACTCGGCGCCGTCCGGAACGAGCGCTGCCAGCGGCCGCTCGGCCTCGCCGCGGACAGCCGCCGGACGTGTCTCCGGGGATGCCGGCCGCGGAGTCCGGAACAGCACGACCGCGGACGCGAGCACGAGCGTCGCCGCGGCGAGGGCACCGACCAGCCGCAGCCGACCGGTGCGGCGCGCACGGACGAGATCGCGCCGGATCGCGACGGCCATGCGCCACGACTCCGCGCAGGCGGGGCAGGCGATCATGTGATCGAGCAGGGGAGCGAGCCGCTCCGGCGGGAGCTCGCCTCCCGCGGCCGCCTGGATCTCCGCGTCGTCCGGACACGACGGCAGGGGAGGCTCGTCCGGGACCTGCCGGCGGAACATCTCGCGGAGACGTTCGGGTTCGCCTCGGGCGATCACGGGAACACCCCCCGTCCCGACAGGCAGGCACGCAGATTCGCCAGGCCGCGGTAGGCCAGGTTCCGGGCTCGCGCACGCGTCCAGCTCATGTAGCGCGCGATCTCCGGAACGCCATGGCCCTGCAGATACAGCAGCACGGCGTGGCGTCGCGCGGCGGCGAGCTGCCCGAGGCAGGCGCGCAACGCCGACCGCACCGCGTATCCGGCCTCGAGCGCGGACCGACCGTCCGCCCTGGACGGACTCTCCTCGAGGGGCATCGCTTCCTCGTGCGCCGCACTGCGGCGGTGCTTGCGGATGGCGTCGACGGTGGCGCTGTGCACCGCCTTCCACAGATAGGACGACGGCAGCGGCCCCGCCGTCTCGCTCCGCCGCGAGAGAATCCTGGCCAGCCGGATCAGCGCCTCCTGCGCGATGTCCTCCGCCGCGGCGACGACGGCGGGAGAGCCGTTGCTCCGAAGCGCGGCGAGAATCACCGGGCGCGCGGACCTCAGCTGATCCTCGATCCCTTCTCCCGACGGAAACGAGGCTGCGGTGCGCCCGGCGGCGCGACGCGAGTCCTGTCGGGCCATGACATGCCCCGGATGCCCGGATGCGCCGAGCCGGAATGACCAATACTCCGAACCGGGTTCGATGAAAAGGTATGTCGCGCGACGCGCTCGCAGAACGGCGGCCGCGCTCCGGTGCGTCAGTCCGCGTCGACCTTGAGCACGGCGAGGAAGGCATCCTGCGGGATCGACACGCGACCGACCTGCTTCATGCGGCGCTTGCCTTCCTTCTGCTTCTCGAGCAGCTTGCGCTTGCGTGTCACGTCGCCGCCGTAGCACTTGGCGAGCACGTTCTTGCGCAGCGCCTTGACGTTCGTCCGCGCGATCACCCGCGAACCGATCGCGGCCTGGATCGCGACGTCGAACTGCTGGCGGGGAATCAGCTCCTTGAGCTTCCGGGCCAGCGCCTGGCCACGGTAGAACGCCTTGTCGCGATGCACGATCACCGAGAGCGCATCGACGGGGTTCCCGTTGACCAGGATGTCGAGCTTGACCAGATCGGAGCGGCGCCAGTCGGCAAGCTCGTAGTCGTAGCTGGCGTAGCCTCGGCTCGCCGACTTGAGCCGGTCGTAGAAGTCGATCACGACCTCGGCGAGCGGAAGCTCGTACTCGAGCAGGACCCGCGCCGGACCGACATAGCGGAGTTCGCGCTGCTCGCCGCGGCGCTCCTCGAGCAGCTTGAGCAGGGCCCCGACGTACTCCTGCGGCGTCATGATCGTCGCGCGGATGTACGGCTCCTCGATCCACTCGTAGTCCTGCGGCCGGGGCAGCTTTGCCGGCGAGTGGATCTCGAGGTACTCGCCGTCCTTCATCCGCACGCGGTACGGCACGCCCGGCGCGGTGGTCACCAGGTCGAGGTCGAACTCGCGCTCGAGTCGCGACTGGATGATCTCCATGTGAAGCAGCCCGAGGAAGCCGCAGCGGTAGCCGAACCCGAGCGCGTCGGACACCTCGGGCTCGAACTCGAAGCTCCAGTCGTTGAGACGAAGCTTGTCGAGGGCGTCGCGCAGGTCCTCGTAGCCGCTCGACTCCGACGGATAGAGCCCCGCGAACACCATCGGCTTGACTTCGCGGAAGCCAGGGAACGGTGTCGCCGTCGGACGGTGCGCCTCGGTGACGGTGTCGCCGATCTTGACCTCGTCGATCCGCTTGATCTGCGCCGTGACCCAGCCGACCTCGCCCGCCGCGAGCGCCTCGCGGGTCTCCCGCTTGGGCGAGAACACGCCGATCTCGTCGACCTCGTACGTGCCGCCGGTCTGCATCAGGAGAATCTTCGTCTTCGGCGCCAGCGTGCCGTCGATCATCCGCACCAGCATCACGACACCACGGTACGGGTCGTACCAGGAATCGAAGATCATTGCCTTGAGCGGTGCGTCCGGATCCCCTGACGGCGGCGGGACGCGCCGGACGATCGCCTCGAGGATCTCGTCGATGCCGACGCCCTCCTTGGCCGAGGCCAGGATCGCGTCGTCGCCGGGCAGTCCGATGATCTCCTCGATCTGCTCGCGACACCGGTCCGGGTCGGCCGAGGGCAGGTCGATCTTGTTGATCACCGGGATGATCGTCAGGTCGTGCTCGACGGCGAGGTACGCGTTGGCCAGCGTCTGCGCCTCGACGCCCTGCGCCGCGTCGACCAGCAGCAGCGCACCCTCGCAGGCGGCCAGCGACCGCGAGACCTCGTACGAGAAGTCGACGTGGCCCGGCGTGTCGATCAGGTTCAGCGTGTAGACCCGGCCGTCGCCGGCCTCGTGGCGCAGGGTGACCGCGTGGGACTTGATCGTGATCCCGCGCTCGCGCTCGAGGTCCATCGAGTCGAGCGTCTGGGCGACCAGCTCGCGCTTGTCGAGCGCCCCCGTCCGCTCGAGCAGGCGGTCGGAGAGCGTCGTCTTCCCATGGTCGATATGGGCGATGATGCTGAAGTTGCGGATCGTCTCGGAGGACATCGCCGCGTCGCTCTCCGTGCCGTCGGCCGGCAGCACGCCCCGTGCGCCCCGATCCTGCCGGTGATCCGGGGCCGGTCACGCGGCTTCTCTCAGGAAGGCCCCGCGGACGGTCGGCGGGGCGGGATCGCGCGCTCCGGGCTCGGCGCGGATTATAGGCGGCGCCCCCCGGGGCGTCACCGCGACGCCCCGGGGGCGGAGGCCGGTCCGGTGCCCGAGCTGCCCGAGGTCGAGACCGTCGCCCGTCAGCTCGCCCCGGCGCTGACGGGACGCGTGCTGCGCGAGGTGCGGATCCTCGATCCGCGGCTCCGGCCGTTCGATTCCCGGGGCCTGTGCGGCCGCACGATCGAGGCGGTGCGCCGGGTCGGCAAGCAGGTGGGGCTGTATCTCGGCCCGTCGGCGGGCCGCCGTCCGGAGATCCTGGCCGTCCACCTGCGGATGACCGGGCGGCTGCTGTTCGTGCCGGCCGGCGTCCGCGGGCCGGCACGCCACCGGCGGGCGGTGCTCCGCGTCGACGGCGGACGGGTGGTGTTCTGCGATCCGCGGCGCTTCGGGACGCTGCGGAGGGCGGCAAGCGAACGGGAGATCCTCGGGCCGGCGGTCGACCCGCTGGACAGGGCGCTGACCTCCCGAAGGCTCGCCGCCCTGCTCGCCGCGTCGCACCAGCAGGTGAAGGTCTGGCTGCTGCGGCAGGACCGGCTGGTCGGTCTCGGGAACATCTATGCGTCGGAGATCCTGTTCGAGGCACGCATCTCGCCGTTCGCCCGGACGGACGCGCTGGACGCCGCAGCCGTGCGCAGGCTGCACCGGGCGCTGCGCGCGGTGCTGCGCCGGGCGATCCGGTGCTGCGGGACGACGTTCTCGGACTTCCAGGACGCCCACGGCATGACCGGGAGCTACCAGGCGCTGCTCCGCGTCTACGGCCGGGAGGGCGAGCCCTGTCCCCGCTGCGGCGGCGCGATCGCGCGCGTGGTCCAGCAGCAGCGCAGCACGTTCTACTGCCCGGCCTGCACGCCGGACCCCGGACGGCACCGGCACCCGGACAAAAGGAGAGCCGGGGGAGACCCCCGGCTTCGAAAACCATGAGAAACCTGCTGCGCCCTTGAACAGAGCAACCCGCGTGCCAACCCGCGGGCACACACCGACTTGTTCTTTTTTAACCGTACCGAATCGTTTCGCATCGCCAGGCGAGCGCGGCGACTCTCAAGTTGAGAGTTCGCGACGGCCGCCCGGCTCTCGATTCGAGAACCGGTCAGCCCGAGGCCGGCGGGCGGGGCCCGAAGATGGCCGACCCGACGCGGACGATCGTCGCCCCCTCCTCGATCGCCACCTCGAAATCGTGCGACATCCCCATCGACAGGTGCGCGAGCCGCACTCCGGGACGCCGGACCGCGGCCTCGCGGTCGCGCAGGCGGGCGAGGGCGGCGAAGTACGGCCGCGCGTCCTGCGGATCGTCGGTCCACGGCGGCACGGTCATCAGGCCCTCGACCGACAGGCCCTCCCGCCCCGCGGCGTGATCGAGCAGCGCAGGGAGTTCCTCCGGCGCGATCCCCGATTTCGACGCCTCGCCGCCGACGTTGACCTCGATCAGCGTGCGCACGACCAGGCCGCGCTCCCGGCCGAGCCGGTCGAGGGTGTCGACCAGGCGCGGCGTGTCGACCGAGTGGATCAGCTCGAAACGGCCGACGACCTTGCGGGCCTTGTTGCGCTGGAGGTGGCCGATCATGTGCCAGCGGACCGGCGGGAGGTGCGGGATCTTCTCGAGCGCCTCCTGGACGCGGTTCTCGCCGAAGTCGCGCTGGCCGGCCTCGATCGCCTCGGCGATCCGCGGCGGCGCGACGGTCTTGGTCACGGCGACCAGCGTGATCGCGGCCGGATCACGGCCCGCGCGCGCCGCCGCCCTTGCGATCCGCTCCCGGACGGCCCCGAGCCGCCGTGCCACGTCGCTTCCGCTGCCCACCGTCCGGCTCTCCGGCGGCGCGCCGGCCGTCTCAGTCGCCCGAGGTCTCGGCGCCGCGCTTGCCGGCCTCCGCGGGAGCCTCGTCGGGCGCGATGTACAGGATCCGCCGGCACGAATCGCAGATCTGGATCTCCGCGCCACGCCGCACCAGGTTGATCACCTGCGGGCGGACGCGCATCCGGCACTCGCCGCACGCGTCGTTGACGATCGCCGCGAGCGCCACGCCTCCCCGGGCGCGGGCGATCGCCTCGAAGCGGGCCACCACCGCCGGCGGGATCGCCGAGCGCAGCTCCTGCTGCTGGCGCTGGAGCTCCTCGATCACGCCGGCGAGTTCCTCGATCCGTTGCTCGATGCGCCGCTTCTCCGCCTCGGCCTGCTCCCGCGCGGCGGCGATCCGCTCGTCCGCCTCCGCGGCGGGGCCCTTGAGTTCCTCGATCTCGCTCTCGCGCGTCTCGATCGCCTGCTCGAGTTCGATCATGTGCGCCTTGCCCGAATCGATCTCGTTGAGCACGGCGCTATACTCGCGCTGGTTGCTCACCTGCATCAGCTTCTGCTGCGCGAGTTCGAGTCGGCGACGCGTCCGCTCGCGCTCCTCCCGGAGGCGGTGAAGCTCTTGGACCAACGCCTCGTACCGAAGCCGCTCGCCGCCGATCTCCTCGCGCTGGGTTTCGAACGCGCGGTCGACCGCGGCCAGCGCCTCGGGTCCACGGCGCCGCTCCTCTTCCGCCGCACGAAGTTCGAAGCCGATCTCCTGCAGTCGGACGAGCCGTTCGATGATCTCCTTCAAGGCCGGTCCTCCCGGGCAGGGGCGAGTCAGAACCACCGCTGGCGGATCCCGGATCCGATTCCCATGATCCACCCGGCGAGCGCCCGGTGGTGGGCCCACCAGGGCTCGAACCTGGGACCAGCTGATTATGAGTCAGCCGCTCTGACCGTCTGAGCTATGGGCCCTCAAACCTTCAGTCTAGCACAGAGCATGCCGGACGCCCCGGTCCCGCGCACGTGTCGCGGGTCGCGCGGGGTGCCGCTCGCGGCGGCGGTACTCGTCGCCGCGGTCGGCTGGCCGGCGTGGGCGGCGGACAGGACGGTCCCCGTCGCGGAGCACCAGCGGGTGCACCGGGTCCAGGTCAGCGCGTCGGTGATCGATCCGTCGGAGCGTCGACCGGTCCGCGGCCTGCCGCGGGACGCCTTCCGGCTGCGCCTCGACGGCGCGCCGCTGCCGCCCGGGATCGCGGAGCGGACCGAGTTCGACGAGGTCTGTCCGGCCGACGGCGACGCCGCCGACGCCGTGGCCCCGCCGGTGGCGCGGATCGTCGTGCTCGCGGACATGCGCTACCTCGACCTTGCGATGCGCCACCGGACGGCGTCCGCGATCCGCGAGTTCGCGGACCGGCTCGCGCGGGCAAAGGTCCCGGTGGCCGTCCGGGTGCTCGCGTTCGGGCCGCGGCTTGCCGACCTGACGGGGGGATTCACCGCGCAGCCGGAGGCGCTCCGCGCCGCGGCCGACCGCCTCGAGCAGGAACTGCACCCGCTCGCCCCGCCCGACGGCAAGGACACGCTGATGGCCCAGCGCCCCGCGCGGCCTCCGGTCATCCGCGGGGAGGGGGTGCGGACCGGCACGCGCCCGCCTGCCTGGTCGGGAAGCGAGGTCGCCCTGGAGGAATCGCGGGAGGGCGCCGCGCTCGAGATCCGCACGATCGACGAGGTGCTCGAGCAGGGCACCTCGCTGCTGCCGTCGATCGGCCGCTCGCCGATCGACCGGCTCGCGCGCAGCGATGTCGACCCCCTGCCGTCCCTTGCCGCGCTCGAGGCGGTGCTCGCCTCGCACGCGCACCTGCGCGGACGCAAGGCGCTCGTCCTGTTCACGGGCCGCCGCTTCGACCTGCCCGACGCCCTGTGGCTCGACTACCTCGAGGAGACGCGCATCGCCGCCCAGGGCGGGTTCGCGCTGTTCACCGTCGATGCGGGAGGATTCGCGGCCCCCCCCGGATCGACGGAATCGGGGATCCTCGACTACCTGGCGCTGACCACCGGTGGCGCGAGCCTCCACGGCGCGGGACGTCTCGCGATCGCCTTCGATCGCGCCCTCGACTACCTGTCCTGCTACTACCTGTTCAGCATCCCTCTGCCGGTGCCGGAACGGGGCCGGCAGGTCCGCCACATCGACGTGTCGCTCGACACGCGACGCTACCCCGAGACGTGGCGCTATCGCGTGCGGGCGGCAGGGACGGTCACCCTCGTCGACGCCGGGGAGCGGCGGCGCCGGCGGCGGCTGGCCGCATTCCTCGAGCCGCGCAACCATCGCGTCCCCGAGGTCAGGATCGCGGCCTCGTACCCCGAGGGCCGGCGCCGGACGACGCGGATCGGCATCGCGGTGCTGCTCTCCGACCTGACCTTCGTCGACGCCGCGGAGGGCGGGGTCGAGGCCGCGCTGGTTCTCGAGGGCATGGTCGTCGCGGAGGACGGCTCTCCCGTCTGCCGGCTCGGATCCGGCCGCCGCCACGTGATCCGGGCGGCGAGTCCGCCCTCCGAGCACCCGCCGAGCCTGCTCGTGCTGCGCGCGCGCTGCGACCTGCGCTCCGCCGGCACGTTCCGGGTGCTCGCCGCGGTCGACGACCTGCTCGGCGACGCGGTCGGCTCGGCGGCGATCGCGCTGCGCGTGGCGCGCGACGGCCGCCCCCGCCTGCGCGTCTCGGCACTGCGGCTCGGCCGCAACTCGGGGCGCGATTTCGTCGTCGATCTCGGCGTGGCGGACGGGAGCACGGTCCGGCGGGACCGGCGGCGCGCCGCGTTCGTGCCGCTCCGGGCCGGTGACGTGCTCGCCCCGACGGACCGCCTGTACGTCCGGTTCGTCATGTGCGGGCCGCCGCCGCCGCCGTGGGTCATCGGCTACCGCCGGGACGGGGGCGAGCGCGTCGACCCGGCGTTCCAGGTGCTCGTCGGACCGGCCGGCGCCGCCACGGCGCAGGCCGCGTGCCGCGAGTACGTCGGGACGGTGCCCGAGAACTCCCTCGGTCCGGGCAGCTACGGGATCGCGCTCGTCGACCGGCGGAGCGGCGCGTCGAACCGGGACGATCTCGACGCGCTGCTCGAGGCGGGCCGCACCCTGGCCCGGGTCGAGTTCACCGTCGGCGAGCCGCCGGCCGCGCCGCCGGAGCCGGGACGGGAGGAGCAGACGACGGTCGCGCGCACGGCCCCCGGCGGCTTGCCGGGCTAACAAACCGGTATTATCCTCCTCGCCCGCCCGTTCCGGCGGCACCCCACGAAGGAGCGAAAGATGGCGGATCCGAACAACAAGAATCCCGAGAACGTGCCGGGCAAGTTCTACGTCGACAACACGTGCTCCGGCTGCCAGGTCTGCGTGACGACCGCTCCGGAGAACTTCAAGATGAACGACGACGAGGAGTACGCGTACGTCTACAAGCAGCCGGAGAACGACGACGAGCTCGCCGCCTGCGAGGAGGCGATGGAGAACTGCCCCGAGGAGGCGATCGGCGACGACGGCGAGTGACCCTCGCCCGGATCGGCCCTGCAACGCGAAACGGCCCGGCGCGATGCCGGGCCGTTGTCGCGTTCTCGATGCCGGTCCCTCGGTCGGCCGGGATCCCGGCGATGGTCACGTCACGGGTTCGCGGAGGGACCCCCGGGCGTGCTCGACCGGAACGGTCGCAGCAGCTCGGCCCGTGACGGTTGACGCAGCTTCTTGAGCGCCTTCGATTCGATCTGCCGGATCCGCTCGCGAGTCACCGCGAACGACTGGCCGACCTCCTCGAGGGTGTGCTCGGTCCCCTGGTCAACGCCGAACCTCATCTTCAGAACCTTCTCTTCCCTCGGCGTCAGCGTCTTGAGAACGGTTCCCGTCTGATCCTTGAGGTTTCCCCTGACCACCGCCTCGACTGGAGAAGGGGATTTCTTGTCCTCGATGAAGTCCCCGAGATGCGAGTCCTCGTCTTCTCCGATCGGCGTCTCGAGCGAGATCGGCTCCTGGGCGATCTTGAGCACCTTGCGGACCTTGCTCGCCGGCACGTCCATCCGGTCGGCGATCTCCTCGGGCGTCGGCTCGCGGCCGAGTTCCTGCACGAGCGCCCGCGCCGTCCGCACCAGCTTGTTGATCGTCTCGATCATGTGCACCGGGATGCGGATCGTCCGCGCCTGGTCGGCGATGGCACGCGTGATCGCCTGCCGGATCCACCACGTGGCATACGTCGAGAACTTGTAGCCGCGCTTGTACTCGAACTTGTCCACGGCCTTCATCAGGCCGATGTTGCCCTCCTGGATCAGGTCGAGAAACTGCAGACCGCGATTCGTGTACTTCTTGGCGATCGAGACAACGAGCCGCAGGTTGGCCTCGATCAGGTCCTTCTTGGCGCGGGCGGCCTGCTTCTCGCCCTCGGCGATCTCCCGTGCGAGCTGCGCGAGGTCGTCCGCGGAGGCCTTCATCTCGGCCTCGATGATGCGGATCTCCTCCTGCGCATCCTGGATCTTGCGGCGCAGCTCGCGGCGCACGCTCTGGTCCCTTGCCGACTTGAGCCGGGCGCGCAGGTCGCGCTCGATCCGCCGGTGCCGCGCGATGCGGGCGTTGGCCTGCTTGACCTCGCGGGCGAGCCGGTCGATGTAGTGCTGCGAGAGTCCGATCGACTGGATCGCCTGGGCGATCTCCTGCTGCAGCTTCTCGACCTTCTGCTTCGCCTGCTTCTGGGTCTTCGTCCCGCTCTTGAGCCGCGCGAGCCGTGCGGATTCCTTCTCGAGCTGCTCGTGCAGCTTGCGGATCTTCGCGATCCGCCGGTTCGCGTGATCGACCTTCCGCTTGATCAGCTCCTCGCGCGGAAGGTTGCGGTTCTTGGCCCCGACCGCGTCCTCGCTGATCCCGAAGATCTCCTCGACCGCCTTGGGGTGCGCCTTCAGGCGCTCGGGCGTGCGCAGGATCTCCTCGAGGCAGAAGCGGCTGCCGGACAGCGCGGCGAGGACCTTGAGTTCGCCGGCCTCGATCCGCTTGGCGATCGCCACCTCGCCCTCGCGCGTCAGCAGTGGAACCGTGCCCATCTCGCGCAGGTACATGCGCACCGGGTCGTTGGTGCGCTCCTGCTCGAGCACCGGCGCCGGCTCCGACTTGCGGCCACGGCGGCCGACCGACGCGGCGAGGGCGGCCTCGTCACCCGGCAGGTCGTCCGAGGCCTGCTCCTCCGGATCGACGACGTCGATCTCCTGGCTCCGGATGAACTCGAAGATCTCCTCGAGCTCGACCGGATCGGAGACCAGCTCGTCCGGGAGCTGGGCCTTGATCTCGCTGCGGGTCAACGAGCCCTTCTCTCGCCCGGCGGCGATCAGGGCCTTGACCTCTTCGTACTTCTCGTCGATTCGCAACGTTCGTCTCCGTCGACTGGGCCCCCCGCGCGGCCCGCTGCCGTCGCGGGGCAAACACCCAAGATACAACGTCCTCGGGCGGGTCGCCGTTGCGGTTTGCCGCTCCGGTACCTCGCCCGTCCGCCTGCCGGCGGGGTCAGCCCTCCGGCCGCGACCCCCTCGCCGCGCGCACCTCCTGCGCGAGAGCGAGCTTCTCGCGCACCAGTTCCTCGAGCTCGGCCGGGTCGTCGGCCGTCTCGATCCTCTGCTGCAGTTCGCCGAGCCTGCGCTTGACGTGCTCCTCGCGCAGGGCGGCGACGCAGCCCCAGGCTTCCTTCTCGTCCGGATCGGGCCCCGGAGCGAACGCGAGCGCCAGCAGCCGCTCTCCCGCCGGGCCCCCCACGGCCTCGGCGAGCTCCCGGAGTCCCCACGTCTCCCCGGCCCGCCGCGCATCGTCCCACCGCTCGAGGAGGGTGCGGGCCTCGGGGGAAAGGGCCTCGAAGGGAATATGGGGCATCAGCTCGCCCGCTGCCGCCGGATTCTCGCGGGCCGGTCCGGTGATCCAGCGCAGCAGGCGCTGTTCGGCGGGCCGGAGCGGCGCGTCCGCGGCAGGCCGGCGCCGCGGGTCGTCCCGCAGCCGGCGCGTCCGCTGGCGGGCGGCCCGGCGCAGCTCCTCGCGGATCAGGGCGTCGTCGATGCGCAGCCCGTCGGCGACGCGCGCCGCCATCTCGGCCCGGGCGACGGGGCTCTCGAGTCGCACGATGTGCGCCAGCGCCATCTCCAGCGCACGGACGCGCCCGGTCACCGACGCGACGTCGAACGTCCGGCGCCCCTCCTCGACCAGGAAGCCGGCAAGGTCGAGCGCCCCGTCGATCAGCGCGGCGACGGCCTCCGCGCCGCGCTCGCGGGCGACGTCGTCCGGATCGAGGCCCTCGGGGGCCAGCGCGACCCTGACCTCGAGCCCCGCGGCGAGCAGGGGACCGAGGGCGCGATGTGCCGCCCGGCGGCCGGCCTCGTCGCCGTCGAGCAGAAGAACGACGGTCCGGGTCCAGCGTCGCAGCAGCGCCGCGTGCGCCTCGCCGAGCGCGGTCCCGCACACCGCGACCACCCCCGGCACGCCGCGCGCGCCGAGACTGACGGCGTCGAAGTAGCCCTCGACGACGACCGCCCGGCCGGCCTCCCGGATCTCCCGGGCGGTCTCGCTGAGCCGGAAGAGCGTGCGCGACTTGTCGTAGACGTCGGTCTCGGGGCCGTTGAGGTATTTCGGCTCGTCGTCCCCGAGGGCCCGTCCCCCGAACGAGACGATCCGCCCGGCGGTGTCCCGGATCGGGAACGTGATCCGGCCGCGGAAGCGGTCGTAGACCCCGTCCCCGCTGCGCCGCGGGACGACCAGCCCGGCGGCACGCAGTTCGTCGACGGAAAAGCCCCGCCCGGTCAGCAGCCGCAGCAGTCCGTCCCAGCCGCTCGGGGCGAGCCCGAGCCCGAACCGCTCGCGCGCGGCGGCGTCCAGGCCGCGGCGCTCGAGATAGGCGCGCGCCGCAACGCCGCGCTCCGAGGACAGCTCCTCGACGAACGCGGTCTGCGCCGCCTCGAGGGCGTCGAGCACGCGCCGGCGGCGGCGCGTCCCGCCGTCCTCCGCGCGCTCCGCGCCGCGCGGCCGCGGCAGACCGTAGCGGTCGGCGAGCAGCCCGACCGCCTCCGGGAACTCGACGCCGTGCAGGGTCATCACGAAGCGGAACACGTCCCCGCCCGCCTGGCAGCCGAAGCAGTAGTAGACCTGCTTGTCCGGATCGACATGGAAGCTCGGCGTCTTCTCGCGGTGGAACGGGCACAGGCCGACGTACGAGCGGCCGGAGCGGCGCAGCTTGACCGCGTCCCCCACGACCTCGACGATGTCCGCGGCGCGGCGGATCGCCTCGACGCCGTCGCGATATGTGGAGGCGGCCATCGATCACCCGGCGGCGGCGTCACCCGCCGTGCGGACCCGGACCCTCACGCAGCTCGACACCTGGCCCCGCACCCTGCACACCCCTTGCCGGCGGATTGCGCGGGTGGCGGCGATGTTACGGTGCGAAGGCGGCTTGCGCAACGAGATTTCTTTCGGGAAACAGGACGGACCGGATCGTGCCGGACCGGGACGACCGCTGACGGACGCCGGCGGGGGCGATTCAGGGGATGCGACCGTCGGCGAGATCGAGGATCGCGCGCGCGGCGCAGGCCGCGCCGAACCCGTTGTCGATGTTGACCACGGTCAGCCCTCCGGCGCACGAGGCGAGCATCGCGGCCAGCGCCGCCCGTCCGCCCTCCGCGACGCCGTAGCCGACGCTGGTGGGCACGCCGATCACGGGCACTCTGACCAGGCCGGTGACGACCGACGCGAGCGCACCTTCCATCCCGGCGACGGCGATCACGACACGCGCCCGATCGAGCCGGTCGCGCTGCTCGAGAAGACGGTGGACGCCGGCGACGCCGACATCGAACAGCCGGTCGGGAACCAGGCCGAACGCCTCCGCGGTCACCGCGGCCTCCTCGGCGACCGGCAGGTCCGCGGTCCCGGCGCAGACCACCAGCAGCCCCTCCCGCCGCTCGCGCGCTCCGTCCCGAGCCGGGACCAGGAAGGTGCGCGAGACCGGATCCCAGCGCCCCGCCGGGTGGGCGGCCGCCAGCGTTTCGCCGACGGCCGGCGCCAGCCGGGTCACGAGCACCGGGCCCTCGCGCTCGACGAGGTGGGCGACGATGCGCTCGACCTGCTCCGGAGACTTCCCCTCGCCGAACACGACCTCCGGCATGCCCCGCCGCAGCGGCCGATGGTGGTCGATCCGGGCGAAGCCGAGGTCGAACGTCTCCAGGCCGGCCAGCTCGGCGATCGCCTCGTCGATGTCCAGCGCGCCCGCGCGGACCTTCTCGAGCAGTTCCCTCGCCCGCTGACGATCCATCGCTCACCCCCGTCTCCCGGCGCCGAGCCGCGCCGTGCCGGGCCGTCGTCCGGCGCACCAGATTGACGGATTTCGCCGGAAGGTGCTAAACGGGGGCGGCGCCGCAGGTCGTGGAGGTCGCCGCCCGACGCTTCCGCGGTACGCGACGGCATCGCGACGGCGCCCAGGGGAGATCATGCCGTGAACAAAGCCGCCCTGATCGAAAAGATCGCCGAAGACGCCGGAATCACGAAGAGCGCCGCCGCCAAGGCGATCGACTCGCTGATCGAGGGGATCACCAGGTCCCTCGGCCAGGGTGAACGGACGACGCTGGTGGGACTCGGGACGTTCCAGGTTTCCGAGCGCAAGGCCCGCATGGGACGCAATCCCCATACCGGGGCGGCGATCCACATTCCCGCGAAGAAGGTCGTCCGCTTCCGCGCGAGCAAGGACCTCGAGGAAGCGGTCAACCGCTGACGCATCACGTGCGAGCGGAGGCGGGCGGCCGGACGCTTCGGACCGCCCGCTCCGCGCGTCGCACGCGGACCCTGCCCTAGACGATCACGGCGAGGAGCTGCCCGCCCTCGACGGCGTCCCCCGCCGCGACCGGAAGCCGCTCGACCGTGCCGGCGCGCGGCGCGGTGACCTCGTTTT
>RFIB01000189.1 GCA_003695625.1 Acidobacteriota bacterium | reverse complement strand
GTAGACGACGAGGTCGGGGCGGACGACGTCCGGCGCCAGCACCGCGTAGAGGCGCTCGTAGGTGTCGAGCTCGGCGTCGTCGAGCGTCAGGTGGGCGAACACGCGGTCCTTCTCGAACAGGTAGTCGGCGACGACCCGCTGCTTGAACAGATGGCCCTGGCGCAGATCGCGCAGCTGTCGATGCCGAGCGAGCAGGAACCAGACCTGGGTCGAGAAGGCGGCCCCGCGCCGCTCCTCGTAGAACGCGCGCAGAAACGGGTTGTCCTCCGGCTCGAGCACGCACAGCGCGTCGATCCGACGCGCGAGCCGGCGGGCCAGCTCCGTCTTGCCGACGCCGATGGGTCCCTCGATGGCGATGTGCCGCGGTTTCATCCGTGCCGGCCCGGCTCCGCCGCGTCCCGGCCGCGCCGGGGCGACGCCGGCGATTGTACCGCGTCCCCGCCCGGCTCCCCGAGGCGCGCGAGCAGCTCGCGGGCCGTCAGACCGAGCACCGGGTGGACCAGCTCCGGGTGCAGCGCGACGAGCGGTTCGAGCACGAACCTGCGATCGGCGAGCCGCGGGTGGGGAATGACCAGCCCCGGCTCGTCGACCACGCGATCGCCGAAGAACAGCAGGTCGATGTCGAGCGTCCGCGCCGCCCAGCGTTCGCGGCGGACCCGGCCGTGCGCGCGTTCGATCGCCAGGCACAGCGCGAGCAGCGCGCGGGGCGTCGGCGCCGCGCCGACCGGGCACGAGACGACCTGGTTGAGGTAGCGCGGCTGCCCCGGGGGGCCGCCGACCGGATCGGTCTCGACGACCGGCGACGCGGCGAGTGGCCGGAGTCCCGCCGCCGCGAGCGCCCGTCGCGCACGGAGCAGGTGATCGCGGCGGTCACCGAGGTTCGAGCCGAGCGCGAGCACGACCCGGGGCTCGGCAGGACGGGCGACGTGCGACGGGACCAATGTTGACACCTCCGGGGGGCCCCACTAGCATCCGGCCCCGCGCGACGCCGATCAATCGGGCGGGCCTGGTCGCCCCGGATCCGCGTGCGGAGGGTGTCCGATGCCGACCCGCAAGGCCAGTTCGTCGAAGAATTCCACCGGTCGGTCGGGCCTGTTCGAACAGGCCGCGGCCGAGTACGAGAGCGCCATGAAGCTGTTCGCGGCGCGCCGCGACTGGAAGGCGGCCGCAGCGAAGTGGGAGGAGTTCGTCGAGCGGTACGCCGGTGAGGACGCCGCGGCGGCGATGGTCGACCGGGCGCGGCGTCACCTCGCCGCCTGCCGCGAGCGCATCGGGGAGGAGGGCGGCGCCGATCTCGACCCGCTGCTCCGCGCGGTCGTGCTGGTCAACGCCGGTCGCCTCGACGAGGCGCTCGAGCAGGTCGAACGCGCCCTGGCCGCCGGGGCCGATCGCGGTCGCGCCTACTACGTCCGCGCCACCGCGCTCAGCCTCGCCGGGCGGTACGACGAGGCGGCGGGCGCGCTGGCCGAGGCGATCGGCGCGGACCCCGAGTACCGCGCGTATGCGCTCGGCGATCCGGACTTCGAGAGGTTCCGCGAGACGGCCGCGTTCGCCGGCGTCGTCGATCCGCCCCGGAGCAGCGATCGTCCGGAGGCGCGGGAGGAGGCGGCGGATGGCACGGCCGGCAGCACGTTCGGCGGCGAATCGTTCTGAAGACCTGGTGGCGGTGATCCTCGCCGCGGGCGAGGGCACCCGGATGAAGTCCCGGCGGGCCAAGGTGCTCCACGAGGTCGCCGGCCGCCCGCTGATCGTCCACGTCGTCGCCTCGGCCCGCGGTGCGGGCGCGCGTCGCGTGGTGGTCGTGGTCGGCGTGCAGGGGGACGAGGTCGCGGCCACGGTGCGCGCCGCGTTCCCCGGGCTCGACGTCTCGTTCGTCGAGCAGCGCGAGCGGCGCGGCACCGCGGATGCGGTCGCCCGGGCGCGTCCCGCGCTGCGCGGCCACGAAGGAGACGTGCTCGTCCTGTGTGGCGACGTGCCGGCCCTCGACGCGGCGAGCCTCGCGCGGCTGGTGCGCCGGCACCGCCGGCAGGCCGCCGCGCTGACGGTGCTGACGGCCGAGCTGGACGATCCGTCCGGCTACGGACGGATCGTCCGCGACGCGAAGGGGGCGGTCCGCGCGATCGTCGAGCACCGCGACGCGAGCGCGGACGAGCGGGCGATCCGCGAGATCAACACCGGCACGTACTGCGCGCACTGGCCGCGACTCGACCGGGCGCTGCGCCGGATCCGGCCCGACAACGCCCAGGGCGAGTACTACCTGACCGACGCGGTGCGGGTGCTGATCGGGGCCGGCGAACGGGTCGCCGCCGAGCGCCATCCGGAACCCGAGCTGTGCCTCGGCGTCAACAGCCGCGAGCAGCTCGCCCGCGTCGGGGCGGCGATGAACCGTCGCACGCTGCGCAGGCTGATGGCGTCCGGCGTGACGATCCTCGATCCCGCGTCGACCTGGATCGACGACGGCGTCCGCGTCGGACGCGACACCGTGATTCATCCCGGCGTGCGCCTCGAGGGGCAGACGGCGATCGGCCGCGACTGCGTGATCCGCTCCGGGGTGCGGCTGACCGACGTGGAGGTCGGCCCGCGGGCGCTCGTCCGCGACTACACGGTCGCCGAGCAGAGCAGCATCGGCGCCGGCGCGACGGTCGGTCCGTTCGCGCATCTGCGACCGGGCAGCGAGATCGGCCGCGAGTGCAAGATCGGCAACTTCGTCGAGACCAAGAAGGCGCGCTTCGCCGCGGGGGCCAAGGCCTCCCACCTGAGCTACATCGGCGACGCCGAGGTGGGGCGCGGCGTCAACATCGGTGCGGGGACGATCACCTGCAACTACGACGGCGAGGCCAAGCACCGCACGGTGCTCGAGGACGGCGTGTTCATCGGGTCCGACACCCAGCTCGTCGCGCCGGTGACCGTCGGCCGCGGCGCGTACGTCGGGGCGGGGGCGACGATCACCCGGGACGTGCCCGCCGGGGCGCTCGCGCTGAGCCGGATCCCGCAGAAGATCATCGAGGGCTGGGTCGCCCGGCGGCGCCGGCGCAAGGCCCGGAAGGCCGGCGGCGGCGCCGGGGGCTGAGCCGGGTCCGGCCGGGCGCGGCGGATCGGCGTGCCGGGGCCGGCCGATCACCGCATATTCGCCCCGGGGCCGGGGCGCGCGGGCGCGACCGGGCCGCCGCACCGAGGACAGGCAGATGTGCGGAATCGTCGGATACGTCGGCCGGGAGCAGGCCGCCCCGATCCTCGTCGAGGGCCTCAAGCGGCTCGAGTACCGGGGCTACGACTCGGCGGGGATCGCCCTGGTCGACGGGGACGTGCTCGTCGTCCGCCGGGCCCCGGGCAAGCTGCGCGACCTCGAGCGGGTGCTGGAGAGCGATCCGCCTCCGCGCAGCCGCCAGGGGATCGGACACACGCGCTGGGCGACCCACGGGCGGCCGACGGAGGAGAACGCCCATCCCCACCGGGACGCCAGCGGCCGCGTGGTGCTGGTCCACAACGGGATCATCGAGAACTACCTCGAACTCAAGGGCGAACTGCGCCAGGCCGGCCACGAGTTCAGCTCGGAGACCGACAGCGAGGTGATCGCCCATCTCGTGGCGCGGGAACTCGCCGCGACGGGCGACCTGCCGGCGGCGGTCCGGCGCGCAGCCTCCCGCCTGGTCGGCAACTACGCGATCTGCGTGATGGATGCGCAGACGCCGGACCTGATCGTCGGCGCGCGCAGCGGCGCGCCGCTGATCGTCGGGCTCGGAGAGGGGGAGAACTTCCTCGCCTCCGACCTGACGGCGATCCTGCCCCACACGCGCCGCGTGCTGTTCCTCGCCGACGGGCAGGTCGCGGTGGTGACGCCGGAGCGGGTCGAGGTCAGCGACCTGGCCGGCAATCCGGTCGCGCTCGAGGAGAAGACGATCGCCTGGGACCCGATCGCCGCGGAGAAGGGCGGCTACCGGCACTTCATGCTCAAGGAGATCTTCGAGCAGCCGCGCGCCGTGCACGAGACGCTGGCCGGGCGGATCTCGCTCGATCGCGGCGAGGTGATGTTCGCCGAGGATGAGTTCCCGCTGACCGACGAGGACCTGGCCCGGATCGAGCGTGTCGCGCTGGTGTCGTGCGGGACGTCATGGCACGCCTCCCTCGTCGGCAAGTTCCTGATCGAGGCGCTGGCGCGCGTGCCCGCCGAGGTCGACTACGCGTCCGAGTTCCGCTACCGCGATCCGCTGATCGACGGGCGCGTCCTGATGACCGTGGTCACCCAGTCCGGCGAGACGGCGGACACGCTCGCCGCGCTGCGCGAGGCGATGCGGCGCGGCGCGCGCTCGGTGGCGATCTGCAACGTGATGGGGTCTTCCGCCACGCGGGATGCCGAGGGGACGATCCTCACGCACTGCGGTCCGGAGATCGGCGTCGCGTCGACCAAGGCGTTCACCGCGCAGCTCGTCGCGCTCTACCTGATGGCGCTGCGGATCGGCGCCGCGCGGGGCGTGCTCTCGCCGGACGACGTCCGCGAGCACCTGACCGCGCTGGCGCAGGTGCCGGGGCGCATCGAGCGCGCTCTGGAGGGCGAGCCCGCGGTGGCCGTCCTGGCGCGGGAGTACAAGGACGCGACGGACTTCCTCTACCTCGGCCGCGGGATCAACTACCCGATCGCGCTCGAGGGCGCGCTGAAGCTCAAGGAGATCTCGTACATCCACGCCGAGGGCTACCCGGCGGGCGAGATGAAGCACGGGCCGATCGCGCTGATCGACGAGACCCTGCCCGTCGTGGCGCTCGCCCCGGCCGACGGCGTGTTCGAGAAGATGCTGTCGAACATCGAGGAGGTCCGCGCCCGGGGCGGGCGGCTGATCGTCGTCACGACGGACAACGCGCCCGACCTGTCGGACAAGGTCGACCACACGCTGCGGGTACCGCCGGCCTCCGCGTTCGTGCAGCCGATCGTCAACGTGGTCCCGCTGCAGCTGCTCGCGTACCACATCGCCCTGCTGCGCGGCTGCGACGTCGACCAGCCCCGCAACCTCGCCAAGTCCGTCACCGTCGAGTAGCGGCGGGGC
>RFIB01000188.1 GCA_003695625.1 Acidobacteriota bacterium | reverse complement strand
GAACAGCGGGCGACGAATGGGATCGCCTCGCCGACGAAACGCGAGTCGAATTCCGGGTCGCGGAACAGGCGATGGTGGATCGCCAGTCCGGCGAGACCTCCGACGAGCAGGGAGGCCAGCGCGTCGGCGGAAATCCGTCGCCCGGAAGCGTCACCAGGCGCCTCGTCGAGGACCTCCGCCACATGCCGCACGTACCGCCCGAAGACCGAGCGCATCCTCTCGATCAGGGCCGGGTCGCCGGACGACGCCGCCTCGGCAAGGAGCATGATCGGCAGGCTCTCGCGGGCGAGGATCAGTCCGGCGTGGTGACGCAGGATCCGCTCGATCCGTTCGCGGGGCGGCAGCGTCGCGTCGGCGGCGATCTCGGCCACCGGGCCGAGCAGCATCTCGTCGAGGCGGTCGATCAGCGCCAGCACCAGCGCCGACTTGGTCGGGAAGTGGCGGTAGATCGCCCCTTCGGTGAACCCGACACGCTCGGCGATGCGCCTGGTGGTCAGGCCGGCAAGCCCGACCTCGGTGACGAGGTCGAGCACGCGGTCGAGGATCTCCTGCTGGCGGCTCGTTGGTTCCGGGGGGGCGGGGGGACTCATCTCGGCCTCCGGGGGCTTCGCGGGAACGTAAGTAAAGATTCACTTACCTTGCGGGAGTTACGCCGAGGTGGTCCGATCCCCTGCAGCGTCGAGGGATCGCGCTCCGCAGGAGAGGTCCCGGGTGCTGCTACGATCGCGGGAGCAGGAGGACCTCACATGCGGCTGACCGGTCACGCTCTTGCGTGCCTTGCGCTCGCCGGCGCCTGCGGATCGACGGCGGGCGGGGCCGGCGACGGGGGCGACACGACGGCCGATCCGCTGGCCGCCGCGGTGGCGCAGCCCGACCGGCCGGAGGCCGATCGTGCCCGTGACCGCGACCGCCGGCCGGCGGAGGTGCTGCGGTTCTGCGGGATCGAGCCCGGGATGCGGGTGCTCGACCTGATGGCGGGGACCGGCTACTACACGGAGATCCTCGCGCTCGCCCTCGGTCCGGACGGGCTGGTCGTCAGCCACAACAGCCCGTTCGTGCTCGACCGCTACGCGCGCAGGCCGTGGACCGCGCGTCTGGCGCGGCTCGAGCCTCTTGGCAACGTCAGGCCGCTCGAGGCCGCGCCCGAGGAGATCGAGGTCTCCGAGCCGATGGACGCCGCACTGCTGATCCGCTTCTATCACGACTTCTACTGGCAGAAGGTCGACCGCGCGGCGTTCAACGCACGGGTCTTCGCGGCGCTGCGTCCCGGCGGTGTGTTCTGCGTGCTCGACCATCACGCCGAACCGGGGTCGGGTGCGCGCGACGCCGAGCGGCTGCACCGGATCGATGCGCGGCTCGTGCGGGCCGAGATCGAGCGCGCGGGGTTCGTGTTCGAGGCCTCGAGCGAGCTGCTGCGTCGGTCCGACGACGACCGCACGTGGAACATCTTCGCCGACGGGGCTGCCCGGCGGGATCGCACGGACCGGTTCCTGTTCCGCTTCCGCAAGCCGCGGCGCTGAGGTCGGCCTCCGCGAATCCTGTCGTCGGCCGTCCTATGGCGCGGCCCGGTCGGCCACTCATCGGGCGAACACAGCAGGCGGCCGGGACGAGGTGCCAATGGATCGAGCCGGGCTGGAGCGTGCGCTCCGCGAGCACCACGAGGCCGCCTGGGGCTGGGCGCTGGCCTGCTGCCGGCGCGACCGGCAGCTCGCCGAGGAGGTGCTCCAGATGACCTACGCCAGCGTGCTCGACGGAAGCGCCCGCTTCGACGGCCGGTCGGCGTTCCGCACCTGGCTGTTCGGCGTGATCCGTCGCGTGGCCGCCGGCGAGCGGCGCCGGCTCGCACGCTGGCGCCGGCTCGGTGAGCGGATCGGAATGCTGGCACCTCGCGAGCCGGTCACGGACGGCCCGGACCGCGCCCTGCTCCGCGACGAGACGGCGCGCCGCGTCGCCGACGCGCTGGCCCGGCTGTCCGACCGCCAGCGCGAGGTGCTGCACCTGGTGTTCTACGAGGAGATGACCATCGAGCAGGCGGCCGAGACGCTCGGCCTGCGCCTCGGCACCGCGCGAACGCACTACGAGCGGGGAAAGGCGCGGCTGCGCGCCCTGCTGCACGAGGAGGAGAGCGGACGATGACCGGGCGGCACGACGACGACCGTCGCCTGCGCGCGGCGATGCGGCGCCTGCGGGACGCCGACCGCGGGACCGCTCCCGGGTTCGACGAGATGCTCGCTCGCGGAACGGCGCGTCCGGCGCCCGTTCGCGCCGCATGGCGCTGGGCGTTCGCCGCGGCCGGCGTGCTCGCCGCGTGCACCTTGCTGCTGCTCGTCATGCCGGACGGAACCGGCCCGACGGTCGACGAAGCGACCCTGGCGCGTGCGCGCGAACTCTCCGCATGGTCATCGCCGAGTGACGAATTGTGGGACTACGGTCCGCTCGAGGTCGCCCAGGACGTCCCGACTCTCGAGCTGACCACGCTGTCCGGACTCGCCGTCGACGTGTCGTCGCCGGCGGGCTCCGGGGAACCGGCTCCGGACTCGCTGCCAAGCGCTCCGGGGCTCGTCTGACCGACCAGGACGAATCTGGCCACCGATGGGAGACACGACGATGAGACGAAGAATGACGCTGATCCTGATCGCCGCGATCGCGCTGACCTGCGCCCCGCTGGCGCTGGCGCAGGCCGCGGGCCCCGGCGGGCCGGGTGGCCCCGGCGGCCCCGGGCATGGGGGTGACCCCTTCGCCCGTCACCTGTTCCCGCCCGAGCAGGTGCTCGCGCACCAGGGCGAACTCGGGCTGACCGACGAACAGATCGAGACGATCAAGCAGGCGATCAACCGGACGCACGCGACGGTGCTCGACCTGCGGATCGAGCTGCAGCGGGTCGGCGAGCAGCTCGAGAACGTGCTCGAGCCGGCGCGCGTCGACCTCGATCAGGCCCTCGAGCTGGCGCAGCGCGCGATGGGGCTCGAGACGCGCATCAAGGCCGCACACCTGCGGCTGGCGATCGAGGTCAAGAACGCGCTGACCCCCGAGCAGCAGGACCGACTCCGGGAAATGCGCCCCGGGCGACCCGGACACCGTCCGGGACCTCCTCGCGACTGACGCGCTCGCGACAGCGAAACCCGGGCGCACGACGGGCCGCCGGATTCCGGCGGCCCGTCGCACGTGCGGCGTCGGCTATGCTGGCTTGCGCGCGGCCGCGTCGCGCGACGGGAGGCACGGGATGGGCCAGGAGCGCCGGACCGCCCTCGTCGGGATCGCGATCACCGCCGGGATGCTGCTTCTGCTCGCGGCGATGGGACGCACGTGGTGGTGCGCCTGCGGGTCGCCGGTGCCGTGGTCGTTCGACGTGTGGAGCTCGCACAACTCGCAGCACCTGGTCGATCCGTACTCGCTGAGCCACTTCCTGCACGGGCTGGTGTTCTACGCGGCGCTGTGGCCGCTTGGCCGCCGGCTGTCGCTGCGCACGCGATTCCTGCTGGCGCTGGGGATCGAGGCCGGCTGGGAGGTGCTCGAGAACACGCCGATGGTGATCGAGCGCTACCGGGCGGTGACGATGTCCCTCGACTACTACGGCGACAGCATCGTCAACTCGCTCGGCGACGTGCTGTGCTTCCTGCCCGGCTGGTGGGTCGCCGCGCGCGCCCGGGTGCGGGTCTCGGTCGCCCTGTTCGTCGCCACCGAACTGCTGACCGCGGTCTGGATCCGCGACGGTCTGGTGCTCAACGTGATCATGCTGCTCTGGCCGCTCGACGCGATCCGCGACTGGCAGATGGCCGGCCTGACGGGGGGCTGATCGG
>RFIB01000187.1 GCA_003695625.1 Acidobacteriota bacterium | reverse complement strand
GCGGCGGCCGCTCCGCGGTCCGCCGCGGCTCCGCCACGACGCGCCACGACGCCGGTCGCGCAGGCCCCGGGCCGGCTGGTCGCCCTCGTCATGCCGTGGGCGCGGCTGGTCCGGGTCGAGAACCTCGACACCGGCGAGGCGCTCGCGCGCGAGATCGAGACACCGGCCCGGCTCGAGCTGCCCGCCGGCCGCTACCGGCTGACGTTCGACAGCCCCCACGCCAGCGAACCGCTGGAGACCGAGGTGACGATTCGCCCGGGTGCGACGCGCTACGTGCGCCGCACGATGCCCGGGTTCGATCCCGCGGCGCTCGCCGACGAACTGGCGGCGATCGACACGCGGGCGGAGAAGACGCCATGAGCCCGACACGGAAGTCGATCGCAGCGCTCGTCGCCGGACTGGTGCTGTGCGCCGGAAGCGCGCACCCGGGGATTGCCCTGACCGACGAGGAGATCTTCCGCGACGTCCCGTTCAACCTGCTCAACCCGGGCGCGCGCGCGATGAGTCTCGGCGGGGCGTTCACCTCGCTGGCCGACGACTCGTCGGCGGCCCAGGCCAACCCCGCCGGCCTCGTGACCCTGCGCCGCCCCGAGCTGTTCCTCGAGATCCGCGCCCAGCAGCTCGACGCGAGCGAGACGAACGTCGCGGGGCCGATCGTCGGCGAGTTCTTCCAGGGATTCGTGTCGGCGGGTGCGCTGTCTAACCCGTCGGCGCGGGTCAGCCCGACGTTCGTCTCGTGGGTCGTTCCGCGCCGGCGCGTCGCGTTCGCGCTCTCGCGCCTCGAGAGCCTCGACGTGCGCGCCAGGACCGAGAACACGTTCTCGCTCGTCGGGCGCCAGGCGGTGGTCGACCCGCTCTCCGGCAAGCCGGTTCCCGACACGTTCGAGGACATCGACTACGACCTGACCGCCGACGCGGACATCAGCGCGCATATCGTCCAGTACAACGCCGCGTTCGCCGTCGAGCTGCTCTCCGGATTCTCGGTCGGCATCACGGCGGTCTGGGGCCGACTCGACATGGACGGGCGGGTGGACAACCTGTTCGTCGACAATACCGCGTTGCCGAACGAACCGTTCGCCGAACCGACGCTCGAGTACGCCACCCGGATCGACGACGACGACACGGACCTGGCCTGGACGATCGGCGTGATGTGGCGGCCGACCGAGTGGCTGAACATCGGCGGGACGTTCCGCCAGGGGCTCGACTTCACGCTCGAGGAACGGGTGCCGTCGATCGGGCTGCGCCACCGTGCGGCCCAGGAGCTGTACGGCAAGCAGTTCGACCTCGTGCTGCGCACGCCGGACACGGCTGCGTTCGGAGTCTCGGTCCGTCCCGGCGAGCGGTGGACGATTCTCGTCGACGTCGTGCGCGTCGAGTACTCGGACCTGCTCGACACGTACCGCCCCGGTCTCAACCGTCTGACATTCCCCGAGCCGACGACGCCGTTCACCGTCGACGACGGGACGGAGGTCCACGGCGGCATCGAGTACATCTGGCTCGCCCGGCGTACTCCTGTCGCGCTGCGCGTCGGCGCCTGGCGCGAAGCGGACCACCGGATCCGGTTCGGCGGAACCGACCCGGGATTCCAGCAGGTCTTCCCCGAGGGCGAGGCCCTGACCCATTACACGGCCGGCGTGGGCGTCACGGTCAAGCAGTCGATCCAGGTCGACATCGCGGTCGACGTCTCGGATCGCAGCACGGCGTTCGTCGGGTCGACGATCTACCGATTCTGAGGTCGTGGTGACCGGGCGCGTCCGCTTCGCTGTTCTGCTCGCCGCCGCCGTCGTCGCGGCTGCGGCCGCGCCCGCCGTCGCCGCGCGGGGGACGTGGTACGACCCGTACCTCGACGGCGTCGAGGCGCTGGAGAAGGGCGACCCGGCACGGGCGATCGAACTGTTCGAGACGGCGCTCGCGCGCCGTCCCGAGTCCGGCTACCACCGCACGTACGGGACGAACTACATCCACTACGCGCCGCACGCGCACCTCGCGCTGGCCCTCGGCGCCCTCGGGCGATGCGACGCTGCGCTCGCCGAGATCGGGCGGGCGCGGACCGCCGGCGAGCCGGAGGACGACCCGTCGCTGGCACCGCGTCTCGAGGCGCTCGCCCAGCGCTGCGCTCCCGCCCCCGAACCCGAACCTGCACCGCCCGAGGAACTGTCGGCGGCGGCGATCGGGCCGTCGGGATCGCCGCCGGCCGCGCCGCCGCCTGCGCCCGCGATCGATCGGACGCTGCTGCGTCGCGGTCTGGCCGCCTACCTTGCCGGCGATCTCGACACCGCGACCCGCGTCTTCGAGCAGGCCGCCTCGGAGGCGCCCGATTCTGCCGTGGCCCACCTGCTGGTGGCGACGGTCCGCTTCGCGCGCTGGCGCGCCGACGGGCGCCGCGACGAGGCGCTCGCGCGCTCGGTGCGGAGCGCGCTGGACAACGCCCGCCGCCTCGACCCGCTGCTCGAGCCGCCGCCGGCGCTCTGCCCGCCGGAGCTTGTCGCGCGCTGGCGGACCCTGCGGTAGCGCGCTACGGACAGGCGGCGGAACGGCCCGCCAGGGCGGGATTTCTGAGAGACGCGAGACCGGGGCCGTCGTCCCAGGTGCCCGGGCCAAGACAGTTGCGGCCACGGACCAGGAACCAGCGGTCCGTCGGGCCGGGGTCGCCGTCGAGCAGGGATCTCCGGCCGCCGACCGGCGAAGGAGAGATTCACCGGCGGGCGACCCGCTGGAATCCTCCCGCCGCTCAGTAGTCCAGCGAGAGGATCCGCCCCTTCGTGAAGTCGAAGAACGCCTTCCTGTCGGCCACCGCGACCCCCGGGCGCAGGTCGTCCGGAGTCTTGCCGGCGACCTTCATGCAGGTCGGGCAGGCCAGCAGCGTGACCCCCGCGTCGGCCAGCGCGTTCAGCTCGGCGTGAAGCGACGGGAACGGTTCGAGCGAGGCGTCCGGCGCATCCTTGACCACGGCGAGGACGCCGTCGATGTCGAAGTAGACCAGCACCTCGTGGTCGGCCGCCATCATCTCCGCCATCTTCAGCGGCATCAGCAGACGGTGCGGCTGGTCGGGGCCGGCCGTGACGTGGATGAACACACCGTCGCGCGCCGGCGGTTCGCTCGGGGGCGGTGTCGGAGCCGCACACGAAACCAGGAAGGCGGCGCACAGAACCGCTGAGAGTCCGCGAAGGCTCATGAGAGACGATCCTCGGGCGATCGATCGATCGCGGGTCGGGTGGGCGTGCGAGGATTGTCGCATGCCGGCGCAGGGCCGGGAGTTCGAGGCGATGGATGCCGCGGCGCAGTCGTCTCGATCCAGCGCGGCGCGACCGGACAGGTCTCGACCAGCCGTTGCCCGCCGGTGAGCGCAACGAGCTCAATTCCGCCGGCCGTGCCGCCGAGGCCGGGGTCCCCGGCGGGAAAGGGGGCTCCCCTTGACGTGCCCGGAGTCGTGGCTAGAATAGGAACAAGTTCTAGATCGGACGAAGTATGAGAACGCCCCGTCACAGCGAGCCCCGCTCGTCGCGACACGCCGCGCTGCTGCAACAGGCCGGCCTGCGGGCGACCGCGCCGAGGCTGGCGGTGCTGGGCGTGCTCGAGGAGCACCGCGGGCATCCGTCGGCGGACGAGCTGTGGGCGGCGCTCCGCCGGTCGCATCCGACCATCTCGCGCTCGACCGTCTACAAGACGCTCGAGGCGTTCGTCTCCCGTGGCCTGTGTCGCAGGATCACCGGGGACGGCACGCGGCTGCGGGTCGACGGGACGCCGGACGACCACCACCACGCGGTCTGCCGCGAGTGCGGCGCGATCTTCGACATCGATGCCGGAACGTTCCCGCTGCCGCCTGCGCCGGCCGAGCTGCCGCGGGGCCTTGCCGTGACCGGGGTGCGCGTCGAGTTCGACGTGATCTGCCCGCGCTGCCGCGACGAGAAGGCGCGGGGCGAAAGCGACTGAGACCAGGCCCGGAGAACCGGGCAAGGAGGATCGAGT
>RFIB01000186.1 GCA_003695625.1 Acidobacteriota bacterium | reverse complement strand
GATCACGCTGACGGCAGGCATCGACTCTCCGGGCGGTCCGCTCGGCGGCCGGCCATTATCCGGGAGAATCCCGTCCTTCCGCGGTAGGCTTGCCGGCCCCGCCCGCGCAGAACCTGCTGCCCGTCGCGGATCAGGGAGCCGCCGATGCCCGCACCGCCGTTCGCCGTCCGCGCCGTCCTGTTCGACCTCGACGGGGTGCTCGCCGACTCGTTCGACGTGTGGCTCGCCGTCCTTGCCGAGTGCCGTGAGCGGCGCGGTCTGCCGGCGCTCTCGCCGGACGAGGTCCGCGCGATCTGGGGCCAGGGGCTGCTCGCCGACTGCGAGACGATCTTCCCGGGAACGCGACCGGAGGATCTGGCGCGGGAGTACGCCGAGGGGTTCGCACGGCACATCGACCGGGTGCGACCGGTGCCCGGCGCGCCGAAGGTCGTCGCGGCGCTGCGCGAGCGCGGCCTGCGCCTCGCGCTGGTGACCAACAGCCCGCGGGCGATGGCCGAGCGGGTGCTCGGGACGCTCGAGCTTGCGCCGGCGTTCGACGCGATCGCCGCCGGCGACGAGGTTCCCCGCGGCAAGCCCGACCCGGCCATCGTCCGGCTGGCGCTCGAGCGCCTCGGCGTGGCGCCGGACGCGGCGGTGATGGTCGGCGACACGGCGGCCGACCTCGAGGCCGCCTCAGGCGCTGGCGTGGCCGCGATCGGGTTCAGGATCGACGGCGGCGACGCGCGGATCGACGAGCTCGAGGCACTGGTCGGGCTCGTCGTCCCCCTCGCCGGGAACGGCCAGCCCGAAGACGAGGTCCCCGCGTAGCAGCGAGTGCACCGGCAGCAGCCGCGGCTCGCACCGGTCGGCGCCGTGGCGCCGCATCAGCGCCCGCCGCGCGCGGCCCGCGTCCCGCGCGCGGGACGGGGCACGGTCGAGCCGGTGCAGTTCCTCGGCCAGCTCGTGCGCGCAGGCCACCAGATCGGCCAGCCGCAGCGCGCGCGCCGCGCGCAGTGCGCGATGGACCTGGCGCAGGCCGGCTCCCGGACGGCGCACCGCGACCAGTGCGCGCGCCCACGCGAGCCGGGCCTCGATGCGCAGGATCTCGTGCTCGGCGCGTCCGGTCGCGCGCTCGGCGAGCCTGAGCGCCGCGCCGTGGCGACCGGATTCGCGGAACGCCTCGGCGGCGAGCACCATCGCCGCCGTCCGCGCCGGTCCTTCCGGCAGGGACGTCTCCTCGCGGGCGAGACGCGCGGCGGCCTCGATCGGGCGCTTCCACGCGACCAGCGCCGCGAGTTCGATCAGTCGGGCCCACGGGCCTCCGTCGGGCGCGGCCCGCGCGAACGCGTGCGCCGTGCCGGTCTCGCCGCCGCCGAGCGCCGTCGCCGCCGCCCGCAGCAGGACCCGCTCGTCCGCGTGGGCCATGCGCGAGACCGCCAGCCGCGCGACGCGCATAGCCTGTCGCCAGCGCCCGAGCGACGCCTCGGCGATGACCCACGCGCCGAGGCTCGCGCCGTGCGGCAGCCGGCCGCGCGACGTCGCGAACGCGGCGCGCCAGGCGCACGCGGCGCGGTCCCAGGCGTGCTCGTGGAACGCGTCGGCCGCCTGCTCGTCGAGGTCGACCGGATCGGCGCCGCGGTGGCGGATCGCGGCGTCGATCGTCTCGAGCACCGGCATCGGCGGCTGGCCGAGCGCGTGCATCAGGCCGAGGAAGCGCGGCACCGCGAGATCGGCCTGGCCGTTCTCGACGCGCGAGAGGTGCGAGCGGGTGACGCGCACCCCGATCTGGTCGGTCACCCGCTCGATGTCGTCGAGCGACAGGTGCATCTCCTCGCGCAGCGTGCGGATCGCGCGTCCCACCGTCTCCCTCAGATCGATCTGGCTGCTCGTCGACATGGCGTCCCCTCCTGCTGGTGCCGGTCTGCCGGCCGTCCCGCGCCGCGCGCGGCGCGGCGCGCCCCTCGGAATGCAAGATCGCGAGATGCGCCACGACGGCCAAGCTCCCCGGCGCCGTGCCGCATCGCGGCGATCCGGCGAGGTCACGCAAGCGGCTGGCCGCCGGGAAGTTTGGCGGTTCGCTTCTCCGGACCTTGGCGGGGGAGACGCCGCCGGCGGAGCGCAGCGCCCGGTGCTGCGGTCATTCGCGGGCAGGCGCCGGCAGCGCGACGCCGCAGAAGATCTGCATCACGTTGGTCCCGGTCGCGCCGGGACGCAGCAGGGCGCCGGCGCGGTCGAGGGCGGTCGCCGCGTCGTGGCGCTCGAGGTGCCGCGCCGGGTCGAGGCCCGCGTGCCGGATCCGTCCGCACGTCGCCCCGTCGACCAGGGCGCCGGCCGCGTCGGCGTTGCCGTCGTATCCGTCGGTGTCGGCCGCCAGCACGGCGAGCCCGTCCTCGCCCGCGATCGCCTCCGCCGCGGCGAGCGCCGCCTCGTGGCACGGTCCGCCGCGTCCCGCGCGAGGACCGGGACGCGAGACCAGCTCCCCGCCGGCGAGCAGGCACGCCGGCCGCGGCAGGTCGCGCAGCCGCCGGACGAACCCGCGTGCCCAGTCCGCCGGATCGCCGGCGGCCGGGGCCGGATCGCGGACGACGTGCAGGCCGAGGCGGTCGGCCGAGAGCTCCGCGGCGTCGAGGGCGTCGTCGTTGCGGGCGACGATCCAGACCCGGACCGTCTCGAACACCCGGTCGCCCGGTCCCGGCGGCGGCTCGATCCTGCCCGCCAGGCCGTCGGCGAGCAGACGGGAGACCCGTGGCGGGACGTCGTCCGGCGCGAGCCGCGCCGCGAACACGTCGCGCACCGCCGGCCAGTCGGCAACCGCCGGCGACAGCGGTCCCGAGGCGACGAGGTCGATCCGGTCGCCGGGCACGTCGGAGACGACGAGCGCGATCGTCCGCGCCGGCCAGACGAGCCGCGCGAGGCGACCACCCTTGACCCGCGACAGGTGCTGCCGCACGAGGTTCAGCTCGTCGATCGGCGTCCCGGCGGCGAGCAGGTGCGCGACCAGCGCGCGCTTGTCGTCCAGCTCGAGACCTGCGGCCGGCGCGGCGAGCGCCGCCGAGCCGCCGCCGGAGATGCCGGCGACGAGCAGCGTGTCGGATCGCACCGTCGCCAGCGACTCGAGCACGCGCCCGGTCGCTTCGACCGAGCGCCGGTCCGGCAGCGGATGGCCGGTCTGGTGCTCCTCGAACCGGTCCGCGGGCGCACCCGTCGCGTAGCCCTCGTTGACCAGCACGAACCCGCGCTCGAGCCGCGGTCCGCACAGCGCCGCGATGGCGCGCGCCATCGGCCGGGCCGCCTTGCCGATCGAAAGGCCCAGCACGCGGCGCGGCGGCGTCGGGCCGGCGAGCGCCGGCTCGACGAGCGCGGATGCCCGCGAGACGGCCTGCCCCGCGTCGACGGCCGTCACGGCGTGCTCGAACAGGCGCTGCGCCAGCGCGCGCGCCCGGCGGGTCGCGTCGGTCATCGGCGCCCCGGTGCGCCGCGGTCCATGACGCATCCGTAAGCTGCGCTCCGCGGGCGGCGCGGATGCCCGATAATCGGTGCGCGCGGCGCGGGCGATGGCCGCGGAAGGGAGCACCGATGAACCTCGGCGGGCCGTTCCACCTGCGGCGCTGGATCGACGAGCATCGCGAGCATCTCCGGCCGCCGGTCGGCAACAGGATGGTGTTCGAGGACCACGAGTTCCTGGTGATGGTCGTCGGCGGACCGAACCGCCGCAAGGACTTCCACGTCGAGGACGGCGAGGAGCTGTTCTACCAGATCGAGGGCGACATCGTCGTCCGCGTGATGGACGACGGCGGGCCCCGCGACGTGACGATCCGCGAGGGCGAGATCTTCCTGCTGCCGGCGCGGGTGCCGCACTCGCCGCAGCGGCCGGAGGGGACCGTCGGCCTCGTGGTCGAGCGGCAGCGCCGGCCGGGAGAGATCGATCATCTGCGCTGGTACTGCGAGGGGTGCGGCGGGCTGCTGCACGACGCGGCGTTCGAGCTGGTCGATCTCGGCAGCCAGCTCAAGCCGCTGATCGAGCAGTTCGCCGCGCGCGAGGACCTGCGGACGTGCCGTGCCTGCGGGCGCGTGATGGAACTCTGAGGCCGCCGTGACCGGGGCGGAGGAGCTTCTCGCGCGCGCCCGGCAGCTCGACGCGGCCGATCCGCTGGCGCCGCTGCGCGCGCGGTTCGCCCTGCCGCGAGCAGACGGCGGCGACACCCTGGCGTACTTCTGCGGGCACTCGCTCGGTCCGCTGTGCGACGGCGTGCGCGCGATCCTCGACGAGGAACTCGCGACGTGGGCGGCCCGGGCCGTCGAGGGGCACTTCGACGGCCCCCGGCCGTGGTTCTCGTACCACGAACAGTTCGCCGCACCGCTGGCGCGTCTGGCCGGCGCGCGGCCGGTCGAGGTCGTCGCGATGGGCTCGCTGACGACCAACCTGCACCTGCTGTGCGCCAGCTTCTACCGGCCGACCGCGACACGGTACCGGATCGTGATCGAGCGGGCGGCGTTCCCGTCCGACCTGTACGCGATGCACAGCCAGGCCGCGTTCCACGGCTTCGACCCGGAACGGGCCGTGATCGAGATCGGCCCGCGCGAGGGGGAGCACGCGATCCGCCACGAGGACGTCGAGCGCGTGCTCGACGAGCACGGCGACGAGAT
>RFIB01000185.1 GCA_003695625.1 Acidobacteriota bacterium | reverse complement strand
GCGGCGGATGGACTTCGTCAGCATCCACGACGAGGTCGAGGCCGCGGTCCGCGAGAGCGGCGTGCGCGAGGGGCTGTGCCTGGTCAACGCGATGCACATCACGGCCAGCGTGTTCATCAACGACAACGAGCCGGGGCTGCATCGGGACTACAAGAAGTGGCTCGAGGAGCTGGCGCCGTACGACCCGAGCCCGGAGCGCTACCATCACAATCGCACCGGCGAGGACAATGCGGACGCCCACCACAAGCGGCAGATCATGGGCCGCGAGGTCGTGATCGCGATCACCGACGGGCGTCTCGATCTCGGTCCGTGGGAGCACGTGTTCTACGGCGAGTTCGACGGCCGGCGCCCGAAGCGGGTGCTGATCAAGATCATCGGCGCATGAGGTCCGCCCGAGGAGCCCGGATGCCCGGCCTGCCTGCGCGCGTCGCGCCATGGGGCGCGGTGCTGCTCGCCACGGCGCTGGTCTGCAGCTGCGGGCCCGACCCCGCGCGCCGGATCGGCAACCTGTACGAGGCGCGGCGCCAGGGAACGCTGACGCTCGATATGCTCGAGCAGGCCCTGCAGAGCGAGCGGCTCGACGTACGGGTCGCCGCGGTCGATCTGCTGGGCTCGGTCGACGATCCGCGCGCGCGCGAGCTGCTGCGCGGGCTGGTCACCGCGCCGGAAGCGGCGCTGCGCGCCACCGCGGCGACGTCGCTCGGCGCGGTCGGCGGTCCGGAGGACGCACCGGCGCTCGCGCCGCTCGTCGACGACCCGGAGACGATCGTCAGGCTGCGCGCGGTCCAGGCACTCGGGCGTCTCGGCGGCCATGACGCGGCGGTTGCGCTCGCGCGCGCGCTCGACGACGAGGATGTCGAGGTGCGCCGTCATGCGGCCGAGGGGCTGGCGCGCATCGCCGATCCGGTCGCGCTCGAGCCGCTGCTCGCGCGACTCGATGATCCGGACGTGCGCGTGCGTGCGTGGGCGATCCGTGCGCTGGCGGAGATCGGCGACGAGCGCGCGATCGAGCCGATCCGGGCGCTGGTCGACAGCGACGATCCGTACGAGCGCGCGGCGGCGCTGGCGGCGCTCGAGAGGCTGGAGGATGGCGCGGCCGCCCCCCGCGAGGAGGGCGGCCGCTGATCCCGAAAAAACGCACCGGCGGGGCCGATCCCCGCCGGTGGCCGGGTCGGGAGGGGACGGTCGGTCCCGACCCGGCTTCCACCCCCTGCTTCTGCAAGGCGGGTGCCACGGCTCGCGATCAGCCGATCCGGGAACGGGCGTATCGGGGAAGTTGTTGAACATGCTGGACTTCTACGGCGATGCCGGCCGCGCGACGACGTCGCGCGGACCTGCGGCGGAAGCTTCTCGGCGGCCCGGCGTCCTTTCCGGGGGACGGAGACGTCCGCCGCGGCGCACGGTGGACACCGCGCGCACCCGGCTGCTAGACTTGCCATGGATGCGAGTCGGGCACCGGCCTTGGGCGGTGCTGCCGACTCTTCTCGCATCGATCGTCCTGGCTTCGCTGCCATCGTGTCGGCCCGGACAGAACGAAGGCGGGACCGATTCCGCGCGAGCGTTGGCACCCGGGTCCGCGGAAGGGCGCGTGCAGGCGCCGTCGGATGACGCCATCGAGCGTGCCGAGACGGTCCGCAGGGCGATCCAGGAGGGGAACGACCCGGTTCCCGCGGCCTTGCAGGGGCTCGGCGACGCCGACCCGCTCGTGCGCGGGACCACCGTCTCGCTGCTGCTGAGCGCGGAGACGCACCTGGTGACAGAGGTGGTGACGACCTGGCAACGGGAGCGAGGGCCTCTCTACGCCCCGGATCGCTCCGTCGAGCTGCGGATGCTCGCCTGCGAGCTGGTCGGACGGGACGACATCGCCGCGGTCGACCGGCGCCGGATCTGCACCGAGGGCCTGCGCGACCGCGACCCGCTGATCCGCTCCCGGGCGGTGGCGCGCTGCGCCGCCGCGGGACTGCTCGACGAGGCGGCGATCGAACGGGCGCTGGGCGACCCGCACTGGGCCGTCCGGACGCGTCTGGCGACGTCGATCGCCGGGTCGTCCGACGGCGCCGCCGCCTGCGCCGTCGGCCGGCGCCTGGCCGGCGACACCCACGCGACGGTGCGCAGCGCGGCGAGCCTGGCGCTCGCGCGCTGCCAGGACAACGACGACTGAACAGGGGACGATCCGTGAGAGACGACGCCAAGCCGGCCACGCCGAACAGGAAGAACCGCCGCCGCCGCCGCCGCCGCAGGCCGTCGGGGGGCGGGGGGCGCCCCGCCGGGCAGAACAGCAGCTCGACCGGGGCGCAGGTCGCCGCCGAGCCGATCGAGGCACACGGCGTGCTCGAGGTGCTGCCGGAGGGCTACGGGTTCCTGCGCACGCGGCGCGCGAACTACCTGCCGCGTCCGGACGACATCTGGGTCGCGCCCGACATCATCCGGCAGTGGCGGTTCGAGGAGGGCGTCGAGATCAAGGGGCTCGCCCGGCCGACCGGGCGTCGCGGCGCTGCGCTCTACGAGGTCCAGGAGGTCAACGGCGGCGATCCCGAGCTGTGGAAGCAGCGGCGCTACTTCGCCGATCTGACCGCGACCTCCCCCGTCGAGCCGATCCGGCTCGAGACCGGTCCGGAACCGATCGAGCCGCGCGTCGTCGATCTCGTCGCGCCGATCGGCAAGGGGCAGCGCTGCCTGGTGGTGGCTCCGCCCAAGGCGGGGAAGACGACGCTCCTGCAGCAGATGGCGCAGGCCGTCGGCGAGAACCACCCCGAGATCCACCTGATCGTGCTGCTCGTCGACGAGCGTCCCGAGGAGGTGACCGACTGGCGGCGCCGCGTGCCCGACGGCGAGGTGATCGCGTCGAGCTCGGACGAGATGGCGCGCAATCACGTCTCCGTGGCCGAGATCGTGCTCGAGCGGGCGAAGCGGCTGGTCGAGATGGGGCGCGACGTGCTGATCCTGCTCGACTCGCTCACGCGCCTGGCGCGGGCGTACAACGTCGAGCAGCGCGGCTCGGGGCGCATCCTGTCCGGCGGGATCGACTCGCGCACGCTCGAGCACCCGCGGCGCTTCTTCGGCGCGGCGCGTCGCTGCGCCGAGGGCGGGTCGCTGACCATCATCGCGTCCTGCCTGGTCGATACCGGATCGAAGATGGACGACGTGATCTTCCAGGAGTTCAAGGGCACGGGAAACACCGAGATCGTCCTGGATCGCCGTCTGTTCGACAAGCGGATCTTTCCCTGCATCGACATCCATCTGACGGGGACGCGCAAGGAGGAGAAGCTCCTCGGCGAATGGACCCCCAAGGTCCACCTGCTGCGGCGCGCGCTGGCGCAGATGTCGACCGTGGACGCGGTGGAGGCGCTGATCAAGAAGCTGTCGGCGTATCCGAGCAACGCGGCGTTTCTCGAGAGCCTCGGCGCGCCCGCGGCCCGCTGAATCCCCGGGCGCCCGGTGCGCCCGTCACCGCATCGAGAAAGGCGAGCTGCCCGCAGGCGGCGAACGCATCGCGCCCCCTGCTGCGGCGCACCGTGGCGGTGATCCCGCGCCGCACGAGCTGGCCGAGGAAGCGCTCGATCGTGTCGTCCGACGCCGGTGCGAACGGCAGTTCGGGCGTCGGGTTGAACTCGATCAGATTGACCTTCGCGCGACACGCCGCGGCGTAGCGTGCGAGACGTTCGGCCTGCTCCGGCGTGTCGTTGACGCCTGCGAGCAGGACGACCTCGAGCGTCGGCCGGTCGCGGCGGTCGGCGCCGTAGTCGCGGATCGCCGCCGCAAGCTCGTCGAGCGAGTGGCGCCGCGCTACCGGCATCAGTGACGCGCGGACGTCGGGATCGGCGCTGACCAGCGAGACGGCCAGTCGCGGCGGCGGGTCGACGCGCGCCAGGGCACGGATGCGGTCCGGCAGCCCGACCGTCGAGACGGTGAGCCGGCGCGGTCCCAGCGCGAAGCCGAGATCGTCGCCGAGAATGCGCAGCGCACGCTCGAGTGCGTCGAAGTTGTGCAGCGGTTCGCCCATGCCCATGAACACGATGTTGTAGGCGCCCTGATCGACATTCGTCTCGGCGCGCAGCGCGGCGACCTGTCCGACGATCTCGCCCGTGTCGAGGTGGCGCCGGAAGCCGAGCCGGGCCGTCATGCAGAATGCGCAGCCGAACGCGCAGCCGACCTGCGACGAGATGCAGAACGTCATCCGGCCGTCGGCGGGGATCGCCACGGCCTCGACTCGGGCACCGTCCTCGAGCCCCAGCTCGTACTTGACCGTTCCGTCCGAGGCGGCGGTACGGCCGACGATCCCGGGGCGGACGACGCGGAATCGCCCGGCGATCGCGGCGCGCAGGGACGTTGGCAGGTCGGTCCAGCCCTCCGGCGCGAGCGCGTCGCGGCGATAGAGCGCGCGGTGGACCTGGCGCACGCGGTACGGCGCCACGCCCAGCGGCGCGAGCGCCGCCGCAAGCTCCTGGCGATCCAGGCCGTACAGGTTCGGGAGCGGGGCAACCATCGGGCTCATTGTCCGGGCTCGCGCCGGTGCCTGCCAGCGCGCCGCGGTGTACGCTGGCTGTCGCGGAGCGACGTGATGAACCTCGTCTCGGGCCTGTTCCGACTGCTCGTCCTCGGGCTGCTGGCGTGGCTCGTGGCGCGGC
>RFIB01000026.1 GCA_003695625.1 Acidobacteriota bacterium | reverse complement strand
TGGACCAGCATGATCAGCAGCAGCCCGAACAGGAGTCCCGGCAGTCCGAAGAAGAACGGTGCGACGGTGAGCACCGCGTACGGGACGAACCCCACCAGCACGGCCGCGAGCACCGCCGTTCCGCGCTCCGCGGGCAGCACGCCGCGCCCGAGAGCGCAGAACATGCCGGCGCGCCCGATCATCCGCACGACCCAGAACGCGAGCAGCAGCAGGAACGCGAGCGGAATCGCGATCACGGTCGAGCAGAGGGCGAGAAACACGGTCAGCATCAGCAGATGCAGCACGAAGCCGAGCAGCAGGGCGATGCCGTAGCTCCGCGGGACCTCGCGGGCGAGGATGTCGATTCTCCGCGGCAGGAGCAGCGCGAACAGGAGCACCAGCAGCAGCGTCACGAACGCCCGCAGCGCATGCCATCCGGCGAACAGGCTGGCCACGACCTTGAACGGCCCGACGCCCCGGGGCAGCCACGAGAACACCATCGGGACGTGGATCCGCTCGCCGGTCACGGTGCCGCCTGCGTCCTCGACATCGGTCAGCACGGAGACGTAGTCGCCCGCGATCGTCGCGCCTTCGTCGAGGCGCGCGTCGCACAGGACATTGACGACATCGCCGGTCACCTCGCCGCTCAGCTCGAACGTCCCGCCGACGACGACGACGTCTCCGCGGACGACGCCGCGGACGATCACGGTGCCGCCGACCGACACGATGTCGTCCGGCGCGACCTCGCCGCGATCGATGACGATCCGGTTGAACACCGGCATCGCCGCGTCGCCGCTGCCCGCGGCCAGTGCCGGCGTCAGCGACGCGCCGGCGAGAAGTGCGACCAGGATCAGCACGGTCCGTCGTGGCATCGTTCAGCGCTCCTCGATTCGAACGGCCGCCTGGCGCGAGGCGAGGCGTGCCGCCGCGGCCAGCGCGGCGGTGACGACCGCTGTGGCGAGCACCGCCGCGCCGGTCTCGATCCACTCGGTCCGCGTCGTCGCGAACCGCCAGCAGGACGTGGCGAGCGGGCGCGCCGTGTCCCACGCGCCGGCGGCCAGCGCGGAGACGATCGCGCGGACCGCGGAGACGAGATCCCACGCCGCCGGACCGCCGGCCCGGAGCAGCTCGCCGAGCAGCTCGCGCTGATCGATCAGGCGTCCGGCGGCCAGCCCCAGGGCGGCACACATCGCGACGGTCGCGGCGAGCGCGGCCCACGCCGCCCACCGGCCCGGCGCCGCCGGCGCGAGGCCGGGGCGCGGCATCGCCCGGATCGCCGCCATCACGCGCGCGCGGACATCGACCCGGACCGGACACGGGCCGCGGAGCGCGGCGAGTTCGCGCGCGATCCACGGCTCGTCCCCCCGGATGCGCCGCCGACTCATGCGCGGTCTCCGAACACGTCCGGCCAGCGCCGGGCGAGCAGCCGGCCGAGCGCCCTGCGGCCCCGCATCAGCCGGGTCTTGGCGGTCCCCTCGGGAATGCCCAGCGCCCGGGCCGCGTCCTCGACGCGCATCTCCTCGAAGTGCACCAGCGCGAGCACCTCGCGGTAGTGCGCCGGAAGCTCGGCCAGCGCCTGCCGCAGCAGTCGGGCGCGCTCGTCGGCCAGCATGGCGCGGCCCGCACCCTGGCCGGGGGCGGCGATCGTCTCGGGCAGCTCGTCGGCGCGCCCGGCCTCCCGGCGTCGCCGTCGGGCCCGGTCGACGGCCTCGTTCTGGGCGACGCGGTACAGCCAGGTCGAGAACGGATGCTCCGGGCGGTAGCGGTCGAGCGAGCGGTAGACCTTCAGGAACACCTCGGCGACCAGATCCTCGATCTCGTCGCGCGGCGTGCCGAACCGCCAGGCCACCGAGGCCACCATGTTCTGGTACCGGCTCACGAGGTCTCCGAACGCCTCCGCGTCTCCCGCGAGCGCGCGTTCGATCAGCACCAGGTCCTGCCCCTGCCGGTCGTCCAACGCGCCGCTCCGCTCGACTCGTGATACGTCGCCGAGCCGGCCGGGTTCCCCGGGATCGGCCGGGGTCCGCTACGCCGGTTCGACACAGGGTATCGCCCGCGGGCCGCGCCGCGCGGTGCGGGGTGGACGCCCGGAGCAGGGCAGGGTTAAAGTGACCCGGCCTCGCGGCCACCCCCAGCCGCACGCGAGGCGCCGCCGGTACGGTTCGGCGGGGACAGGGGCCCCGGGTTCGACAGCACGATGGGCAGGCGTCTTTACGTCGGAAATCTCCCTTACAGCACCACCGAGGACCAGCTCCGCGAACTCTTCGCGGCGCATGGCCGGGTCACCGACGTGCATCTCGCGATGGACCGCGAGACCGGCCGTCCCCGAGGCTTCGCCTTCGTGACCCTCGGCACCGACGAGGAGGCCCAGGCCGCGGTCCGCGCGCTGCACGACGCGGACTTCGGCGGCCGGCCGCTGGTGGTCAACGAGGCGCGCGAGCGGGGGGCACCGCCTCCCGGCCGCTCGGCGCGACCGGCCGACGCGGGCGGCGCCCGGGCCCCGCGGGCCCCGCGCGGTCCGCGGGCGCCGGTCGTGCCTCTCGAGCCTCCGCCCGAGGAGGAGCCGCGGCGCCGTCCGCGCGGACATGCGCGGAAGCCGGGACCCGAGCGCAGCGAGGGCGGCCGCGGGCGCCATCACGTCGACGAGGACGACTTCGACGACGTGTCGAACTGGCGACAGCTCCTCGACGAGGAGACGGACGACGAGCTCGACGACGTGCTGCCGTTCAGCTCGAAGAAGAAGTCCGAGGACGAGGAAGAAGAGGACTGGCGTCAGTACGTCGACCGCGACGAGAGCGAGCAGGGAACGCTCGCCGAGCGCCTGCGACGCGACGAGCCGGACGACGCGTGAGCGCCGGGGCGACGCGCGCGCTCGCAGCCGTCGCGCTCGCCGCGCTC
>RFIB01000184.1 GCA_003695625.1 Acidobacteriota bacterium | reverse complement strand
GCGCGTCGGTCAGGCCGGGAAAGGCCCGCCCCAGCAGCACGCCGACCACCATGCAGACCGCCACCCACAGCGACAGGTAGCGGCCGAAGATGTTCATCTTCCGCGAGGGACGCTCCGTCATCTTCCCGATCCTCCTGTGACTTACCAGCCCAGCGTGTAGACCCAGGTCATGTGGAAACCGACGACCAGGAACACGAGTGCCGTGCCGCGGCGCGACCAGAGCTCGACGGCCGCGGCCACGCGGAACGCGCGCCCGAGGACCTGGGCCCCGAGCGCGATCGCCAGCGCGAACGCGACGACCGGCGCCGCGGTGCCGACACCATACAGGGCGGGCAGCGCCACGGGCGAGCCGCGGTCGATGCTCAGCGGCAGCAACGTGCCGAAGTAGAGCGCCGCCGAGACGGGGCAGAACGTCAGCGCGAACGTCAGCCCCATCACGAGGGAACCGGCCAGGCCCCAGGTGCGCGCCCTCTCACCGACGCGCTGCGCGAGTCGTCCCGTGCCGACTCCCGGGACTCGTACCAGCCCCAGCAGCACGATCGCGGTGAGAATCAGCAGCGGTCCGAGCGCCCGGTTCATGTTGCGCTGCAGCGCCATCGACACCTGCGGGACCGACAGCGCGCCGCCGACGAGGACCGCCGCCAGCACCGTGTAGGTCAGGGTGCGCCCCGCCGTGTAGGCGATCCCGGAGGCCAGCACGCGTCGCCGGTCTCCGAGATCCCGCCCCAGCCAGGACACGGCCGCGATGTTCGTCGCCAGCGGACACGGGCTCAGCGAGGTCAGCAGACCCAGCCACAGCGCCGTCGCGCCTGCCGCCACGAGCGTGTCCATCAGCCGCGAAGGAACCGCTCGAGCGTCTGCGAGACGTACCCCTTGAACTTCAGCGGGTCGCGCACCAGCATCCAGACCCGATCGAGCACGAGGTGCCGTTCGTGGCCCGGCCGCCGGTCGACGACGACGAGCGAACTGGACGTCAGGCCGAAGTCGTCGACGAAATGCCTGTTCTCGGGCCGGTCGAAGTTGATCACCCGCCAGGCGAGACGGCCCCGCTCCAGCTCGTCCGCGAACCGCTCGCGGACGACCTTCTCGGCCATCGCTTCGATCGAGCGGCAGGTCCGGCAACGCATGTCGCCGTGCAGGTAGTACACGACGAACTCGGGGGACGCGCCTTCGGCGGCTCCGGTCGCTGCCGGCTGCCGCTCACCGGAGACGGCCGTGCCGCAACCGTTTGCAAGGACGATCGCGACGACCAGCAGCGACAGGGCCACGGCCGGAGGCATCGCAAGGATCAGCCACGACCTGTGATTTCCCGACATCACGAACTCCTTCCATCCGTGTCTTCGCGGCTCAGCCGAGCAGCTTGCGGCACTCCTCGAGCGATGGCACGCGTCCCGACAGCACGACCTTGCCGTCGACGACCAGCGCCGGAGTGGCCATCACGCCGTAGCCGACGATCCGGTCCATCTCGGTCACCTTCTCGAGCTGGTATTCGACACCGAGCTCGTTCAGCGCCTTCTCGGCGACTTCGGCCAGCTTCACGCAGCGCGCACAGCCTGGTCCGAGCACTTCGACCTTCTTCATCGCGTGTCTCCTTTCCCTGGCGGGATCAGGCCGCCGTGATCGCCCCGAACACCAGTCCGGAGATCGTCGAGGCGATCACGACCAGTCCGACATAGACGACGGTCTTGCGCGTGCCGAGCACGCTGCGGATCACCAGCATGTTCGGCAGGCTCAGCGCAGGGCCGGCGAGCAGCAGCGCCAGCGCCGGGCCCTGACCCATGCCGGCGCCGAGCAGGCCTTCGAGGATCGGCACCTCGGTCAGCGTGGCGAAGTACATGAAGGCGCCGGCGACCGAGGCGAACAGGTTGGCGGCCAGCGAGTTTCCGCCGACGGCGCCCTCGACCCACGCGGACGGAATGATCCCCTCGTGGCCCGGGCGCCCGAGCGCGAACCCCGCGACCAGCACGCCCGCGAACAGCAGCGGCATGATCTGGCGTGCGAAGCCCCAGCTGCTCTCGAACCACCGGCGGCCCTCGTCGTCCGGCTCGCCGCCGAGCAGCAGCAGCGAGAGCCCGGCGACGCCGAGCGTGAACGGCACGTGGGGCCGGTCGGGCACGGCGAGCGCGGCGATCACCGCGGGCGCCGCGGCCGCGGCGACGGCGAGCGGCGGCCGGCGCAGCCTGACGACGAGCATCACGGCCAGCCCCGCGGAGGCCAGGGAGGTGATCCACCACTTGGCGTGGTAGATCGCCGCCCACAGCCCGGTGTCCTCGGCGGGCGCGCCCCAGTTCGCGAAGACCAGGACCGCCACCATCAGCGCGAAGAACAGCGCCGTCTGCGCGAGGGAGTGCTCTCCGTCCTCGTCCGGCAGCACGATTCCTCGGCTCTGGCGCTGCCGCTCGTCGCGCAGAAACAGCAGATGCATCGCCGCGCCCACGACCACGCTGAGCAGGATCGCCGCCACCGCGCGGGCGATGCCGAGCTTGAAGCCGAGCACCCGCGCGGTCAGCACGATCGCCAGCACGTTGATCGCCGGGCCCGAGTAGAGGAACGCGATCGCCGGCCCGAGACCTGCGCCGCGCCGGTGGATGCTGGCGAACAGCGGCAGCACCGTGCACGAGCAGACCGCCAGCAGTGTGCCGGAGACCGACGCGACCCCGTACGCGACCGCCTTCGGGGCCTGCGGTCCGAGCCAGCGCATCACCGCGGCCTGGCTGAGGAACACGCCGATCGCCCCGGCGATGAAGAACGCCGGCACCAGACACAGCAGCACGTGCTCGCGCGCGTACCAGCGGGCCAGCGCCAGCGCCTCGGTCACCGCGTTGTCGAACCGGGGCACGCCGACCGGCAGGTACCACAGCGCGGCGAACGCGGCCAGACCGACCGCCAGCCAGCGGCCTTCGGCCCGGAAGAACGAGAGCCAGCCGGCGACCACGCGGTCCCAGCCGGATCGAGGTCGCTCCGATGTCGCCTCCAGCGTGGTCATCGCGAGACCTCCTGGCGCTCGCGCGCGGCGACGGTCGCCAGCGCGTCGAGCAGGGCCGCAACCGTGCCCGGGTCCGCCAGCCGGTAGAACACCTGCGCGCCCCGGCGCTCGTCCTCGACCAGCCCGGCGTCCCGGAGCTGGGCGAGGTGGCGCGAGACCGTCGACATGTCGAGCCCGATCGCGGGCTGGATGCGGCAGACACACTGCTCACCGTCCCGCAGGAACGCGAGGATCGCCAGCCGGGCGGGGTTGCCCAGGGCCCGGGCAGTCCTCGCCAACTGCTTGTTGTCAGGGGACTTGTGGTCCGCTGTCGGCATCCGCGACTCCGTGTTCGGCGGTCAATATTGCAAGCTTGTGCAAATATTGCAGGGTACTTACCGGTCTGTCAAGTCAGAAGTGCCGGGGAGCCACCGACCGCGAAGCGGCACGCCCCGCGAACGACACGCCGGCCCCGCAGGAACGGTCCGGTTGCCGGCGGTTCGCCCGCGGGCCCATCCTCCCTTGCGGAGGCGACCGTGTTC
>RFIB01000183.1 GCA_003695625.1 Acidobacteriota bacterium | reverse complement strand
CGGGCGGCTGGCCGGGCGTCCCGGCGATCCGGTCGTCGCACGCAGGGCTGGTCGTCCCGCGCCTCCTGGTGCGCGGCGAGGAGGCGCGCGGCTGGTTCGGCGAGCTGGCGACGACGCCGCTGGGCGCCGGGCTCCCCGCGACGCCGGTGTTCCGCGCGGGCTGGACGGACGACCGGCGCGACGATCGCTCGCTGCTGGTGGAGGCGTTCCGCGAGCCGGTGACGGACTCGGTCCTGTCGTGGATCGGTCTCGACGATCCCGGTGCACCGGGGGCCTGGGGCAGGGTCGTGCGCCTCGGAGTCCGCGGCGCGCTGCGCCGGCGCGTCGCCGGGCGCTGGACGGTCACGGCCGGGATGCGGGCCGCGCGTCTGTCCGGTCACGGCGTGGCGTCGAACGACGAGATCGCCGCGTCGCTCGAGGCGCAGCGCCCGCTGCCGATGCCGCGCTCGTGGTGGGCGGTCGCCGGGCCGGAGCTGCGCGTGATGCGCTACGCGAGGAACCTCGGCCGGTTCACCCGCGGCCACGGCGGGTACTTCAGCCCGCAGCGCTACCTGTGGGCCGGGATCGGCGCGAGCGCCGGCCGCGCGCCCGGTCCGCGGCTGGTCGTCCAGGCCCGCGCCGCGCTCGGCTGGGAGGCGCACCGGCAGGAGGCGAGTCCGTTCCTTCCGCTGGCCCCCGACGGGCGGATGCACCCTGCCGGCGTCCGCAGCGGCGCCGCGGGCACGCTCGAGGTGCGGGCCGTCTGGCGGCTCGCCGGGCGCTGGCAGCTCGGGGCGGCGGCTGCGTGGCGCCGCAGCGGCGACTGGACCGAGCAGGGCGCGACGCTGACGCTGCGCTACGTGCTCGGGGCGCGGGCGGCCGTCTTTCCCTTCGACCTGCCCGACGCGCCGCTCTGAGCCGCCGCGCGCCGCGGCGTGCGTGCGGGCAGCGCCGCGTCGAGCACCTGCTCGAACCGCTCGACGAACACCGGCTCGATCCCGCGTCGCAGCGCCTCGGGCACCTCGGCCACGTCCTCGCGGTTGGCCTCGGGCAGGATCACGCGCCGCACGCCCGCGCGGCGCGCGGCGATCAGCTTCTCCTTGATCCCGCCGACGGCCAGCACGCGTCCGGTCAGCGTCAGCTCGCCGGTCATCGCCAGCCGGCGCCGCACGGCCCGCCCGGTGGCCAGCGACCACAGCGCCGTCGCCATCGTGATGCCGGCCGACGGGCCGTCCTTGGGCGTCGCGCCCGCGGGCACGTGCAGGTGGATCGCGTGCTCGGCGAAGAACCGCGACCGCTCCGGGTCGGCGTCGAACAGGCTGCGCACGAGCGTGTAGGCGATCTGCGACGACTCGACCATCACGTCGCCGAGCTGGCCGGTCTGCCGGAAGCCGGCCTGTCCGGTGCGCACCGCACGGGCCTCGATCGCCAGCGTGTCGCCGCCGAGCGGCGTCCACGCCAGGCCGGTGACCACGCCGGGCACCGGCTCGCGCAGCGCGCGGTCGTCGACGAACAGCCGGCGGCCGAGCCACTCGGCGACGTCGCCGCGATCGACGCGCACCGTGCGCGCGCGCCCCTCGACGATGCGGCGGACGGCCTTGCGGATCACGCGGCGGATCTGCTGCTCGAGGCCGCGCACGCCGGGCTCGCGCGCCCAGCCGTCGATGATCTCGCGCAGCGCGCCGGTCGTCAGCGTCACCTGGCGGCGCGTCACGCCGTGGGCGCGCAGCTGGCGCGGCAGCAGGTGGCGGCGCGCGATCTGGAGCTTCTCCTCGAGCACGTAGCCGGGCAGGCGGATCCGCTCCATCCGGTCGAGCAGCGGGCGCGGGATCGTGTCGAGCACGTTGGCCGTGCAGATGAACAGCACCTGCGAGAGGTCGAACCGCACGTCGAGGTAGTGGTCGAGGAACTCGCGGTTCTGCTCCGGGTCGAGCACCTCGAGCAGGGCCGACGCCGGGTCCCCGAGGTAGCTCGCGCCGATCTTGTCGACCTCGTCGAGCATGATCACCGGGTTCGCGCTGCCGCAGCTCCGGATCGCCTGGATGAACTTGCCGGGCATCGCGCCGATGTAGGTCCGGCGGTGGCCCTTGATCTCGGCCTCGTCGCGCATGCCGCCGACCGAGAAACGGAAGAACTTCCGCCCGATCGCCTCGGCGATCGAGCGGCCGATCGACGTCTTGCCGACGCCCGGCGGTCCGACGAACAGGATGATCGAGCCCGCGATCGTGCCGGTCATCCGGCCGGTGCCGAGGAACTCGAGAATCCGGTCCTTGACGTCGTCGAGCCCGTAGTGGTCGCGGTCGAGGATGCGGCGCGCGCGGTCGAGGTCGAACACGTCCTCGGTGTGCACGCCCCACGGCAGCGAGGTCAGCCAGTCGAGATACCCCCGCGTCACCGCGAATTCGGGCGCGGCCGGCTCGAGCAGCGCGAGCTTGTCGAGCTCCTCCTCGATCCGGCGGCGCGCCTCCTCGGGCGGATCGATCCGCTCGAGCCGCTCGCGGAGCCGCTCGATCTCGGCCTCCTTCTCGTCCTTCTCGAGACCCAGCTCGCGCTTGATCGCCTTGAGCTGCTCGCGCAGGAAGAACTCGCGCTGGCGGCGCGAGATGGTCTGCTCGACCTGCCGGTTGATCTCGACCTGCAGCGCCGAGATCTCGATCTCCTTCTTGAGCAGCCGGAGCACCTTCTCGAGCCGCTTGAGGATGGGCACGGTCTCGAGGATCTCCTGGAGCTGCTCGCCGTCGGCCGAGGTCAGCGCGGCGGCGAAGTCGGCGAGCCGTCCCGGATCCGACAGCGACGTCTGCGCGGTGAACAGCCGCAGCTCCTCCTTGTGCAGCGGCTCGAGCTTGACCAGCTCCTTGAGCGCGTTGACGATCGCCAGCAGCCACGCCTTGACCTCGTCGGTCTCGGGCGGCGCGTCCTCGAGCAGGTACTCGACCTCGGCCACCGGAGCGGGCTGCAGGCGGACCCAGTCGCGGATCCGGATCCGGTCGCGGGCGTGGACGAGCAGCTGCATCGCCCCGCCGTCTCCGGCGGGCGCCGCCTGGAGGATCTCGGCGACGACGCCGACGCGGTGCAGGTCGTCCGGATCGAGCGGCGCGTCGGGCCCGGCGGCCGGATCGCGGCGCCGGCGGAGCACGAGGCCGATCAGCCGGTCCGACGACTCGAGCGCCAGCCCGACCGCCGCCCGCGCGGGGCCGCGCTCGACGAGCAGCGGGGCGCGGAAGCCGGGGAACAGCGGGCGCGCGTCGAGGTCGACGATCGGCAGCACGCGGGGGTAGACCTGGCGCGCGAGGACGATTCCCTTGCCCTCGGGCAGCGGCGTGCGCGGCTGGCCGTCGGGGCCGAGGATCTCGACCTCGGGCAGGTCGCTGTCGCGGTCGTTGCGGTCGTTGCGATCGGTCATCGGTCTGTCATCTCCAGCGGAAGGAAGGCAGCGCCAGGCCGAGCGAGACGATCCCCCAGCCGGCCGCGATCGCCAGCGGCCGGGCCACGCCCGCCGGCCCCGCGCCGTCGAGCATCACGGCGCGCAGCGCGTCGATCACCGCGGTCAGCGGCAGCGCCGCGAGCAGCGGCTGGACCGCCTCGGGAAAGCGCGAGGTCGAGAAGAAGATCCCCGAGCCGATCCACATCGGCAGCATCACGAAGTTCATCAGGCCGGACACGCCCTCGATCGTCCGCGGGCGGGCGGCGACGAGCAGTCCGATCGCGCTGAAGCAGAACGCGCCGACCAGGCAGGCCGCGGTGAACAGCAGCGGCGAGCCGCGGAGCGGGACGCCGAAGACGATCATCGAGAAGCCGACGATCAGCCCGACCTCGAGCGGAAGGAAGAACAGCCGGCCGAACACCTGGGCCAGCAGGTAGTCCGCGCGGCGCATCGGCGTCGCGCCGAGCCGCTTGAGCATCTGCTTCGATCGTGCCTGGACGACGTTGAACCCGATGCCCCACATGCCGGTCCCCATCAGGTTCATGCCGAGCAGGCCGGGGACGAGGAAGTCGATGTAGCGTCCGCCGCGCTCGTGGACCGGCTCGACGGCGACCGGGACGGGATCGCGCCGCCCGGCCTCGCGCTGCAGGGCGTCCTCGGCGACCAGGCGCGCCAGGCGGCTCTCCGGCCGCGTGGGGTCGTGGCGCAGGATCCACCCGCCGTCGCGCCGCTCGATCAGCGCGCCGACACGCCCGCGGGCCAGCGCGAGCCGGGCCTCGGCGGGGGCGAGCGGCACGACGTCCAGGCCGGGATGCGCGGCGAGGTCCGCGGCCAGCGCGGCGCCGGTTCCCGGACCGGCGACCAGGCCGACACGGACCGGCTCCGGCGGCCGCTCGCGGAACGCGAGGCCGAGCGCGAGGGCCAGCAGCACCGGGAACACGAACACCCAGAACACGGCCTCCGGTTCGCGGACGAACTCGCGGATCCGCGCCAGGGTCAGCTCGACGAGAGCGGGTCGGGCCACCGGATTCCTCCGCTCAGCCGTCGCGCAGGTGACGGCCGGTCAGCGCCACGAAGACGTCCTCCAGGCTCGCGTGGTGGGTGGTCAGCTCGCGCAGTTCGAGGCCCCTGGCGGCGAGGTCGGCGAGCAGCGCCGGGATCGCGCGGTGCGGCTCGTCCGTGGTCAGCCGCAGCCGCGCGGCCGCGGTCTCCGCCGCGGCGACCCCCGGCAGGCGCGCGAGGTCGGCGTCGGGCGGCGCGTCGCCGGCGACGACCGCCTCGACGACGTGCGCCGCGCCGAGCCGGCCGATCAGCTCACGCGGGCTGCCCTGCGCGATCACGCGCCCGCGGTCGACGATCGCCACGCGATCGCACAGCCGCTGGGCCTCCTCCATGTAGTGCGTCGTCAGCAGCACGGTGCCGCCCCCGGCCCGGAAGCGCTCGACGATCTGCCACACCGAGCGCCGCGACTGCGGATCGAGGCCGGTCGTCGGCTCGTCGAGGAACAGCATCTCGGGCGCGCCGACCAGCGCGACGCCGAGCGAGAGGCGCTGGCGCTGCCCGCCCGACAGCGTGCGCACCCACGCGCGGCGCTTGTCGGTCAGGCCGATCGTGGCCATGACCTCGTCGGGCGGCAGGCCGTGCGGGTAGAAGCTGCGGAACAGGCGCAGCGTCTCCTCGACCGTCAGCTTCTCCGGGAAGTGCGATTCCTGGAGCTGGATCCCGAGCCGCGCGCGCAGCCGGTGTGTCTCGGCGCCCCATCGCGCGCCGAGCACCTCGACGTCGCCCTCGTCCGGGGCGAGGATCCCCTCGAGGATCTCGACCGTGGTCGTCTTGCCGGCGCCGTTCGGGCCGAGCAGGCCGAAGCACTCGCCGCGCCGCACCTCGAGGTCGATCCCGTCGACCGCCAGCACGTCGCCGTAGCGCTTGACGACGCCGGACAGGCGGACGGCGGGCTGCGGCTGGCTCATGCGGGCGCTCTCCGGGGCGCGCGATCCCGCCGGACGCGGGGGCGCGGGCGGCGATGGTAGCCCGAGAGGCCGGGCGCGGCAGCGCGGCAGCGCGGCAGCGTGGCGGCCGGCGGTCCGGCAGGCGGCGGGGCGTCGGGCTAGACTCTGCGGCCCGGGCGGCCGCGGGTGGCCGCCGGGCACCCGGCGAGGACGGCGATGACGGAGCGACGGAACGGGGCGCCGGACGGACCGAAGGACTTCATCCGGCAGATCATCGAGGCCGATCTGGCCAGCGGCCGGCACGAGACCGTCGTCACGCGGTTTCCGCCCGAGCCGAACGGCTACCTGCACATCGGTCACGCCAAGGCGATCTGCCTCAACTTCGGCGTCGCCGAGGAGTACGGCGGCCGGTGCCACCTGCGGATGGACGACACCAACCCGATCCGCGAGGAGGAGGAGTACGTCCGGGCGATCCAGGACGACGTGCACTGGCTCGGCTACGACTGGGGCGAGCACTACTACCACGCGTCGGACTACTTCGAGCAGCTCTACGACTACGCCGAGATGCTGATCCGCAAGGGGCTGGCCTACGTCGACAGCCAGAGCCAGGAGGAGATCCGCGCCCAGCGCGGCACGCCGACGGAGCCCGGCGTCGAGAGCCCGTGGCGCGGCCGCAGCGTCGAGGAGAACCTCGACCTGTTCCGCCGGATGCGCGCCGGGGAGTTCCCCGACGGCGCCCACGTGCTGCGCGCCCGGATCGACATGGCGCACCCCAACATCCTGATGCGCGATCCGGTGCTCTACCGGATCCGGCACGCGACCCATCACCGCACCGGGGACCGCTGGTGCATCTACCCGATGTACGACTTCACGCACTGTCTGTCGGATGCGATCGAGCACGTCACGCACTCCCTGTGCACGCTCGAGTTCGAGAACAACCGTGCGCTGTACGACTGGGTGCTCGACAACCTGCCGGTGCCGGCAAGGCCGCGGCAGATCGAGTTCGCGCGGCTGAACCTGACGTACACCGTGCTGAGCAAGCGCAAGCTGATGCGTCTGGTCCAGGAAGGACACGTGTCGGGCTGGGATGATCCGCGCATGCCGACGCTGCGCGGCATGCGGCGTCGCGGGTTCCCGCCCGAGGCGATCCGCGCGTTCTGCGACCGGGTCGGCGTGGCCAAGCGCAACTCGGTCGTCGACGTCGGCCTGCTCGAGCACGCCGTCCGTGACGAGCTCAACCGCACCAGCCCGCGGGCGATGGCGGTGCTCGACCCGCTGAAGCTGGTGATCGAGAACTACCCCGAGGAGCTGGTCGAGGAGTTCGACTGCGTCAACAACCCCGAGGACCCGTCCGCCGGCACGCGCAAGGTGCCGTTCTCGCGCGAGATCTGGATCGAGCGGGACGACTTCCGCGAGGATCCGCCGAGGAAGTTCTTCCGGCTCGCGCCAGGCCGCGAGGTGCGTCTGCGCTACGCCTACCTGATCACCTGCCGCGACGTGGTCAAGGATGCGGACGGGAGGGTGGTCGAGCTGCGCTGCACGTACGATCCGGCCACCCGCGGCGGCGACGCCCCCGACGGCCGCAAGGTGCGCGGGACGCTCCACTGGGTCTCCGCGCGCCACGCCGTCGAAGGGGAGGTCCGCCTGTACGACCGGCTGTTCACGGCGCCGCACCCCGAGGAGGACCGCGAGCGCGACTTCGTCGAGCTGCTCAACCCCGACTCGCTGCAGGTCGTCCGCGGCTGCAAGCTCGAGCCGATGCTCGGCGACGTCAGGCCGGGCGAGCGCTGGCAGTTCGAGCGCAAGGGGTACTTCTGCGTCGATCCGGACAGCCTCGCCGCGGGGCACCCGGTGTTCAACAGGACGGTGACCCTCAAGGACACCTGGGCCCGCATCGAGGCCCGGATGCGCTCGACGTCCTGAGCCAGAGCACTCGCGCAGCCCGCGCCCGCGACGCCGCCTCCAAGTAGGGGAGGCCGATTCGCGCAGCGAATCGCCCTCCCGGTTTCCAACCGCAACCCCTCCATTCCGATTCGCGCAGCGAATCGCCCTCCCCGGCCGTACGGGAGGCCGATCGCCGCAGGCGATCGCCCTCCCGGCCTTCAACCGCGACCCCTCCATTCCGGAAGATCGGATCATTGCGGTTGAAGAATCGGCGCTGCCGTAGGGGAGGCCGTTTCGCGCAGCGAATCGCCCTCCCGGTCTCCAACCGCACCCCCTCCGTTCCGGAATACGGGATCGTCGCGGTTGCAGAATCGGCGGGGCCGTAGGGGAGGCCGATTCGCGCAGCGAATCG
>RFIB01000182.1 GCA_003695625.1 Acidobacteriota bacterium | reverse complement strand
CGTCGCCTGCACGGACCTGTCCGCATGCGGACGACCTGCCCGGACACCCGTCCGCATGCGGACACCGCCCTCACCACATTCCTCGAACCACGGTGGGCTAGTTGCGCGAGATCCCGTCCGGCAGCTCGTTGACGTCGTCCTCGCGCCGCGGGAACAGCTCGGCGAGCTTCTCGCCGGCCATGCGGATGCCCTCGACCAGGCCGTCCGCGTGCCGGCCCGCGCGGAACGCCTCGGACACGACGCGGACGATCTCGTCCCAGTATCCGTCGGGAACCCTGCTGTCGATCCCCTCGTCCCCGACGATCGCGAACCGCCGGCTGCGCGTGGCCACGAAGAACAGCACGCCGTTGCGCTGCGCCGTCGCGGTCATCCCGAGCCGCTCGAACGTCCTGCGCGCCGCCTCGAGCACGTCGCCGCGCACCCGCGTCTCGAGGTGCACGCGGATCTCACCGGACGTGCGATGCTCGAACTCGCGGATCGCCTCGAGCACCCGGCGCTCCTCGTCCGGCGTCAGGAACGTCGCGGGCGTCAGCCGGTGGACGACCAGGTGCCGGCTGCGCAGCCAGTGGCCGAGCATCGCCGCGAGCAGTCCCGCGGCGACGAGCAGCACGCCCCCGAGCGGAGACGGCTGATCCCACGTCTCCGGCATCCGCGGGCCGCGCCAGGCGAGCACCGAGAGCACCAGTCCCAGCGCGCCGAGGGCGACGCCGAGCGCGACGAGGAACGAGCCGTACGTGAACGGCGTGAAGAACCCGGTCGACCGACGTTCCGCCGCCATCGCTCACCAGCCTCCCGACGCGCCGCCGCCGCCGAACGAGCCCCCGCCGAACGATCCGCCGCCGCCGAACGATCCGCCGCCGAACGAGCCCCCGCCGGACGATCCGCCGCCGCGTCCCCGCCCGTCGAGCATCAGCCAGACCCACCACGGCAGCCCCTCGCGGACCAGCTTGCCCCCGTGCAGCGTGCGGTGCCGCTCGGCGCGGGCGGCCGCCACCGCCGAGAGCAGCGAGATCGCCACGATCAGCGCCAGCACGATCAGGATCACGGCCGGCGCGGCGCCCGGTCCGTTTCCGCCGGCCGCCGGGATCGCCTCGGTCTCGCCCGCGGCGGCCGCCGCCAGCGCGTCGACGGCGCCGGCCAGTCCGTCGAGGTACCGCCCCTCCCGGAACGCCGGCGTGATCACGTGGCGGATGATCCGCGCGGCGATCGCGTCGGGGATCGCCCCCTCGAGCCCGTAGCCGACCTCGATGCGCACCTTGCGCTCGGCGACGAACACCGCGATCAGCAGGCCGTCGTCGCGCTCCGCGTGGCCCGGCTTCCACGCCTCGGCGATCGCGATCGTCGCCTCCTCGAGCGGCGCGCCGTCGAGGCTCGGCAGCAGCGCGATCCCGATCTGCAGGCCGCGCTCGCGGTCGAGCGCGAGCAGCCGCTCCTCGAGGGCGCGCCGCTCGGCGGGGGCGAGCAGCCCGGCCCCGTCGTGCACGAAGCGCGGCGGCGGCGGCGGCGGCGCGAAGCGGGCCAGCGCGGGGACGGCTCCCGCCGCGAGCGCGAGCAGCAGCAGCAGCGCGCCGCGACGGGCCCCCGGCATCAGAACTCGACCTTCGGCGCCGTCTCGGCGCCGGGCGCCGCGGAGAAGAACGCCCGCGACTCGAAGCCGGCGAGCCCGGCGATCAGGCGGGCGGGCAGGCGCCGGATCGCGGTGTTGTACTCGCGCACCGCCTCGTTGAAGCGACGCCGGGCGACGGCGATCCGGTTCTCGGTGCCCTCGAGCTGCGCCTGCAGGTCGAGGAAGTTCTGGTTCGCCTTGAGATCCGGGTAGCGCTCGACCGTCACGAGCAGCCGGCTCAGCGCGGACGACAGCGCCGACTGCGCCTGGTCGAAGCGGGCCAGCGCCTGCGGGTCGCGCAGCAGCTCCGGCGTGATCCGGATCGAGCCGGCCTGGGCGCGCGCCTCGGCCACGGCGGTGTACGTCTCCTTCTCGAATCCGGCGACGCCCTTGACGGTCTCGACCAGGTTCGGGATCAGGTCCATCCGTCGCTGGTAGGCGTTCTCGACGTCGGCCCACGCCTGGTCGACCCGCTGCTCGAGCGCGACGAACCGGTTGTAGGTCTTCGTGCCCCAGACGACGAGCACCAGTCCGACGACGACCAGCAGACCGACGATCACCGCCAGCGACACCAGGGCCTTGCGCATGCCGACCTCCTCCCGGCGCGGGGCGTCCTCGCGGCGCTCCGCACGTCCGCGCGCGGCATCTTACCAGCCGGCCGGAGTCCGGACGGGCGGGGCCGGGCCGGCAGGGTAGAATCGCCGCTCCTCGACGCCAAGGAGAACGCACGATGCCGGACAATCCTTTCGACGGGCTCGAGCCCGCGATCCTGTGGAAGCACTTCGAGGTCTTCACGCGCACGCCGCGGCCGTCGGGCCGCGAGGAACAGATCGCCGCCTACGTGCTCGACTGGGCCGCGCAGCACGGCTACGAGACCGCGCGCGACGAGGTCGGCAACCTGGTGGTCCGCGTGCCGGCGAGTCCGGGCCGCGAGGACGCCCCGCCGGTGATCATCCAGGGCCACCTCGACATGGTCTGCGAGCGCAACGCCGACAGCCCGTACGACTCCGAGACCGGTCCGGTCCACGTCGTCCGCGACGGCGACTGGCTGACCGCCGAGGGAACGACCCTCGGAGCGGACAACGCGATCGGCGTCACCGCCGGAATGGCGTGCGCCGAGGATCCGTCGGTCGCCCACGGTCCGCTCGAGCTGCTGATGACCATCGACGAGGAGACCGGGATGACCGGCGCGATGGGGCTCGACCCGTCGCTGGTCCGCGGGCGCACGATGCTCAATCTCGACTCCGAGGAGGACGGCGTCCTGTTCGTCGGTTGTGCCGGCGGCTGCGACACGCGGATCGAGCTGCCGCTGCACCGCGAGCCGCTGCCCGGCGGCGTCGTGCTGCGCGAGATCGCCGTCACCGGCCTGCTCGGCGGCCACTCGGGACTCGACATCATCCGCAACCGGGCCAACGCGATCCACGTGCTGGCCCGGGCGCTCGAGCCGGTCGCCGCGCTCGCCCCGCTGCGCATCGTCGGTCTGGCCGGCGGCAGCAAGCGCAACGCGATCCCGCGCGAGGCGTTCGCGACGATCGCCGTGCCGGCTGCCGAGGATGCGCGACTGCGCGCCGCGGTCGACGCCGTCGCCGCCGCCGTGCGCACCGAGTACGCCGGGATCGAGCCGCAGCCGTCGATCGCCGTGCGCGAACCGGCGCAGGACGGCGCCGAGGCGCTCGACGAGACGACCGGCCTGCGCCTCGTCCGGCTGCTGCGCGCCCTGCCGAGCGGCGTGATCGCGATGAGCCGCGACATCGAGGGGCTGGTCGAGACGTCGACCAACCTCGGCGTCGTGCGGGCCGAACCGGGCGACGACACGGCGACGATCGTCTGCTGCTCGCGCTCGTCGGTGTCCGAGGCGCTCGACTCGGTGCTCGAGCAGATCGCGGCGATCGCCGCGCTGGCCGGGGCGTCCGCCGAGCGGACCGGGCGCTACCCGGGCTGGAAGCCGAACCTCGACTCTCCGGTGCTCAAGGTGACCAGGGGGGCGTTCGAGCGGCTGTTCGGCCGCGAGCCGCACGTCACGGCGATCCACGCCGGGCTCGAGTGCGGCCTGATCGGCGAGCGGATCCCCGGAATGGACATGGTCTCGTTCGGGCCGGAGATCCGCGGCGCCCACTCGCCCGACGAGAGGGTGCAGATCAGTTCGGTCGGCCGCTTCTGGCAGCTGCTGACCGCCGTGCTCGACGACCTGTCACGGGCCTGAGCGGCGGCGGCGGGGTTCCCGTTGCCGCCGCCCGTCGCCCGCCCGACAATCGTGGGCACGATGGCGCGCGCGATCGGCATCGACGTCGGCACCCGCACGCTCGGCGTCGCGATCTCCGACGAGGGCGGCACCGTCGCCTTCCCGGTGACCGTCGTGCGGCGCAGCGGAATGCGCCGCGACATCGCCGCGCTGCTCGAGCTGGCCCGTGAGCGCGGGGCGGACACGTTCGTGATCGGCATGCCGTACGAACTCGACGGCCGCGACGGTCCGCTGGCGGCGGAGGCGCGCGCGGTCGGCGAGCGGCTCGCCGCCGAGGGGTTCGAGGTCGTCTACCACGACGAGCGGATGAGCACCGTCGCCGCGGAGCGCGCGCTGCTCGAGGCCGACATGAGCCGGCGCAAGCGACGCCGCGTGGTCGACAAGGTCGCCGCCGCGCTGGTGCTGCAGGCCTGGCTCGACGCCCGGGCCCGCGGGGGCACGTCGTGACGGGGCGCCGCGCACTTGTCGCGGCGCTGGTGGTGCTGCCCGTCGTGCTGCTCGTCGCCGCGCTGGGGCTCGGTGCGTGGTGCGTGCTGCCTCAGGGCCGGGCGGACGCCCCGCCGTCCCTGGTCACCATCGAGCCGGGGATGACCGCGCGGCAGATCGCCGAGCGGCTCGACGAGGCCGGCATCGTCGGCCCCGCATGGCTGACCTCGCGCCTGCTGCGGCTGACCGGCATCGACCGCTCGCTGCGGGCGGGCGAGTACGAGCTGCGCCCCGGCCTCGCGCCGTATGCTGTGCTGCGCGAGATCCGCCGCGGGCGCGTGGTCACCGTCCCGGTCACCCTGCGCGAGGGGCTCGACCTGTTCGAGACCGCCGAGGCGATCGCCGCGACGGGCATCGCCTCGCGCGAGGCGCTGGTCGCCGCGTTCTCCGATCCGGCGCCGATCCGCGACCTCGATCCGGACGCGGAGGACCTCGAGGGCTACCTGTTTCCCGAGACGTACCGCTTCGCCCGCGGCGCGGATCCGGCCGACATCGCCCGCACGATGGTCGCGCAGTTCCGCGCGCGCTTCGCCGAACCGGAGGCCGCGCGCATCGCCGCCTCGGGGCTGACGCTGCGCCAGATCGTCACCCTCGCCTCGCTGGTCGAGAAGGAGACGGCGGTGCCCGACGAGCGGGCGCGGATCGCCGGGGTGTTCCTCGAGCGGCTCGCGCGCGGCATGCGGCTGCAGTGCGACCCGACGGTGATCTACGCGCTCAAGCGCGCCGGGCGCTGGGACGGCAACATCCGCAAGGCCGACCTGTCCTGGGACCATCCCTACAACACGTACGTCCGCTCCGGCCTGCCGCCGGGACCGATCGCCTCGCCCGGACTCGAGGCGCTGCGCGCCGTGCTCGCCCCGGAGCGGGACGGCTCGCTCTACTTCGTCGCCACCGGGGACGGCCGGCACCGCTTCAGCCGCACGTTCCGCGAGCATCGCAAGGCGGTCGCCGAGTACCTGCGCGAGCGTCGCCGCCGGCGCGCCGCGACGCCGTGACGTCCGCGCGCGGCGGCGACCTGCTGCGGGTGATCGGGCCGGGGCTGCTGTTCGCCGGGGCCGCGGTCGGGGTCTCGCACCTGGTCCAGTCGACCCGCGCCGGTGCGCAGTACGGGCTCGCGCCGCTCGGTCTCGTGCTGCTCGCCTGCGCGATGAAGTACCCCGCGTTCGTCTTCGGCCCGCGCTACGCCGCCGCGACCGGCCGCAGTCTGCTCTGGGGCTACCGTGCGCGCGGGCGCTGGGCGGTCGCGCTGTACGCCGTGCTGACGCTGGCGACGATGTTCGCGATCGAGGCCGCGGTCACGCTGGTCACGGCGGGGCTGGCCCAGGCGCTGATCGGCGTCCCGGTCCCGGTCGCGTGGCTCGCCGGCGCGATCCTCGCCGGCAGCATCGCGCTGCTCGTCGCCGGCCGCTACGCGTGGCTCGACCGCGCGATCAAGCTGATGATCGCGCTGCTGACCGTCTCGACGCTGGTCGCCACGCTGCTGGTCGTCCCGCGCCTGCCCTGGCGCACGCTGGCGAGCGCCCCCGCGGGCGGCTTCTCGGTCACCGACGTCGCGTTCGCGGCCGCGCTCGTCGGGTGGATGCCGTCGGCGATCGACATCGCCGTGTGGAGTTCGCTGTGGACGCTGGCCCGCGCGCGGCAGACCGGCTACCGGCCGTCGGTGCGCGAGGCGACGCTCGACTTCGACATCGGCTACGCGGGCACGCTCGCGCTCGCGGTGTGCTTCCTGCTGCTCGGGGCGGGCGTGATGCACAGCGCGGGCCGCACGTTCGCGGCAGCGCCGGGGGCGTTCGCCGCGCAGGTCGTCGAGCTGTACGCGCAGACGCTCGGCGGCTGGAGCCGTCCGCTGCTCGGCCTCGCCGCGTTCGCCGTGATGCTCTCGACGACGGTCACCGTCGTCGACGGCTTCCCGCGGGCGCTCGCCGCCCTCGGCGCGGTGCTGCGCGGCCGGCGCGACGACGAGGCGGTCGAGGGGCCGGCGTACTGGATCGCGATGGCGGTGCTGGCCGTCGGCTCGCTGCTCGTCATCGGGCCGTTCGTCGCGCGGCTCAAGGCGCTGGTCGACCTGGCGACGACGCTCTCGTTCCTGACCGCACCGGTGCTCTCGACGCTCAACCACCTGGCGGTGACCGGCGTCGAGGTGCCGGCCGCCGACCGCCCCGGGCAGCGGCTGCGCCGCGCCAGCCTGGCCGGTATCGCGCTCCAGGCGGCGTTCGCGCTCGGCTATCTGTGGCTGCGCTTCGCTCCCGCGTGACTTCCGCCGGCAAGCCCCCGCGCGCGGGCGCTCTCGGCGAGCAGGATCGAGCCGGCGATCGGCACCGACAGCGACTCGACGCGGCCGGTCGTCGGGATCGTCACCGGCTCGGCGCCGTCGCGCAGCGCGTCGGGAAGGCCCCGCACCTCGGAGCCGAGCAGCAGCGTGAGCGGACCGGTCCAGTCGATCGCGCGCGGGTCGCGTCCGCCGCGGGCGACGGCTGCCACCCGCCGCGCGTCGCGGGCGAGCACCGGATCGCAGGCCGCGCCGGCGTCCGCGTGACGCGCCACCGGCAGATCGTGGATCGCGCCGGCGGAGGCGCGCACCGCCTTGGGGTTCCACGGGTCGGCGCCGCCGGCGGCGAGCAGCGCGTCGGCGCCGAACGCCGCCGCCGAGCGGACGAGCGCGCCGAGGCTTCCCGGGTCCTGGATCTCCGACGTGACGACCAGCAGGCCGGCGCCGGCCGCCTCGATCGCCGCCTGCGGCGCGTCGGCCGACTCGGGCAGCCGGCAGGCGGCGAGCAGTCCGGGGCCATGCTCGGTCGGCGCGAGCCGTGCGAGCAGCGCGTCGCGCACCGGCTGGACCGGGATCGCCCGCTCGTGACAGGTGGCGACGAATCCGGCGAACTCGGGACGACCGGCGCGGGACGCGGCGACGAGCACCCATACCACCTCGCCGGCGCGGTCGAGCGCCTCGGCAAGCCCGCGCGGCCCCTCGACGAGAAACAGACCCTCCTCGCGACGCTGGCGCGCGCCGCGGGCG
>RFIB01000181.1 GCA_003695625.1 Acidobacteriota bacterium | reverse complement strand
GTCTCGAGGCCGGCCGCGGCGAGCGGCTCGAGGGCGGCCGGGTCGCGATCGCAGACGGTCACCCGGCACCGCGGCTCGGCGGCGATGCGCCGGGCCAGCGACCGGCCGACCAGACCGGCGCCGAGAACGAGCACACGGGCCACGGATGCCTCCCTCCCGCCCGCGGAAGGGGGCGGGAGGGAAAGGCTAGCGCGGCTGCGATGCCTGCGCCCGGCCGCTCACTCGCAGGGCCCCGCCGCCCCTGCTCCGATCAGCGCGTACGCCGGTTCCTCGAGCGCCGCCTCGAACGTGTCGACGAACGCACCCTGCCGCTCCTCGCCCTCGGCGAGCCATTCCTGCTCGCTCATCTCGACGAGATGCACGGCGACGATGGTGGGCCGTCCGCTGACCGTCACGGGAACGAGCAGGGTCTGGCCGCCGGTCAGCGATTCGTCGGCCCGAAGTTCCGGAACGCCGTCCGGCTGGAAGCCGCAGACACGCAGGCGCGTGGGGCCGGTCCCTTCCAGGTCCACATCTCCCCGCGTCATGTAGCCGCTTCCTTCGGCCGCCATGCCGCCCTCGGGAGCCCACGAGGTCGACGCCACGCTGTATTCGAAGGCCCGGAGTTTCGCCTGGACCTCCGGCACGCCGCCGAGCGAGGCGATCGCCGCACGCAGCGACGACGGATCATCCGCGGTGACGACGGCCGGGAAGGACGACATGTCCCAGCCGGAGCCGGTGGCTTCCCATGCCGAGATCTCCAGCGTGAAGTAGCGGGCGATCTGCGGCTGCGGCGGGTGGGCGGGATCCTGGCAGTTGAACATCGTCATGCACAGGTTCCGGCCCGTCAGCGTGCAGAACGTTCCGCCGGACATTGCCGACGCGCAGCAGCCGAGCAGGACGCCTCGCGGTGTGGAGAGGCTGCAGCAGTTGACGCACTGCGCGATGCCCGGGCTCGCTGCGAGGAGCGAGACGACCAGCACCGCCATCCATCTCGATACGGCGCGAGAAGGCATCCTCGATCCTCCTCGCCGGGGACTGACCTTCGGCCGCGCCCCCCCCCGGCCCGGAGGGGGCACGAGGCGGAAGACACGCTCTGGCAGCTTCTACCCTCACGCCGCGGCAGCCGTCAAGACCGCGGCCGGGACGCCCGCCGCCCGCGCCGCGCTCAGGCGTCCGGGCCGGTCTCGCGTCGTACGGCGGTACCGGGAACGGCCGGAGCTGGCGCGTGTCCTCCGTCCCGGCGGGTCGCCTTGTCCTCGTACATCCGCCGGTCGGCGGCGCGCAGCAGGTCCTCGGCGGTCCGTCCGTCGGCCGGGCAGGTCGCCAGGCCCGCCGAGATGCCGACCGCGATCCGCGTCGTCCCGTCCGGCAGCGTGACCGGCTGCTCGTCGAGCAGCCGCTGGACACGCCGCACGACCGCCTCCGCGTCGGCCGGCCGCGTGGCCGGCAGCAGCGCGACGAACTCGTCGCCCGCGTAGCGGCTGATGTGGTCGCAGTTGCGGAACCCGCTCTGCAGCCTTCTCGCGATCTCGCGCAGCACGTGGTCGCCGGCCTGGTGGCCCCAGGTGTCGTTGACCGGCTTGAAGCGGTCGAGGTCGAGCACGACGACGGTCAGCGGCTCGCCTGTCCGGCGGGCGCGGGACAGCTCGCGCTCGAGCTGCTGGTGCAGCGCCCGGTTGTTCGGCAGCCCGGTCAGCGCGTCGGTCATCGAGTGCTCGCGGCTCGCCTTGTAGAGCAGCGCGTTGCGCATCGCCGCCGCCAGCTGCGGGGTGACCTGCTCGACGATCCGGCGATGCTCGTCCGTGAACGGGTGCTCCTGCGCGGAGTAGAACGCGATCACGCCGATCCGGCCCAGCGGATCCTCGACGGGGAACACCGCCGCCGCGCGGATCGGCGGGTCGGCCCGCTCGACCGAGCGCCCGAGGTCGATGCGGGCGTCGGCGTTGATCACCGGCCGGCCGCGTTCGTGGACCCAGCCGGTCACGCCCTCGCCGACGGCGAAGGTCCTGCGGTCGAGCAGCCCGGCGAGCGTTCCCGAGCTGCCGAGCGGGTGCAGCGTCTCGCCCCCGGGCTCGGCGACGTACAGCGCGAGCGTGTGGGCCGGCATCAGGCCGAGCAGGTGGTGGTCGACCAGGCGGATCAGGTCGCCGACCTCGAGCGAGGCGCCAAGGCGCGCGCTCAGCTCGTGAAGCACGAGCGACTCGTGCCGTGCCCGGTGCAGGTCCTCCGCCAGCAGGTCGGCGCTCTCGTCCGCGGTCCCGGTCGAGATCCTGTCGGCCGCATCGACGCTGCGCTCGATCTCGGCGGCGTTCCGGCAGTAGAGCTCGGCCAGGCGCGGGTCGAGTTCGGTTCCGGCGCGGTTGGCGATCCAGGCGACGAGCCGCTCCGGCCCGACGTTCTCCGGCCCGAGCTGGCGGTGCGCGGCGTCGAGGCTGTTCGCCAGCGCCAGGATCCGCGCGCCGAGCGGAATCGCCTCGCGCGCCAGTCCGTCCGGGAACCCCCGGCCGTCCCACCGCTCGTGATGGTGGCGAACGATCCGCGCCACCTGCTCGGGGAAGCCGAGTCTCGAGATCATCCCCGCACCGAGCGCCGCGTGCTCCTCGAGGCGCTCGCGCTCGGCGCCCTCGAGCGTCGCGGCCCGGTGCACGAGATGGTCCGGCAGGCAGAGCAGACCCACGTCCTGGAGGATCGCGGTGGCGGCCAGCATCTCCGCCCACGGCTCCCCGGCCGGGTCGTCGGCCGGAACCAGCTCCGGCGCCTGCTCGGCGACGAGCCGGGCGAGCTGGCGCGCGTAGGCGCGCACCCGCCGCGCCCGGCCGGCGGCGCGCAGGTCGCGCGCGTCGATGGCGAGCGAGAACGCCTCGATCACGCGATCGTGCAGTCCGCGCAGTTCGAGAAGGTGATCGCGCTGCTCGCGCTCGCGCTCGCGCCGCAGGCGCAGCAGACCGGCGCCGAACACCACGGCGACGATCGCGCCCGACGCGACGAGCGCCGGGGGGTCGAGCGTGAAGTCGCCGAGAACCATGGAGATCCCGGCGAACCAGGCCCCGGCGGCCACGGCCCACGCAAGCTGCTCGATGGTCCGGCGGTCGATCACCGCAAGGCTCCCTCCGCCGGGACGACTCGCAAGGCCCATGCCATGACCGCCGGACGGTGACGGACGCCTCCGGACGCCGCTCCGCGTCGGGCCCGGGTGCCGGCGGCCACACCGGCCACCCTCGGGCGACGGCCGGACGCCGCTGGCCGGATTCCGGCCGTCTTGTCGCGCCGCCCGCGGGACCCAAGATTCGCCAGGGGGCCGGTCCGCCGCGGCGGCGGGCGCGGCCGGAGAGCAGGGCAGGTGCCGGAATCCGGGATCCACGAGGTGGTCATCGGCGCGGTCGGCGGCGCGCTCCGCGGGCGCGTGCGCTCGGCGGTGCGCCGGGCGCGGCTCGAGGCGCTCGACGACGGTCCGTCCCGCGGCCGGATCGCCGTCGCCGGGCCGTGCACCCCGGATCGCGGGGCCGCGTTCGTCGCCGCCGCGCGGGCGGCGGGGGCCGCCGGCGTCGTCGCGATCGCCCCTCGCGGGGATGACCGCGCGGCCCTGCTCGACGCCGGCGCCGACGAGGCCGTCGATCCCCGCATCCCCGTCGCGGAGCTGGCTGCGCGCCTCGCGCGGCTCGCCCGCCGCGCCGGTTCCGCGGGGCGGGCGGCGGACGCCGAGCGCCTCGACGAACAGCGGGCCCTGTTCCAGGCGGTCGTCGACGCGATTCCCGTCTCGCTCTACGCGATCGACCGCGACTACCGCGTCGTCGTCTGGAACCGCGGCCGCGAGGCGGGGCCCTTCGGGCGACCGCGGGGCGAGGTCCTCGGGGCGAACCTGTTCGACATCGTCGGCGACGAACCACGGCTGCGCGAGGAGTTCGAGCGCGTGTTCCGCACCGGCCGGCCCGAGGCGGTCGAGGTCGAGGCGCGCGGCGGCCGGCCGCGCCGCACCTACCGCGTCGAGAAGGTCCCGATGCGCCTCGGCGACGGCCCCGAGGTGACCCACGTGATCACCTTCGCCCGGGATGTCACCGCGCAGCGGGCGCTCGAGCGCTCGATGGCCCAGGCCGAGAAGCTGGCGGCGATCGGCCGGCTGGCCGCCGGGATCGCCCACGAGATCAACAATCCGCTGGCGACGATCGCGAGCTGCGCGGAGGCGATGCGGGGCAGCCTCGCCGAGCCACCGGACGAGGCCACCCGACGGGAGATGATCGACGATGCGGGCGTGATCGAGGAGGAGGCCTATCGCTGCAAGGAGATCCTCCAGGCGCTGCTCGATTTCGCCCGGCCGTCCACGGCCGAGACCGCACCGTGCGACCTCGAGCGGATCGTCGAGCGCACGGCGCGCCTCGTGCGACACAACCCGAAGCTGCGCGACGTCACGCTGCGCTGCGTGGTGGCGCCCGCACTTCCGCAGCCGACGGCGCACGAGAACCACCTCGTCGAGGCGTTGATGGCACTGGTGCTCAACGCCGCCGACGCCGCGCCCCACGGCGAGGTGACGATCCGCGCCGAGCGCGGCGAGGACGGCGAGACGGTCGTGCTCGCCGTCGAGGACGACGGACCGGGGATTCCGGTCGAACTGCGCGAGCGGATCTTCGATCCGTTCTTCACGACCAAGCCGCCGGGGCACGGGACGGGGCTCGGTCTGTCGGTCGTCTACGGGCTGATGGAGGCTCTGGGCGGCAGTGTGCGCGTCTCGTCGGTGCCGGGTGCGGGCAGCCGCTTCGAGCTGGTCCTGCCGGCGCCGGTCGAGATCGCCGAACACGAACAGGCAGGTGTGCGATGAGCGACGACGTGACGACACGGGATCAGGGCAACAAGGCGCAGGCTGCGGACCGGGGCGGAGCCTACGTGCTGCTCGCCGACGACGAGTCGCGGCTGCGCCAGGTGCTGCGGCGCGAGCTCGAGCGACGCGGTCACCGCGTCGTGGAGGCCGAGGACGGCGTGCGGGCGGCGCGCGCGATCGATCGCGAGTCGTTCGATGTCGCCGTGCTCGACATCCGGATGCCGGGGCTCGACGGGCTCGAGGTGCTGCGCTCGCTGGCCGACGACGACGGCGCGCCGGAAGTGATCCTGCTCACCGGCAACGCGACCGTGGAATCCGCGGTCGAGGCGATGAAGCTCGGCGCCTACGACTTCGTCACCAAGCCGTGCCGCATCGAGGTGCTCGACGCGCTGATCCGCGCGGCGGCGCGCAAGCGCGGGCTCGAGCGCGAGAACGAGCGGCTGCGGCGTCGCGAGGAGCATCACAGCGCGGCACACGATCCGGGCGTCGTCGGCTGGAACTCGCGCGCGATGAAGCCGGTGCTGCGGATGATCGAGCGTCTCGCGCCGTCGGAGCTGCCGGTGCTGATTCTCGGCGAGAGCGGTGTCGGCAAGGAGATCGTCGCGCGCGAGATCCACCGGCGCAGCCGGCGCGCGTCGGGCCCGTTCGTCGACCTGAGCTGCGCCGCGATCCCGGACAACCTGCTCGAGAGCGAGCTGTTCGGGCACGAGAAGGGCGCGTTCACCGGCGCGGACGCGCCGCGCGCGGGCCTGCTCGAGGCCGCGCACGGGGGGACGCTGTTCCTCGACGAGATCGGCGAGCTGCCCCAGGGGCTCCAGGTCAAGCTGCTGCGCGTGCTCGAGACGATGAGCTTCTTCCGCGTCGGCGGACGCAAGAAGATCACGGTCGACGTGCGGCTGGTGGCGGCGACGAACCGCGACCTGGCGGCGGAGTCGCGCACCGGGACGTTCCGCGCCGACCTGTACTACCGGATCAACGCCGGCACGATCCACGTGCCGCCGCTGCGCGAGCGGCGCGAGGAGATCGAGCCGCTGGCGCGGGCGTTCCTCGACGCGGTCGCGCCCGGCGTCGGGATCGACGACGACGTGCTCGCCGCACTGCAGGCATACGACTGGCCGGGCAACGTGCGCGAGCTGCGCAACGTGATCGAACGCGCCTCGCTGCTGGCCAGGGACGGCCGTCTCGGACGCGACGATCTGCCGCGCGAGATCGCGCACGCCGAGGCGGCCCCGGCGAGCGCGGCGACGGCCGGGGCGGGGACGTCGTTCTCGCCGCCGCCCCAGCACGAGATGCCGGGAACGCCGCGTCCGGGCGCCTCGCTCCAGGAACTCGAGCGCCAGCGCATCCTCGAGGTGCTGCACCAGACGCGCTGGCACCGCAACCGGGCCGCGGAGATCCTCGGGATCTCGGTGCGCACGCTCTACCGCAAGATCAAGGCCTACGGGCTGGACCGCGATCAGGTCCCCGTCGGCTGAGGCCCTCCGCGCAGCCGCTCGAGACGGGCGCGGGCGCGGGCGGCGTCGGGTCCGTCTCCGGCGGCGGCGCGCTCGAGCCACCCGATCGCCTCCTCGCGCTTGCCGAGGGCGAGCGCGACGAGGCCGCGCGCGAACGGGTCGGGGGCGCCGGCCGCGGCGGCCGCATCGAGCGCCCGGGCGGCCTCGCGGTCGCGACCGAGGGCGAACAGCAGCTCGCCGCGCTCGCGCGCGATCGTCGCGGCCAGCTCGCCCGAGGCGAGCCGGGCCGCGCGGTCGATCGCCGCGAACGCCTCGTCGAACAGCGCCTCGCGGCGCAGCACGCGGGCCAGCGCGCGCCATGCGCGGGGATCGTCCGGCGCGGTGACGATCGCGGCGTCGGCCTCGGCGATCGCGGCGACCGGAAGGTCGCGCTCGAGAAAGAACGTCGTCGCGCGGTCGCGCATCGCGATCGTCACCGGGCGGTCGTCGCCCGCCGAGCGCTGGTAGTGCTCGACCAGGCGGCCGAGCGCGCGCGGCGCCCGCGTCTCGCGGCTGCGCAGCTGGCGGGCGACCGCGTCCCACACCGAGGCCCCGGACCCGCGCGCGATGCGCTCGCGCGCG
>RFIB01000180.1 GCA_003695625.1 Acidobacteriota bacterium | reverse complement strand
GGGCTCAGCTCCGCGGGGGCCCCCATTCCTTGCACCACCGTGGGCGGCTTGCCGGCGCCGGGCGGCGATCCCATCACGATGGTGCGGGGTCCCGGGGCCCCGGGGTGTGTCCCTGCCCGGGGCTTGCGCGGTCCCGCAGGCACGTTCGCATCGTCCAGACGAGGAGGGAGCCATGCGAAAGAGGGTCCGCAGGATCGTGGCGTGTGCCGACGTGGCGGGCGACGTGGACAGGCTCGAGCGGCTGCTCGACCGCGTGGCCGACGACGGGACCGAGGCCGTCGCGCTCGTCGGGAACCTCGCCGGCGGACCGGGCGGGCCGCGGCGGCTCAAGGAGGTCCTGCAGGTGCTCGGCGAGTCGGGCGTGCCGGCATATCTCGTGCCGGGCCCGGACGACGCGCCGATCTCGGAGTGGCTCCGCGAGGCGTGGAACATGGAGATCGTGTTCCCGAACCTGCACGGCGTCCACGGCGCGTTCGCCTTCGCGCCGGGGTGGATCGCCTTCGCGGGGCTCGGCGGTCTGGTCGAGGATGACCGCGACCGCCCGCGCGACGAGCAGGAGCGCCTCGTCTATCCCGGCTGGGAGGCCGAGTACCGGCTCAAGCCGCTCGCGAACCTCAAGGACTACCCGAAGGTGTTCCTGTTCGCGACGCCGCCGGTGCACAAGGGCCGGCAGGCGCCCGGCTCGCAGACGATCGCCGAGCTGATCAAGACCCACAATCCGCGGGTGGCGGTCGTCGCCGGCGACGAGCCGTACGACGAACGCCTCGGCCCGACCCTCGTCGTCAGCCCGGGAGCGCTGGCGGAGGGCCGCTACGCGACCGTCGCGCTCGACGAGGGAGAAGCGCGGTTCGACACGCTGTGACGAGCGGGGCGGCACGCCACGTGGCGCGACACGTCATGCCGAGAAAAAGGGCGCCCCGAATCGGGGCGCCCTTCGTTGTGTTCCGGTGCGAGTGTCAGCCCGCCCGGTGTGCGTGGTCCGTCCGGCTCAGTACTGGGGCCGGCGGTTGCCACCGCCACCGCCCTGGCGGGAGCGTGCCTCGTTGACCTTGAGCGAGCGGCCACCGAATTCGCGGCCGTCGAGCGCCTGGATCGCCTTCTGGGCGTCCTCCGGCGTCGCGGTCTCCACGAAGCCGAAGCCGCGCGGGCGACCGGTCTCGCGGTCGTTGATCAGGTTGACCGAGGTCACGGAGCAACCCTCGTTCTCGAACAGGTCGCGCACTTCGTCCTGGCTGGCGCTGAAAGGAAGGTTGCCGACGTACAGATTGGTACCCACTGAACTGTTCTCCGGCCCGCCTGGGCGGGCCATGCCCGTGTCCCTGCACCCTGGTGCGATCAGCCGCACGCAGGGAGCGCCCCGTTCAGCGCGTCCGGCCGATCCGGACTGGCTGCGGCACGCTGCGCTTCCGTTTCTGTACGGGAGGTGGCTGCCGGGACGTCGGAGGGAGTATGGGGGCGCCCGGTCACGCCGTCAAGCGGTTTTTTCCGGCGGTCCGATCGGCCACTCGGGAGGCTCGCACGGCTCGGGGCGCGGCACGTCGGCGTACGCGATCCGCGGATCGGAGGTCGGTTCCGGGGCCTCGGCGCCGAAGCGACGCGCCGCCTCGCTCTCCGGGTAGAACAGCTCGTGGTTCCCGGGCCGGTGGCCGATCATCAGGAGCGCGCACGGGCCGTCACCCGCGCCGACGAACACGTGGGTCACCCCGGGCGGACAGTGGACGAAGTCCCAGGCGCTCAACTCGCGCTGCTCGTCGTTGACCAGCAGCGTGCAGCGGCCCGAGAGCACCAGGAAGTCCTCCTGCGCGTTCTCGCGGTGATAGCGGCAGGCAGGCTGGCCCGGCTCGAGCACGACGACCCGGATGCCGGTCTGGGGAAACCGTCCCTCGCGCTCGAGTTCGGCTCGCCTGCCGAACAGTGGATGCGCGTACCACGTCGCATCCCGCAGGTTGACCACGAACCAGCCGTCGTTCTGCTCGAGCATCGGGCCTCCCCCCCGGCCGCGGCCGGGTCGCGGTAGTGACAGGCGGCCCGATGGTATCCGATCCCCACGGTCGGTATCCCCGGGGAAGGTGGAGCGACCTTCCCCGGGGACACGGCCGCCTCTCTCAGCGCGCCACGGCGCGGATCACCCGCAGCGGCTTGTCGTGGAAGTTCTCGGCTTCGCGGGCCAGCGTGTCGCGGTCGACGTTGCGGTGGCAGCCCATGCAGGCGAAGTCGATCGTCACGGCACCCTGCCCGGACGGATCCAGGTTCACGAAGGCGCCGTCCTCGGTGAACATCCGGTATGCCGGATCGGTCTCGATCCGGAACAGGTGGGTCCTGACGTCTCCGGTGTTCGGGCCGAGCGCCTCCGCGGACTTCGACGCGTACGGCATGTGGCAGTCGATGCAGTCGACACCGACTCCGGCCATCCGGGTCGGCGCGTACGCCGCGGCGATGTCGTCGTGGCAGTCCTCGCAGGTGCGTTCGATCGAGAACTCGGCCTTCTTGTGCGGATCGTGGCACGTCACGCAGTTGGCCCAGGAGTGGGGACTGGCGAGCATCTCGTTGTACTGCTCGTGATGCCTGATGAATCCGCCCTTGGCCGGAATCGTGTCGAACTCGCCACGGCTGTGGCAGCGACCGCAGGCCGCCGCCGACGTGTCGACGCTCATCTCGTCACCGGGACCGTGGCATTCCTCGCACTGGATGCCGCCGAACTCCCACGTCCCGATGATGCCCGGAAGCCCGTCCTGGTGACCCTCCGGCGAGTAGCCCGTGGTATGGCACCTGCCGCAGTCGTACGGCTTTTCCTCGCCGGCGTGATAGTCGACCCAGCGCCCGGTCATCATGTTGTACTGGTTGTGTCCGGGGACCTCACCGTCGGGCGTCCGCACGCTCGTGATGATGAACCCGTCACGATCCATGTAGCGTGACTTCCACTTGTAGCCGCCGATCACGTAGCTGATGTCGTCCCAGGTGTAGCCCTCGGGCAGCGGCAGCGGCGCGAACTGCGCCACGTCGCCGTTGCGCAACTTGTACGGGTGACCCGAGACCTTCCAGTCGTTGTACTGGCCGGGATGGCATTCCGCGCAGTACTCGGCCCCCTCGAACGGGGGCGCCGCGAACACCGCCCCCCCGGCGAGCAGCGCGATGGACGCACCGATCGCGATGAGAGTCCGTTTCGTCCTGCTTTCCATCGCTCTTTCCTCTCCTGGCTTGGGTGGGGATCCCGACAAAGGGGCGAGCCCATTGCTGGGCGGGTCCCTGTCACGGCCACGCCGAGAGGAAAGCGTGTGAGATGCGCGCTTCCCGAGCGCAGGAATGATACGCGAACAAAGGAAAAGAATTCACACAATAACAAACGTTATTGTTCGCGGTAGTGTCTGACGGATCCTTCAGCTCCGCGAGAGCCGGGTTTCGCCGTACGTTCGACGTCGCGCAAGCCGCCCCGGACTCGCTCCCGGCACGGGCCTCGCACCTGAGGGTAGGATGCCTTCCGCACCCCGCGCGCGGCGCGCGGGAGCGACGGAGGATCCGATGATCGAGACGGGAACGCCGGGACCCGGCTTCGAGCTGCCCGACCACCTCGGGCGGACGCTCGGACCCGGGACGTTTCGCGGCAAACGCCACGTGATGCTGCTGTTCTACCCGCTGGACTTCACCCCCACGTGAAGCCAGGAGGTGCCCGAGGTCGAGCGGCTGCTGCCGCGCTTCCGGGGCGCCCATACCCAGGTCCTGGGTATCAGCGTCGACAGCATCTACTGCCACGCCAACTGGGC
>RFIB01000179.1 GCA_003695625.1 Acidobacteriota bacterium | reverse complement strand
GCCCTGCGCTGGCCCGAGATCTGCAACTGGACCCGACACGACCTCAAGTACGCCTTCTGAGCTGCGCGCAGCGCGGGCGACGGCACCACACCGGGCCTTCGGACTACGAACCCCCCGGACGGCAACCCGGGAGGAAAGCGGCTGCCTGCCTCGCCGGACCCACGGCTCGTCCGTCGGCGCCGTCCCGACCGGCGAGTCACCACATTCTTCGGACCACCGTGGTCAGGGAGCGGATCCCGCCAGAACGAACTCCAGCGGAGGCCCGGCGCGCCCGCCCGCGCGTGCCCCGGCGAGCGGCGCGAGCCGCGCCCGCACCTCGTCCGCGTAGGGGTCGCCGAGCCTGGCGAGCAGGCGCCACAGCGCGTAGCCGACGGTCGCGCGCGCGTCGGTCGACGGATCGAGTTCCGCCGGCACCGCGGCGCGGTCGAGCGCCTCGACCGCTTCGGCGTCACGCCCCAGCGCGGCGAGCAGGAGTCCGCTCCAGACCAGCGCGGCGGCCCGCTGGTCCGCATCGCCGACGGCGCGCAGGACCTCGGCCCGCGCCAGCAGCCCGAGCAGGGCGCGCCCCGGTGCGGCGAGCGCCGCGGGGGACGGCGCGCGCAGCTGGCGCGTCGGCACGAGTTCGAACTTCGTGGCGACGGCGTCGCGACCGGCCGCCTCGATCGCGACCGGACCGGCGGGCGGCGCCTCGCGCAGGGCGTCGAGATCCGCCGGCCCTGACGGGGGCCGCCCGGCAAGCGAGACCACCCGCATGCCGGTCGCCAGTCCCGCCCCGGCCGCGGGCGAGTCCTTCGCCACCGCCGCGACGAGCACGCCGCGCCCCTCGGCGAGCACCAGGTCGAGGCCGAGGTACGATCCGAACGGTCGCCAGCGGCGCGCGAGAGCGGCGTCGAGCGCCGCGACCTCCGGCGCACCACGTTCCGGGGCGGAGGCCTCGACCAGGCCCCGCCGCGGATCGACCAGCACCGCCACCCGGTGCCGGCCGAGCGGACCGACACCGTCGACGACCAGTCCGGCGAGCGCCGCATCAGGCGGCCACGAGGCGAGCTGCAGGGCGGCGACGGTCCGGCGCGCGACGCGCGGAGCGATCGCGGGCGGGTCCTCGCCGAGCGCCTCGCGCACGGTGCGCGCGATCGTCTCGCGCACCGCCGGGGCGAGGGTCAGCACGTTCCAGTCCGCGCGGACCTCGTCCGACAGCCCCGCGACCAGCGCGGGGGGCAGCGCGATCCCGGGACGCGGCCGCGGGGCGAAGCGCCGTTGCTCGCCGTCGGCGAGGGTCACGCGCTCGACCCAGATCCGCCGCGTGCCGACCGCGACCGCCAGCTCGTGGACGCCGGGGCAGAGCGTGTGGGTCCCCGCGGCGGCCGGCGCCCCGTCGATCAGCACGGTGCCCTCGTCGCGCGTCCAGTCGATCGTCACCTGCGCGCGCGCCTCGGCGAGCGGAATCACGCCGAGATCGAGCGGCCCGGGGTCCCGGGCGTCGAGCACGATCTCGACCGGCTGCTCGACGCGCCGGCGACACGGCGCCTCGAGCACCAGCACGTGGGGACCGGGCGCGATCTCGGTCAGCACGAGCGGCGCCGACGCTCCTGCCGGCTCGGCGCCGGGTTCGGTCGTTCCCGCCGGCGTCCCGTCGATCGAGACCCGGACGCCGGACGGCTCGGTGCGCAGCACGACATCCCGGGCGACCTGCGTCAGCTCGACGGTCACGTCGAGCGTCGCCCCCGGGGCGATCTCCAGCCCGCCGACCGTCTCGTCGCGGAATCCGTGGCGCGAGAGCACCAGCGTGCGCGTCCCGGCCGGCAGCGCGACCATCCCGTCCTCGGGCGGCGCGATCCGGCGCCCGTCGACGGTCACGCTCTCGCACGGCAGCGGCCGGCAGGCGAGCCGGATCCAGCCGACGCGCTCGCTGCGGACCGACTCGAACAGGGCGGCGAACTCGCGCCCGGCGAGCGCCTCGTCGACGCGGTAGCCCGGCTCGACCGCCACGAGGCGTGCGAGCGCGTCGCGCGCCTCGCTCTCGCGCCCGAGGTTGAACAGCGACTGCGCGACCAGGTCGAGTGCGCGTGCGAGCCGGGCGCGCGTCGCGTCATCGAGTGCGGCGCCCTCCCGCCCGGCAAGCGCGTCGGCGACCTGGCGCGCCGCGGCCAGCGCGGTCTCGAAGTCCGCGTCGAGGAACGCCTGCTCGGCCCGCACCAGCGCGTCGGCCTCCTTCACCGGCGCCGGCTCCTGGCACGGCGCCGGCGTCGCGAGCACCGCTCCGGCGAGCAACGCCGCGACCAGCGCGCGGCGCACGAACCCGCTCAGCGCAGCCATGTGATCCTCCGGCGCCGGCCGTCCGCGACGGCGATGCGCCCCGCCTCGTCGACGGCGAGCCGCTCCGGCCGGGCGATCGCGCGCTCGCCGTCGCGGGGCAGCGCGACGCGCGCGACCAGCGCGCCCTTGCGGTCGAGCACGACGACCTGCCCGTCCGCGTCGAGCACGTAGAGCGCCCCGAGGCGGTCGACGTCGACGTCGACCGGGCGGCCCACCGTGCCGGCCAGTTCGATCCGGCCCGCCGGCGCGCCGCGGGCGTCGAAGCGCAGGATCCGCCGATTGCGCGCATCGAGCACGACGACACCGCCGTCCGTTCCGGGCGCCAGCGCACGCGGATCGCCCCGGCCGGCGAGTGGCGCGGCGGCCTCGATCGTCCCGCCCGGCGCGAGACGGACGACGCGCCGTCCCCGGCTGTCGGCCAGCCACAGGCCGCGGGCCCCGACGATCGCCAGCGCGGTCGCGTCGACGTCCTCGGGAAGCGCGATCCGCCCGACGGCCGCGGGCCCGACGATCGCCTCGCCGGTCAGCAGCCATGGACGCGACCAGGCATCGAGCGCCACGCCGATCACGCCGGCCATCGGGCGGCGCGACGCCCGCGCGCCGGACGGATCGATCTCGGCCACGGCGTTCTCCCGCTCCATCGCCGCGAACAGCCGGCCGTCCGGTGCCGCGGCGAGATCGTCGACGCGCTCGGGGAGCGCAAGCTGGCGGTCGAGGTCGATCTTCCACGCCTCGCGGCCCGCCCCCGAGGCGATCCGGTCGACGAGCGCCGCGAGTCGCACCGCGCGGCGCGCCGCCTCGCCCGACCCGGTCCCCGCCCGGCCGAGGCAGACGAGCGCCAGCTCGGTCCGCGCGCCGCGCGCCGACACCTCGCCCGCGGCGAGCCACGCCTGCGACGCGGCGCCGGACGCCGCCGGCCACGCCCACAGCACGCGGAACGCGTTCTCGAGCGCGCGGCCGTCGCGGCGCGCGCCGGCATCGATCATCGCGACGAGGGCGAGCGCCTGCGGCGCGCGCGGCGCGTCGGGATACAGCTCCGGCAGCGCGAGCAGCCGCGCGGTCGCGTCGTCGGGATCGCGTTCCGGGCCGTCCGGATCGAGCAGCAGCAGTCCGAGTCGCCACAGCGCCTCGGGCGCCGAGTCGGCGCGGGCGTACTCGGTCACGATCCGCGCAAGGTGTCCGCGCGCCTCGGCCCAGCGCGTCGTGTCCGCCGCGGTCCCGAGCTGCTCCGGCTCGGCGATCGGCCACGCGAGCCGCGCCAGGGCGAGCAGCGCATCGTCGGCCCGCTCGCTGCGCGGCGCCTGCTCGACGACACGCGCGTAGGCCTCGCGCGCCTGCTCGGTCTGTCCCCCGCGCTCGAGCTGCTGCGCCGTGCGGAACAACCCCTCGGCGACATCGTCGGGGAGGACGGCGGCCCCCGCCGCCAGCGCCCAGGCGACTGCCGCGGCGGCGAGGCGGCGGTTCATCGGCCGGCCCAGTCCCGGGCACCGACCGCGACGGGTCGGTTGCGCCCCGGCGTGACGCGGATCCTGCGCTCGATCGCTGACCGTCCCTCCAGTTCGAAGCGCACGTCGTACTCCCCCTCGACCAGCCGCTGGCCGGCGATCTGCGTCCGGCCGATCTTCCGCCAGCGCCCGCGGTGGTCCCGGATCGAGACCGTCGCTCCCGGCGGCACCGACCGGAACGGCACGATGCCGAGCGCAGGATACGCAACCTCGACCCGGGTGCGCTCGCCGGGGCGGACGCGGACCTTGCGGGTCGCGTGGAAGAACACCTCCGGGGCGTCGAGCACGATCGTTCGCTGCCCGGGAGGCACGGAGATGACCTCGCCCGCCCGGCCGCGCGCACGCGTCCCGCTCACGCTGACCCGGACGCTCCACGGCGCCTTCGACACGACGATCTCCCCCGCGAGCGGCTCGCCGAGTTCGACCTCGGCCAGCGCGGCGCGCCACGGGTCGGGGGATTCCTGCGCCGCCAGCTCGACCACGCGCGGCGCACGGCCCGGCGCGCCGAGCTCGACGACATGCTCGCGGCACGCCTCGAGACGGACGCTGGTCGGCGTCCGCTCCGCCTGGCGCTCCCCGTCGACGGTGACGAACGCGCCTTCCGGACTACTGCCGACCTCGATCTCCCAGACGACCGGCTCCGTCTCGACGACGATCGCCGCGGGCTCGCCCTCGGTCGCGACGTCGCGGCGCCCGCTCCGGCACGGGCCGTCGACGACGAACGCCACCTCGTCGGCGACGCGCGGCGAGAGCAGGAACGCGCCGTCGCCGGCACGGCGCACCGCGTCGGGCGGCTCCGCGCGCACCGGCAGCCCCGGCGGATCGGTCGTCACCTCGACGCGACGCTCGACCGGGCCGATGGTGATCCATCCCGCAGCCGCACCGAGCCAGTCGGCCAGCCGGGCCTCGATCGGCGCGCGCAGGTCTCCGAGCGGGTCGACGTCGGCCCACAGCGGTGCGGTCCACGCCGCGACCGCTCCGAGCAAGCCGATCAGCAGCAGCAGCACGATGGCGTTGCGCACCGGAGGGCGGCGACGGCGCGACCGGCCGGCCGGCGCGGGCCGCGCCCGGCCGCGCGGCGGCGCCGGCCGCTCCTGGCGCACCGGACCGGTCGGTTCCGGAAGCTGCAGGTCCTTGGGGACCCCGCCCATCTTGACGAGGATCCTGCGCAGCTCGTTGGCGAAGGTCGCGGCGTCGGCGGGGCGCTGGCTCGGACTCTTGGCCAGCGCCCGCGAGAAGAACCGGTGCAGCTCCTGCGGGAGGTCCGGCCGATGGCGCGCCAGCGGGACCGGCGGCTCGTTGACGATCCGGTACAGGACCGACGAGACCGTGTCGCCGGGGAACGGCCGCTGCCCCGCGAGCAGCTCGTACAGGCTGACCGCGAGGGAGAACAGATCGGAGCGCCCGTCGAGCGTGCGGCCGGCGATCTGCTCGGGCGACATGTAGTTCGGCGTGCCGAGCAGCGAGTCGCTTGCGGTCAGCGTCGTCGTCGTGTCCTTGGCAAGCCCGAAGTCGGTCACCTTGACCGTGCCGTCGGCGAGCAGGACGAGGTTGGCCGGCTTGATGTCGCGGTGGACGATGCCGGCCCGGTGCGCGGCGTCGAGCGCCGTGGCGGCCTGGATCCCGACGTCGAGCACCTTGGCCGCCGGCAGCAGGTGTCCCTTGCGCGTGAAGCGGTCGAGGGTCGTGCCCTCGATGTACTCCATCGCGATGAACGGCGTGCCGTCCTGCTCACCGACGTCGTAGATCGTGACGATGTTCGGATGCGTCAGCGCCGCGGCAGCCCGGGCCTCGCGTCGGAAGCGCTCGACCGCCTCGCGACGCTCGGCGTCGGCCAGGCCATCGAGCCCGTCGAGCACCTTGACCGCAACCAGCCGGTCGAGGGTCGGGTCGCGCGCGAGAAACACGCGGCCGAACGCGCCGCGCCCGAGTTCGCGGACGACGTCGAAGCGGCCGAAGCTGGCGGGCGTGTGGGTCTCGGGCATCTCCGGGCTTTCCGCGCTCGTCCGTCCGCGCGAGGCTACCAGCCCCCCGGCGGACCCGCATCACGAGGCCCGCCAGGGGACGGACCGCGCATCGGGGCAAGCATAGTGCGCCGGGCGGCGCGCTGCCGTCCGCGACCCGGACGCCGGGCACACGCTCGCGAGCGATCCGGGAGACAATCGCGGGCGACGGAGGGCTGCCCATGGACGCGTTCGAACTGGCCATCGCCCCCGAACTCCGGCCCCGCGTGCGCGTCGGCTGGGTCTCGATGCACCGGCTCGGCGAGCCGCTCCGGGGCGAGCTCGACGCGCTGGTCGCGGCCGAGATCGGACGGATGCGCACCGCCGACAAGGGCCGGACGGCGGGGCAGATCGAGCGCCTCGGCCCCGCGCGGAGCCTGTACCGCGCCCTCGGCCTCGACCCGACGCGTCACCGCCCCAGCCCCGAGGCGCTGCTCCGGCGCGTGCTGCGCGGCGATCCGTTCCCGCGCGTGCACCCCGCGGTCGATCTCGCCAACCTG
>RFIB01000178.1 GCA_003695625.1 Acidobacteriota bacterium | reverse complement strand
GGGTACGGGAACCGCGTGCTCGGCGCGGACGGCAACATCGCGCTGACGGCTCAGGACTCGATCGCGTTCACGGCGGTGCACGCGACGACGCGCTACCCGGAGCCGATCGCGCGCGAGCAGGGCCAGCCGCTCGGGCGGTTCGACGGTTCGCTGCTGCGCTTCGCGGCGCGCCACGACGCCCGGGAGTGGGACTACGGCGCGAGCTGGCGCCAGCGCAGCCCCGGCTTCCGCGCCGACCTCGGCTTCCTGACGCGGGTCGACTTCCGCGAGGCGGACCTGTTCGCCGAGCGCACCTGGTGGGGTGACGGCACCGGCTGGTACGACCGCCTGAGCGTCTCCGCGTCGTGGGAGCGCGAGGAGGACTTCGCCGGGAACGTCACCGGCCGCGAGTTCCGCGTCCGGGGCCGCTGGAACGGTCCGCTGCAATCGGTCGTCTTCCTGAACTGGGAGCGCGGGGCGCGGCGGTTCTCCGGCACGCTGTTCGACGCGGACCGGGTCGAGCTGTTCGCCAATGTGCGCCCCACCGGAGCCTTCACCTCGTCGCTCCGGATCGAGACCGGCGACACGATCGACGCCGACAATGTCCGCCAGGCGCGCGAATGGACGATCTCCCCCGGGATCACCTGGAACTTCGGCGCGCATCTCTTCCTCCAGCTCGACGAGACGTGGCAGCGGGTCACCGTCGGCGGCAGAGAGCTGTTCCGGGCGCGCGTGAGCCAGGCGCGCGTCGTGCACCAGTTCGACCTGCGCCAGTTCCTGCGCGCCATCGTCCAGTACCGGACCACGCGCAGCCGCCCGGAGCGGTGGCTCGCCTGTCCGCCGGACTGTCCCGACGACCGCTCGACCGGGCTGTTCATCCAGCTGCTCTACTCGTACAAGCTGAATCCGCGTACGCTGGTGTTCGCCGGCGTGACCGAGGAGCGGGCCGCCACCGGCGGCGGACCGCTCGACCCCGAGTCGCGGAGCTGGTTCATCAAGCTGGCCTACGCCTGGGTCCCCTGACGGCCCGGAGCCGGGGAGCCGAGGAGGCACGATGTCCGACTGGAACGATCGCGTCGCGCTGGTCACGGGCGCCAACCGGGGCCTCGGTCTCGAGTTCGCCCGGCAGCTCGTCGAGGGCGGTGCCCGCGTGTTCGCGCTGTGTCGCGACCCGCGGCGTGCGACGGATCTGGCCGCGCTGGCTGCCGGGCACACGGATCGGATCGCGGTGCACGCCGCCGACGTGGCCGACGACGCGTCCGTCGCCGACGCGTTCGCCGCGGTCGGCCGGGCGACCGACAGGCTCGATCTGGTCGTCAACAACGCGGGCGTGTTCGGGCCGCGCGACCAGACGCTCGAGACGCTCGACTTCGGCGCCGTCCGCGAGGTGTTCGAGATCAACGTGCTCGGCGCGCTGCGGGTCGTCCGCGCCGCGCTGCCGCTGCTCGACGGCCCCGCGCCGCGCGTCGTGCAGATCTCGTCGCTGATGGGCTCGATCGCCGACAACGGCAGCGGCGGGGCGTGGGCCTACCGGCTGAGCAAGGCGGCGCTGAACATGGCGACGCGCAATCTCGGCCATGAGCTGATCCGACGCGGGATCGTCACCGCGGCGCTCCATCCGGGCTGGGTCCGTACCGCGATGGGCGGCGACGGCGCGCCGCTGTCCGCCGGGGACGCGGTGCGCGCGATGCTGGCGACGATCGCCCGGCTCGGCCCCGCGGAATCGGGGCTGTTTCTCGATCGCGAGGGCCGGCCGCTCGCCTGGTGAACCCGGCCGCTCCGGGGCTCAGCGCAGGATCGTGCCGGGGCGGGAGGGACGTCCCGGGCGATGCGGCGGCCCGAGGCGCAGCCGACGCCGGAGGCGCTGGATCGCCTCGCGCTCGATCTGGCGCGCCCGCTCGCGGCTGACGCCGAGCAGGTCGCCGAGTTCCTGGAACGTCATCGGCGTCCGGCCGTCGAACCCGAAGCGGTTGGCGATGATCACGCGCTCCCGCTCGGGCAGCCGGGCCAGCTCGCGCAGCATCCGCCGCCGCGTGCTGCCGCGGCCCGCGGCCTCCTCCGGGTCGGGCAGGCGCTCGTCGGGGATCGTCTCGCCGAGCGTCACGTCCGACTCCGGGTGGACGGTCTGGTCGAGCGAGCAGACCCGCACGCTGCTGGCGAGCTGCTCGCGCACCTTGCGCACGCCGACCCCGGCGACCTCGGCCAGCTCCTCGACGGTCGGCTCGCGCCCGAGCCTCGAGCGCAGGTCGTTCTGGTGCTGGCGCAGGTCGCGTCGCTGCTCGCGCGCGTAGCGCGTCAGGCGGACCGGCTGTCCCTCGCGCGCCAGGAAGTCGAGGATCCGCTTGCGGATCCACCACGACGCGTAGGTCAGGAACTTGACGTTGTGGCGCGGGTCGAAGCGATGGGCGGCTTCGACCAGCCCCATGTTCCCCTCGGCGAGCAGGTCCTCGAACGCGATGTCGCGGCTGTAGTACTCGCCGGCCACCTGCACGACATAGAACAGATGCGGCTCGACGAGCGCGCGGACGTAGTCGTCGAGGTCGTCGGCGTCCTGGGCGACGCCGTCGGCCCGGGCGCCCTCTTCAGGGCCCGGCGTTCCGTCGGTGTCGTCTCCGAGCCGCCGGTGGATCCGGCGCGCTTCCTCGAGGTACTGCGAGACGAGCCTGCGGCTCGAGCGGCTCCGCGGGGAGCCTGCGGCGGACGATCCCATCCAGAATGCCCCTTCTCCTCGTGCTGCCGTCGTGCCGTCCCCGCAGCTTCCCCGGTGAGAGGGACGACACCCGCGCATCGTATGCACGAACCGATGCGATTTGAAGAGGGTCAAACGGCGATGTCTGCATTTTCTGTAGATCGGTCCTGGCGGACGAGCGCCGTTCGGCTAACTTCACGTAATTTCCCCTGCGAATATTTCCCGATGAACAACGGCGTCGTTTCCATTTCAGCACGGCGCCGTCGCAAGTCGCGCACGGTGCCGTTGCCCGGCGCGGCCTGAAGCGGTATCCAGACCGACGTGGCTCGCCGCTTCGTCGTCATGGCCGCCGTCCTGGCCGTCCTTTCCGGTCTGCCGTCGTTGCCGGATGTTCACCGCTGTGCGCGGATCTCCGGACTCGCGTCGCCGGCCGACGCGGCCGCGAGGCTCGCGGACGAGCCCGATCCCGTCTCCCGCCGTCACCGGCTGGCGACGGTGCTTCGCTCGAACTTCGCCTCGCGGGCCCGTCCGGCGCTCGAGCACCTGGCGCACCGGGGAGGACGGCATGTCCGGGCGCTGTGGTCGGCCGGCGTCGTGTGTGCCGAGGCCCCGGAGCAGGCGTGGGACGAGATCGCGTCGCTTCCCGGAGTCGACGCCGTGTTCGACGATCCGCCGCGCCCGGCTCCGCGGCTCGACGACGCGGCGCCGCGCGGGCCGAACCGTGCCGTGCCGCCCGAGGCGCCGCTGGTGGCGCTGCGCGTGCCCGAGCTGTGGGACCGCGGTCACCTCGGCCAGGGCGTCGTCGTCGCGCTGATCGACACCGGCGTCGACATGTCCCACCCGGACCTGGCCGGTGCGATCTGGACCAACCCGGGGGAGATTCCGGACAACGGCCTCGACGACGACGGCAACGGCTATGTCGACGACGTCCGCGGCTGGGACTTCGCCGCCGGCGACAACGATCCGTCGGACAGCGCGGGGCACGGGACGAACGCCGCGGGGCTGATCGCCGGCAACGGCGCGTCGGGCCGCCAGACCGGCGCCGCCCCCGGGGTGACGCTGATGGTGCTGCGCCGGGGAACGACCCAGGCCGCGATGTGGGAGGCCAGTGCCTACGCGCTCGAGAACGGCGCGGACGTGATCAGCCAGTCGACGTCGTGGAAGTGGTCCTTCACGCCGGACTACGCGTCGTGGCGCCGCCAGGCGGACACCGAGCTGGCGTTCGGGGTGATCCACGTCAACAGCGCCGGCAATACCGGGCTCGACAGCTCGGGCACCGAGCCGGTGCCCTACAACGTCGCGGCACCGGCCAACGTGCCGCCGCCGTGGCACCTGCCGGAGCAGGTCCCGGCCGCGGGCGTCTCGAGCGTGCTCGGCGTGGGCAACGTCGACGCGCGCACGCATGTGATCGATCCGCGCAGTCCGTGGGGTCCGTCGGAGTGGACCGACATCGCCGCGCACGTCGATCCGGCCTATCCGTACGCGATGCCGCCCGAGTACCGCGACTACCCGGTGTGGGACGGTTCGCCGGGCCTCGGCAAGCCCGACCTCGTCGCGCCGGGGGAGGGATCGCTGACGACCGCCCTCGGCGGCGGCTACGCAACGTTCGGCGGCACGTCCGCCGCGGCGCCGCGCGTCGCCGCGCTGTGCGCGCTGCTGCTGTCGGCGGTCCCCGACGCGAGCCCCGCGGAGCTGGCGCGGGCGCTGCTGACGACGGCGCGCGATCTGGGGGAGCCGGGCCGCGACCTGCGCCACGGCGCGGGAATGCCGGACGCCGTGGCGGCGCTCGAGGCGCTCGGCCCGCCGCTCGCGATCGACGCGGTGCGGATCGTCGACCCCGGGCCGCCCCGCGGCGACGGCGACGGCGCGGCCGACGAGGGCGAGATCGTCGGGCTGGAGATCACGGTCCGCAACACGGGAAGCGCTCCTCTCGCGGACGTCGAGCTGGTGCTCGGCGGGGCGCCCGGCGCGCGCGTGCGCGACGCCTGGGCCCGGATCGGCAGCCTCGACGGCGGCGCGTCCGTGACGAGCCCCGCCGGCGCACTGTCGGTCGAACTGCTCGCGGGGACCTGCGCGAGCCGCATCGCGCTGCCCGTCGAGCTGCGGGCGGGCGATGCCCGGCGTGTCCGGCACGTCGGCGTGCCGGTCGGCACCGAGACGCGCACGGCGCTGATCGACGCCGACTTCGACACGCCGGCAGGGTTCGTGCCCGGCGGCGACGCGTCCGCCGGCGCGTTCGTGCGCGAGGATCCGGTCGGCACCGTGTCCGCCGGGGTGCCGGCGAATCCCGAGGACGACCGCACGCCCGGACCCGGCACGCTGTGCTGGGTGACCGGCAACGGGCCGACCGACCCGGCGGCCGCGGACGTCGACGGCGGGACCGCGGAGCTGACCGGCCCCGCGGTCGATGCGGCGGGACACGCCGAGGTCGTGCTGTCGTTCCATCGCTGGTTCCACGGATCGGACGCCGAGGCGGCCGACCTGTTCCGCGTCGAGGCGCGCGGGCAGGACACCGATCCGTGGACGCTGCTCGAGGAGGTCGTCGCCGGCGAGCCCGCGTGGCGCGAGCGCCGGATCGTGCTGTCGGACCTGATCACGCCGGGGACGCAGACCGCGGTGCGCTTCGCGGTCACCGACGGGGCGGGGGAGACCGTCGTCGAGGGGGCGGTCGACGACCTGCTGCTCGAGGCGGTCGACCTCGCGTGCGCACCGTGGACGATCCCGGACGATCCGCCGCCCGGCGATCCCGGGGCAACCCTGCGCGTCACGCCGCGTGCCGGGCGACACGTGGCGCTCGACTGGACGCCGCCGCCGGGGGGCGACCCGGCACGCGGCTACGTGGTCGAGGGCGCGACGGACCCCCGCGGGCCGTTCGCCGAGGACGGCGCTCCGTCGCGCCCGTCGTGGGTCGAGATCGACGGCCTGCGCGATCCCGTTCCGGGCTCGGTCCGCTTCTGGCTCGTCCGCTGAGCGGCGCTTACGGACAATCGCGCTCGTCGAACACGTAGAAGCCGTCGATCACGTCCTCGTCGCTCCCCTGCTGGCCGGTGCAGTCCTCGGCGACGAACCGGATCCGCG
>RFIB01000177.1 GCA_003695625.1 Acidobacteriota bacterium | reverse complement strand
CGAGCTGGCGCTGGCCCGCGGGCGCGAGCGTCACCAGCGCAAGGAGGAGATCAAGCGGCGGATCGTCGAGCGGGAGCTGCGCCGCGCCGCGGCCCGTTCACGGAGCTGATGAACCGGCGTCCGCGTCAGCCGAACTCCCAGCGCAGGCGGCCGCCGCCCGGACCGCGCTCGGCGGCGAACAGCACCGCGCCGCGGCGACCCTCGGGAAGGGCGACCGCGATCTCGACCAGGCCGTCCTCGCCGGACTCCGTCTCGAGCAGCGGGGCCGGGTCGGCCCCCTCGGCGACCAGCCGCGCCGTCACGCGCGCTCCGCCGATCGCCTCGCCGGACCGCTCGTCGCCCACGCGCAGCACGCCGCGCAGCTCGGGCGGCCCGCCGGTCGGCTCGAACTCGAGCCTCAGCAGCTCGAGTTCGCCCTCGCGCTCGGCGATCTCGGCCAGCGCCGCGACGAGGTCGAGCCGGCCGACCTCGCCGTCCCCGTCGACCAGCGTCGCCCTCTCGAGCGCGAACTGGCCCTGGCGCGCGCGGCGCACGATCTCCCGGTGCTGCGCCTCGAGCATCCTGGTGAGCCTGGCGATGTCCGGCTCGTCGCCCAGGACCTTCGCGTAGTCGGTCTTGATCTGCTCGAGGATCTGGCCGCCGCTGTAGACCAGCGTGTCGATCACCGGATTGCCCCGGCCGCGATCCTCGGTCTGGACGTGGTAGACCGTGCCCTCGAACCGCACGTCGGTGTTCAGGCCGCTGACTACCCTGGGGTCGGACACGGGTCACCTCCCCGCCTAATCTCGAACAGCGGGGCCCCGCCGTCAACGGGGCCCTGCGGCGATTGCCGGGCCGCGGGGCGGCCCCGATAATCGCGGCCATGCGTCGCGCCCGCTCCCGTCCCGAGTCCGGGACGCCGCCCCGGCTTCCCCTCGACGAGGCCCACGAGCTGTGGGGGCTCCACCTGTGGGGCGACGGGCTGTTCGGCATCGACGACGCCGGCGCGCTGACGCTCCGGCCGACCGGCCCCGCCGGTCCCGCCGTTGCGGTCGGGCCGGTGGTCGAGCAGGCGATCGCGGCCGGTCTCACCACGCCGCTCGTGCTGCGCTTTCCGCAGCTGCTCGCCTGGCGGATCGACGCGCTCTGCGGCGCGTTCGACGCCGCCCTGGCCGAGTTCGGGGTGGCCGGCGGAACCTACAGGCCCGTCTACCCGCTCAAGGTCAACCAGCGGCGCCCGGTGGTCGAGGCGCTGGTCGAGGCGGGGCGGCCGCGAAGCCTGTCGGTCGAGGTCGGCTCACGCGCGGAGCTGCACGCGGCGCTGGCGCTCGACCTCGCGCCGGACGCGATGGTCGTCGTCAACGGATACAAGGACCGCGCCACGCTCGAGCTGGCGATCCTCGGCGCGCGCGCGGGCCGTCGCGTCGTCGTCGTGCTCGAGAAGCTGTTCGAGCTCGACGCCCTGCTCGCCGCGTACGAGCAGGCCGACCCCGGACCGCTGCCGGAGATCGGCCTGCGCGCGCGGCTCTACGCCCGCGGCGCCGGGAAGTGGTGGAAGTCCACCGGGGTGACGGCCAAGTTCGGCCTGACGACCACTGCGCTGCTCTCGGCCGTGGACCGGCTCGATCGCGCCGGCCGGCTCGACCTCGTCCGCATGCTGCACTTCCACATCGGCTCCCAGGTGCCGGAGATCCGCCGCTTCAAGACGGCGTTCCGCGAGGCGGCACGGATGTACGCCAGGCTGCGGGCCCGGGGCGTGCCGCTGGAGATCCTGAACCTCGGCGGCGGCCTCGCCGTCGACTACGACGGATCGCGCACGGCGTCCGACGCGTCGATGAACTACTCGCTGCAGGAGTACGCGAACGACGCCGTGTTCCTCGTCGACGAGGTCTGCCGCGAGGAGAACGTCCCGTTCCCGATGCTCGTCTCGGAGTCGGGCCGCGCGCTGACCGCCCACCACGCCCTGCTGATCACCGACGTGATCGGCACGATCGAGGCCGATCCGCCGGCGGAGGACGAGCCGGTCTCCCCCGACGCTCCGCGCGTGCTGCGCGAGATGGCGCATCTCGCCGCGAACATCACCGCCAAGAACTACCGCGAGTACTTCCACGACGCCGTGCTGCTGCGCGACGAGATGATCACGCTGTTCAACGTCGGCCTGGTCGGGCTCGCCGACCGGGCCCGCGTGCAGGGCCATTTCTGGCGCGTGTGCCGCGCCGCACTGCGCTTCGCGCGCCGCGAGCGCGTGCCGAGCGAGGAGTTCGAGCAGCTCGAGCGCGCACTCGACGAGAAGTTCGTCTGCAACTTCTCGGTGTTCCAGAGCGTGCCGGACCACTGGGCCCTCGGCCAGCTGTTCCCGATCGTGCCCGTCGAGCGGCTGCGCGAACCCCCGCGGCGCAGCGCGACGCTCGTCGACATCACGTGCGACTCTGACGGGGAGATCGCGCGCTTCGTCGACCCGCAGCTCGTGCGCGACCACCTCGCGCTCCATGCTCCCGCCGATGACCGGGGGCGGCCGTACCGGCTCGCGGTCGCGCTGGTCGGGGCCTACCAGGACGTGATGGGTGACATGCACAACCTGTTCGGCACGCCCGCCGAGGCCGACGTGATCGTCGAGGGCGGGGTGCCGCGGATCCGCGAGGCCCGGCCGGGGGACTCCGCGGCACGGGCGCTCGAGCTGTCCGGCTGGGATCCCGCGGAGCTGACGAAGCGCCTCGCGGCCGCGCTCGACGCCCGCGTCGGCAGCGGTGCGCTGCCTGCCGGCGAGCGCGACGCGATGCTCGACCGCTGGCGCCGGTCGCTGGCGCGCTCGACCTACCTGCTGCCGTAGACCGGGCTCAGCGCAGGTGCCCGAGCCGGCTCACCGCGTGATGGATCCGGCGCCGGAACTGCCGGAGATCCGCCGCGTCGAGCGCGGCGAGCGCCTCGTCGAGGATCCCGACGATCTCCTCGTGCCCGAGCCGTTCGAGTTCGCCGCGGACCTCGCGCACCCTGCCCTCGAGGCGCGAGAGCTCCCCGAACGTCAGGTTGTTGAGCACGTCGATGATCGCCCGGATGTCCATCGGACGCGGATTCTAGCCTGCCGGCGCCCCGGGCGCCCCGTCTCCGGTGTCGGCGAAGCCGTGGCGCATGACGGCGCGGACGATGTCGAGCCCGCGGTGGCCCCACAGGGGATGCGGTTCGCGCGAGCGGCGCTCGGCCAGCTCGAGGGCCACCCGGTGCGGCGTGCGCCCCTCGGCGCGGGCGGTGTCGAGGATGCGCAGGGAGAGCCGGAAGATGCCGTTCTCGTCGTCCCGATCGAGGTGGCGCTCGATCCGCGGGTCGTGCGGCAGCGTCCCGACATCCTCGTCGGCACACTGCACGATTCCCATCCGGTTGACCAGGAAGTCGGGCATGTACAGCACGCCGCGCTCGTCGAGCAGCGCGTCGTCCCGCTCCGGGTCGGCGAGCTGGTTGTTCGCCGCACCGCAGACGACGCGCGCGCGGATGCGCGGAATGGTGTCGGGTCCGAGCACCGCCCCGGTCGCGCAGGGCGCGACGATGTCGACGTCCTCGAACAGGACCGACGCGTCGCCCGGACCGACGCGCCGCGCCGTCACACGCGCCGGATCGAGCGCCGCGACCCGCTCGACGGCCCGCGCGTCGAGGTCGGCCCCGACGATCCGCGCCACGCCGCGCTCGAGCAGGAAGCGCGCCAGCGGCTCGCCGACGTGGCCGAGCCCCTGGAGCGCCACGCTGCGTCCGGCGAGCGACCCGAGCCCCAGGTGCTCGAGCGCCGCCTCCATCCCGCACACGACGCCGAGCGCCGTCGGCACCGAGGGGTTGCCGCTGCCGCCGAGGCGCGGCGGGATGCAGGTCGTGAAGCGGGTCGTGCGGAACACCGCTGCCATGTCGTCGACCGACGTGCCGACGTCCTCGGCGGTGACGTAGCAGCCGCGGATCGCCGTCACCAGCCGGCCGTATTCCTCGTAGATCGTCGCGCGCAGCGCCGGATCGGCGCCGTGCGGGCTGCTGTTGCGGGCCATCACTCCCTTGCCGCCGCCCCACCACAGGCCGGCGAGCGCGTTCTTGTGCGTCATCCCGCGCGCGAGGCGCAGTCCGTCGGTGAGGAACGCGGCGACACTGTCGTAGTCCCAGAAGCGGACCCCGCCGGCCGCCTGCCCCCGGCAGGTGCGATGGACGAACGCTCCCTCGAGCACGCCGCTGCGCGGGCCGACCTGCAGGAACACCGCCTCGTGGCCGGCGAAGTCCGGCGCGTCGCGCTCGATCCACCTGGCGAGCGGCTCGAGCAGCGGATGCGAGGCGGCATACCGGCCGCGCTCCGGGTCGTGGGCCAGCCAGGCCCGGACGATGCCGGCCTCGCGCATCCGCTCGGCGAGCGCGGCGCAGCTCCACTCGTGCAGCGAGTCCATCGGACGGTCTCCCCGGGCGGGGGTCGGCCGCTACTCTGCCGTCCCGGCGGACGACTGACAACAGCCGCTGGTCCGCACCGGAACCCCCGGGTATCCTCACCCGCCAGGGCCCCTGCCCGACGCGCCGAGAGGAATGACACGATGAGACGGTTCTTCGCTGCCGGTCTGACACTTCTGCTGGTCTGCGCCGCCACGGCGCTCGCCGTGCACGCCGCCGACGGCACGGTCTACGGCAAGGGCGTCACCCTCACCGAGTCCGTGCCGATCGCCGACCTGATGGCCGATCCCGAGGCGTGGGTCGGCAAGCGCGTCCGCGTCGAGGGGCTGGTCGTCGACGTGTGCAAGAAGCGTGGCTGCTGGATGGAGCTGGCCGGTGGCGAGAACCAGCCCGCGGTGCGCATCAAGGTCGAGGACGGCGTGATCGTCTTTCCGCTCGAGGCGCGGGGCCACGAGGCCGTGGCCGAGGGCGTGTTCACTCGCATCGTTCTCGACGACGGGCTCGGCGAGGCGCACAGCCACGAGGGTCACGACGCGGAGTCGTGCCGGAAGGAGACCCGGCCCGGCGTGATCTACCTGATCCGCGGGACCGGCGCGATCATCCGCTGAGCGCGATCGATGGCCGGGAGCGCGCCGCGGGCGAACCACCGCGTGCGGCGGTGGCTCCGCGTGATCCACCGTGACGCCGGCTACCTCGCGGTCGGGCTGACGCTCGTCTACGCGGTGTCCGGCGTGGCGGTCAACCACGTCGCCGACTGGAACCCGAGCCGGGTGATCGAGCGCGTCGAGCGCCCCCTCGACCTCGGCGACGTGCGCACGGACGACGCGCTCGTCGACGCGGTCGGCGCCGCGCTCGGCATCGACACCCCGCCCGCGCGCACGTTCCGCGCCACCGCGGACCGCCTGCTGCTGTTCTGGGACGGGATGACGGTCGAGGCGGACCTCGCGCGCGGCATGGCGACGATCGAGACCGTCCGCGACCGGCCCGTGCTCCGCCAGGTCAACCTGCTGCACCTCAACGAGCCGAAGGGCTGGTGGACGCTGGTCGCGGACCTGTATGCCGTCGTGCTCGCGTTCCTCGCGCTGAGCGGGATGTTCCTGCTGCGCGGACGCCAGGGGCTCGCCGGGCGGGGCAAGTGGCTGGTCGGCGCCGGACTGGCGCTTCCGCTGATCGCGCTGCTGCTGCTGCGCGGCGGGCCGTGAGCGCGGAGCCGCGGCGCTGGCGGCTGGCCGTCGACACCGGCGGGACGTTCACCGATCTGGTCGGCACCCGCCCCGACGGATCCGCGGTGCGGTGCAAGGTCCTCTCGCGCAGCGCGCTGCGCGGCACGGTCCGCGCCGTCCGCGATCCGACGACCCTCGCGATCGACGCCTCGTGGGCCCGCGGGCCGCGGGCGGTGGAGGGGCTCGCGTTCCGGCCGCTCGGCTCGAGCGCACCGGGCGTCCCGGTCGCCGGCTGGGATCCCGGGCGCGGCGAACTCCGCCTCGCGCGGCGGCCGGACACGCCGCCCGTGCCGGGCGCGCCGTTCGAGCTGCTCTCCGACGAGCCGGCCCCGCTGCTCGCCGCCCGCCTGGCGACCGACACGCCGGCAGGTGCGAGGCTGCCGCCCGCGGAGCTGCGCTGCGGGACGACCGTCGTCACCAACGCGCTGCTGACCGGGCGCGTCGTCCCGGCGGCGCTGCTGGTCACCCGCGGCTTCGCCGACCTGCTCGACATCGGAACCCAGCAGCGGGACGATCTGTTCTCGCTGCGCATCGTGCGCCGGCGCGTGCCGTGCGCGCGCACGATCGAGATCGCGGGGCGGCTCGACCGGTCCGGGCATGAGCGCGAGCCGCTCGACGAGCGGGCGGTGATCGCGGCGGCGGACGAGCTGGCCGCGGCCGGGATCCGCGATGTCGGCGTGTGCCTGCTCCACGCGGACCGCGACCCGCGCCACGAGCGGCGCGTGGCCGAACTGCTCGCTCCGCGGGGATTCCGCACGCTCGTCCTGTCGAGCGAACTCGCGCCGCGTCTCGGTCTGCTCGTGCGGGCGACGACGACGCTGGTCGAGGCCTGCACGGCGCCGCTCGTCCGCGACCTGCTCGACCGGATCGCCGACGCACTGGGTCCCGCGGGGCGGCTGCTCGTCTCGACCAGCGCGGGCGGCCTGGTGCCCGCGGCGCGGGTGCGCGCCGCGGCGATGCTGCTCTCCGGGCCCGCGGGGGGCGTCGTCGGCGCGCTCGAGGCCGGCCGGCGCGCGGGCGAGCGG
>RFIB01000176.1 GCA_003695625.1 Acidobacteriota bacterium | reverse complement strand
CGGCTCCTCCGGATCAGGCGACGCGATCAGCCGCCGCCGGATGATCCGCGAGATCGGCGCGTACGCCCCGGACGGCCGCACGAGCGCGACAGGGTCCCCCGGCGCGTAGCCCTCGTCGCGCGTCACGACCCTCCAGACGGGAAACGCGATCACCACGCCCATCGCCTGCTCCGGATCTCCCATTCCGGAGCGTAATCTGGCGCCTGCCTGCCGGGCGGTCCACCCCGCCGCTCAGAGCAGGTAGGCGGCCGCGAATCCGACCTGCGCGGTCATCATCATCAGGTACATGTGGGTCCACGACGGGTGGTTCTCGGTTCCCGCCAGCGCCTCCGGGTCGCGCAGGATCAGCCACACCGTGTACCCGCCCCACGCCGCCAGGCCGAAGCCGAGCACCATCAGTGCGACCGGGTTGCCGGTCAGGATCGCGTGACGGCCGGCCGGATCGAACGGATCGGCGAGCACGACGCCGAGCGGCACGAGCAGCCACGGCACGACGAACGACGGCGCCATGATCAGCGCCGCGCGACGCACCCCGTAGCGGATCGGCAGCGTCCGGCAACCGCCCGCCGCGTCGCCTTCCATGTCGGAGAAGTCCTTCGTCGATGCCGCGCCGAGCAGGAACAGCGCGAAGACCAGCCCGATGTACCACGGCTCGAGCGCGAGCACCGGGCCGACCATCCCCCAGCCCGCCACCTTGAGCAGCATGCCGCGCGGGATCGCGATCGTCAGGTTCGCGCCGATCGGATGCCGCTTCGTCCGCCCGAGCGCGGGCGCCGAATAGATGAACGTGAACAGCATTCCGGCCAGATAGATGAAGAACACCGGGTGCCAGACCAGCAGCTTGCCGACGAGATCCAGCACACCGGCTGCCGGCCCCGCCGCCTCCGGGTACAGCAGATGCTCGCGCAGGGTGCGCGCCGGGTGGATCACGACCAGCCACACCGGCACGACGGCGAGCACGTACAGGACGATCGTCAGCGTCCACGCCTCGCGCAGCGACAGGCGGCCGGACGGCAGCATGCGATGCGGCTTGTTGATCCGGTCGACATCGAGATCGTAGATCTGGTTGATCCCGTTGCTCGCCGCGTTGAGCAGCGCCGCGCAGACCGACCCGAGCAGCACGACCAGCACGATCCGCACGTCCAGCGTGCGCGTCGGGTCCGGATTCCAGTACGAGCCCCACGCGCACACCGCACCCGAGACCACGCCGAGCGTCGGCGGCAGCAGCGTGAACGGCCGCGTGAATGCCACCCAGTCGCGGACCCGTTGGCCGAGTCCGCGCGCTGCGCCGGCCGGCGCGTCGGCGATCTGCTCCGTCACGATTCCTTCCCTCCGCCGCGTCGCTCAGGCGAGACCGCCGAGCCGTGCGAGGGCCAGCGCCACGAGGCCGCCGGCCAGCGTATTGAGCAGGTTCTGCATCTCGTTGTCGATCATCCGCGCCCGCTCGAGCAGCGCCCCGGTGTAGCTCTCGAGCGTCGTGCCGACGAACGCCGCCGCCACCGCCACCGGGATCGCCGCCGCCGGCACCACGCCGGCAGCCGCCGCGATCCCTGCCAGCAGCGCCGCCCCCGCCACGCCGGCCAGCGTGCCCTCCAGGCTGACGGCGCCGTCCGTTCCCGGGGCGACCGGCCGGAACGTCGTGATCAGCACCGTGCGCCGCCCCCAGGCCTGCCCGATCTCCGAGCCCAGCGTGTCGGCAAGCGCGGTGCACAGCGCGGCGACCAGCGCGATCGCCCAGCCGGAGCTTCCCGTTCCGGCGAGGAGCAGCGCGAACAGCGCCGGAGCGCCGGCGTTGGCCCACGCATGCCGCGCCCCGCGACGGCCTCCCCTCTCCTGCGCGATGCCGGCGGCCTGCTTCTCGCGGTACTTGAGCCGCGTCGCGACGCTGCCGAGCACGAAGAACCCGAGCAGCACGACGAACGCGCCTCCCCCGGCGAGCAGCCAGATCGCCGTCCCCAGCACGGCGCCGTGGACCGCGCCCCCCGTGTCGACCGACCGCGCGAACCACGCCGCGGCGGCGACCACCCCGTTCACCCCGATCGCCAGCGCGATCTGTCCGGCGGGCCGCGCGAGGCTCGCGGCGAGCATCTCCGGCTCGATCCCGGCCGCCAGCACCCACAGCAGTCCGCCGGCCGCCAGCGGCACGAGCAGGTTGTCGTCGATCCCGGACTCGAGGCTCTCGAGCACGGCGACCGCGATGCCGGTCACGAGACAGGCGACGGCCTCCTGCATCGTCGGCGCCGTCCCGCTGACGAACCACAGCGCCGCGACCGACGCGGGGACCCCCGCGATCACGAACGCCGCCGTGCCTGCCCACGACTTGCGCGGGTTCCATGGCAGCGCTCCGCTGCGCGCCCCCAGCGCCTGCCCGACCAGTCCGGCGAGACCGTCGCCCACGGCCATGAACATCCATGCCGCCGCGACGAGGTCGAGCCGCTCGCGCAGGGCAAGAATCAGCAGCAGCACGCTCGCCGGGTAGAACACGATCGCGGCGTCGAGACCGCGCTCGCGCGCCGCGCCCCGGAACAGTCCGCGCCGACCGTAGCGGGGCAGGACGAACGCGTTGTGCAGCAGCGCCAGCCCCGCACACGCCGCCGCCGTCGGCCACGACAGCCAGTGCAGCGCGAACGCGAACGCCCCCATGCCGATGTGGACCGCGCGCCGCGCCGGCTCGAGCGACCCGCTCACCGGACGCCCCCGTCGGCCCGGCCGGGGACGTGGCCCTCGTCGATCAGCCAGCGCACCATCCGCGTCAGGCCCTCCCGTGCGGGCGTGATCCGGTAGCCGAGTTCCCGGCGGGCGCGGCCCGAGTCGTAGGCCCACGAACGGGCGTGGATCTCGACCTCGTCGGGTGTCAGCGCCGGCGGGATGCGCAGCACCCGCGCGCGCAACAGGTAGGCATGGCCGATCAGCCGCGCGAGCCAGTACGGGATCTCGCGGCGCGGCGGCTCGACGCCGCCCGCCTCGGCGATGATCTGCAGCGCCTGGCGGACGGTGACGTTCTCCCCGCCGAGAATGTAGCGGCTGCCGTCGGGTGCCCGCTCGAGCGCCGCGACGAACCCGGCGGCGACGTCCTCGGCATACGCCAGGCATTGCTGCCGGTCTCCGGGGCCGATCGTCCCCGGCAGTCGGCCGCGCAGCAGGTCGCGGGCCACACCGGCGAGCAGATTGCCCTCGGTCAGCCGTCCGGGACCGTACACGATGCCCGGATAGAGGATGACGATCGGCAGGCCGCGGTCCTGAAGCGCCCGCATCTCGAGATCCGCCGCCAGCTTCGTTCGCTCGTACTCGTTGCGCGGGCGGCCGTCGTGCGCCAGCGACTCGTCGGCCGGTCGGCGCCCGTCGGTCGGCCCCAGCGCGAAGAACGACGAGCAGTAGACGAACCGCCGCGCGCCGGCGCGCAGCGCCGCGTCGGCCAGGCGCAGCGTGCCGGCGACGTTCACGCGCTCGAACAGCGTGCGGTCGGGCAGCCACCGCTTGACCACGCCGGCGAGGTGGACCACCGCCTCGCGACCGGCGACAGCCCGCTCGACCGCCGCGGGATCGAGCAGGTCGCCGCGCACGATCTCGAACCCCGGCCCCAGATCGGCCACCGCCCCGGGCCGCCGCACCAGCAGCGCCACCTCGTGACCGGCGTCGCGCAGCGAGAGCGCGACGTGCCCGCCGAGAAAGCCGCTGCCCCCGGTGAGCAGGACCCTCATCAGCGGTCCCCCGTGCGACGCGTGGCCAGCCAGTCGACCAGGCTCCGCTCCCAGGACTTCGGCGGCGCGCCGAACGTCCGTGCGTAGAGCCCGGTCGCCAGCGGGCTCGCCGACGGCCGCGGCGCGTCGAGCGCCAGGCCGGCGACCTGCTGCACGGCGACGCGGTCCGGATCGAGGCCCGCCAGCTCGAGCACGCGGCGCGCGAACTCGAGCCGCGTGACGGCGGGACCGGAGCCGGCGACGTGGCACAGGCCGGTGAACCCGCCCTCGAGCACACGCTCGACGGCCTCGGCGATCGCGTCGAGGCCGGTCGGGCGGGTGCGCCAGTCGTCGACAGCGGCCGGAGTCGCGCCGGGATCGAGCGCGGCATCGAGGACGCGGTCGGCGAACGTCGGCCGCCCCGGCCCGAACACGAACGACACGCGCAGCACGACGCAGTCGACGAGCGTCTCGAGCACCGCCTGCTCCCCGCCGAGCTTGCTGCGCCCGTACTCGTTGACCGGCGCCGGAGGGTCGTCCTCCTCGAAGCCGTCGCCGGCCGGCGGCTCGGCACCGAACACGTAGTCCGTCGAGAAATGGATCAGCCGGACGCCCGCCGCACGACACGCCGCCGCCAGGTTCGCAGGCCCCTCGGCGTTGACCCGCCACGCCAGTTCCGGCTCGCGCTCGCAGCGGTCGACGTCCGCCAGCGCCGCGGCGTTGATCACGACCGTCGGCTCGAGCCGCTCGATCTCCGCCTCGAGCCGCCAGCGGTCGGTGATGTCCAGTTCGGTGCGCGTCGCCGCGACCGTGTGCGGATAGCGCTCCTCGAGCCACCCGGCGAGGTGGCGGCCGATCAGCCCCCCGGCGCCGACGAGCAGCGGCCGGACGGCGAGCGCGTGCGAGGAGGGGTCCATGGCGGCGGAAAGATACCGCACGCCCTCCCGCGCCGCAGTCTCCGCCTCAGTCGGTCAGCGACTTCTTCAGATCGAGCACCTCGCCGATCCCCGCCAGGTCGACGACAAGGTAGAACTCCTCGCGGCTGTTGCCGGAGAAGTCGCGCCGGTCGTAGCCGAGCTTGAGCGTGCAGCACTGGGACGCGAGCCGGACCAGGTAGCCCTGGTGCTGCAGGTCGCTCGTCTCGATGTCGTAGTCGAGCTCGGTCTCGAGCGAGAACCTCCGGCTGCGCGACGAGACGCCGAAGCGCGAGCGGACGAAGCTCGACGGATCGGACAGCGCCGGATCCGACGGCCGGCGCCGGAACCATGAGCCCTCGAAGTAGCTCCCGCCGCCGAGCCGCATCAGCGTCGAGACCCGCGTCTCGGTCAGCACGTTGTTCGCCGGATCCCAGACCCATGCCGCATCGACCGAGTGGTCCGCGGTCGGATTCAGCCGCGCCCGGACCGTGACCGGCGAGTAGCTGCGCAGCCCGAGCAGCACCGTCTGCGGCCGGCCGGTCACCGGGTCGACCAGCGGCTGCCCGGCCGCATCGACGAGCCGGGCGACGTCGCGCGTCAGCCCCTCGCGGACCAGCGAGTAGGTCTGGAAGATCTCCAGCGACCCGAGCTCGGTCGGGTTGAGCGTCTCGGCCACCGGCAGCTCGCTCGCCGATCCCTCGCTTCGCCCCTCGCGCGCGTCGTCCGCCTGCGCCCGTTCCTGCTCGCGCTCGATCTCGTCGAAGCTCGTCTTGCGTCCGGCGAGCAGCGACGAGGCGCCCCCGGTCTCGGGCCGGCGCAGCACGTAGAACCGCTGCCGGATGCCGTAGGTGAAGTCCGACAGCGCTCCCGGCACGTTGTCCACCTCGTCCGTCCGGATCACCTCCGCCGGGTCGATCGACGACCTCGGGCGGTACGTGTAGTTCACGAACGGCTCGATGACATGCTTGAGCTTCGGCGAGTAGGACCAGTCCGGCGTCAGGTACACCCGCTGGAACCGCGGCCCCGAGAACTGCACGCCGGCGTCGAACAGCGAGCGCCACAGCGACGTGCCGACCAGCCGCTCGGAGTCCGCCGGGTCCTGCCGTGCCGAGTACCACGTGCCGCGCCAGCCGAACGACAGCGTCAGGTCACCCCACGCCTGCTGGACCAGCGGCAGGCTGAGCCGCGGGGCGAGGTCGAACCGCTGCCACGAGTTGTCGGCCGCGGTGACGAGTTCCTCGTCGCGCAGGACGCTGAACTGCCCGGCGGGCGGCTCCTCGATCCGTCTGGTGAAGCGGGAGACCGACGTCACGAACGACAGATAGACCGGCAGGCGCCCGAGCCGGCGGCTTCGCCCGCGCAGCTCGAGATCGGGCAGCTTCTGGTTGACGACGCGGCCCGTCAGCACGCTGGCCCCGGCGGTGCCGCCGACGAAGAACTGCTCCTGCCGGCGCGCATCGATCGAGAACGTGTACCAGGACCACTCGCGCGTCAGCGTCACGCGCGAGTCGGTTCGCGGACTCGACGCGAGCAGCAGGTCGGTCTCGTAGTCGGTGAAGTAGTCGAAGTCGGACACGACGTCGACGTTGGCCCGCAGATCGAATCCGAGCAGGGACTCCTGCCGCTGGCGCCACTCGTAGCGGTACCGGCTGCGGCGGCGCACGCGGTCGTCGATCCACCGCATGCGGCCCTCGGCCCAGCCGCGCGGCGTCGGCAGCCAGTTCAGCTCGGCGCCGAGGCCGAATCCGACCCGGGTGAACCCCTCGAAGAACAGCGTCAGATCGGCATGATCGGAGAACGCCCAGTACAGCGGCAGCGAGATCGACGCTCCCAGCTTGTCGGAGTTGTTGAATTCCGGGAACAGCAGGCCCGACGCGCGCCCGGTCTTGATCGGCCACACCAGGTACGGCGTGTAGAACACCGGCATGTTCTGGGCCTTGAACCCGACACCGCGGAGGTACGCGTAGGCACCGAGGTCGAAGGTTCCGCGGTGGATGCGGAACGACCAGTACGGCACCGGCTGGGTGCAGGTGGTGAACTGGGCGTCCTCGACGCGGATCCGCTTCGGTCCGACGCGCTCGGCGCGACGCGCCCGCATCACGGCGCCGTTCTCCGCGAAGTAGCCGGTGACGTGCTCGATCTCGCCGGTCTGATGCTCGACGTCGTAGCGAAGACGTCGTCCGGTGAGCACGGCCCCCGGAAAGCTCAGCACGACGTCGCCCTCGGCGACCGCGATCCGCGTCGCCGGATTCCAGGTCACGACGTCGGCGAGGATCCGGGCATCGCCGCTCTGGAACTCGACCCCGCCCTCGAACACGACCAGGTCGCCGTCGCGCCGCGAGCGCTCGAAGCGCACCTCGGCGTCCTCGAGCCCGAGTCCGGACAGGGCCTGCTGGGCCCGGGCCGCCGGCGCCAGCAGGCCCGCCAGGAGCCCCGCGGCGAGCGCGAGCCGGGCGATCCGCCGCCACGCGGCGCGCGGTCGGCCCCTGATCACCGGAACACGACGCCGGCGTAGGCGACGACTTCGCGATCGTCGCCGGTCACGGCCCCGGAGTTCGTGTAGCAGACGACCTCGCCGCGACGGGCCCCCATCCGGCGCAGCGCCTCGAGCGCGGCGACCGCCGGCGCGACCCCGCACATCGAGATGCCGCGCGAGAGCACGACGCGGTGCAACCCCTCCGGGTCGACCGCCTCGAGACGCTCGAGGGCCAGCCGGTCCTTCTCGGCCGCCCGCGTCGCCGGCTCGTAGTGGGTCATGTCCGACGAGACGAGCAGCAGCGGCCGGGGCGTCCGCGCCTCGCAGACCTCCGCCAGCGCCCGGCCGAGCCCGAGCAGCTCATCGAGGTCGTGCGTGCCGACGACGATCGGCGCGATCGTCACGTCCGGCCGGCGGACCTGCAGGAACGGCACCTCCACCTCGAGCGAGTGCTCGAAGCGGTGCGCCGCAGGCTCGCGCCGCAGCCCCGGGCAGGCCGCCTCGAGCTCGCCGAGCAGTTCGGCGTCCACCGGCACGTTGCCCAGCGGCGTGCGCCACAGGTCCTCCGGGGCGGCCGACAGCCGGGCACCGTGTCCGGTGTGGTTCGGGCCGAGCAGGACCACCTGCGGCGGGATGTCGACGTCGGCCAGCGCACGCGCCGCGCACGCACCGGAGTACACGTAGCCGGCATGGGGCGCGAGCACGCCGAATGCGGGCCGCGGCGAGACGTCGACCGCCTGGTAGAGGGTCCCGACGAGGCGACCGAGCTCGACGTCGTGCATCGGATAGAACTTGCCCGCGACGACGGGTG
>RFIB01000175.1 GCA_003695625.1 Acidobacteriota bacterium | reverse complement strand
CTCGCTGGTATCGTTTTCGGTCGAAACGCTGCCGGATCTTGCGCCCGCGATACAGAGCTTTCTCAGATACATAGAGATAGCGTGTGTGGCGGCCTTCACGGTGGAGTATCTGCTGCGGATCGCTGTCGCGGATCGCCCGCTCGGGTTCGTACTTAGCTTCTTCGGACTGGTCGACCTGGCAGCCATCTTGCCGTTCTATGTGACCACCGGAGTGGATCTGAGGTCTCTGCGGGCCGTCCGGCTGCTCCGGTTGTTCCGGGCATTGAAACTGGTCCGATACAGTGCCGCGATTCGGCGCTTCCATCGAGCATTCATCATCGCGCGAGAGGAACTTGTCCTGTTTGCGAGCGTTACAGCGCTGCTGTTGTACTTCGCGGCCGTGGGAATCTACTACTGCGAGCGTGATGCGCAACCAGAGGCCTTCCGCTCGGTATTCGACGGACTATGGTGGGCTGTGGCGACGCTGACGACGGTCGGGTACGGCGATGTGTATCCGATAACGGCTGGGGGGAAGGTGTTCACATTCGTGATTCTGATGGTCGGACTTGGAGTTGTGTCCGTTCCTGCGGGTCTGGTGGCAAGCGCCTTGGCGAGAGCACGGGAAGAGGAACTGTAGGAGTTCGCGGCGATGAGCTTCCGGTTCTGGAGGCGAATCAGGATTGCGCCGGGCGTGACCCTGAACCTGAGCAAGTCAGGCGGGTCGCTCTCATTCGGGCCACGCGGGGCAAAGTTCACCATCGGTCCGAGGGGCAAGCGTGCGACAGTCGGGATTCCGGGAACGGGACTTTTCTACACGGCCACGGTTCCGGGCGGGAGATCCGGCGCCAGAAGAATGGCGTCCGGCTGGGCGCCGGACGTTCCGACGGTCCGTCCGGAAGACCGGCTGACGCTGGGTTTCTTCAAGCGGCTCATCACGCCGGACGACGAGAAGGCCCTGGTCGATGGGTGCCGGGAATTGGCCCTTGGCAACGAAGAGGAGGCCTTGGAACACCTGGAGAAGGCCGTCCACCTGGCCGACGGGGCTTACCTTGCCGGTTTCCTGGCACTCAAGCAGGAGCGGCTGGAGGAGGCTGCCAACTACCTGGAGGCAGCCGCCGAGAAGCCCAGCGGCTTGGGCCGCTACTTCTCCAAGTACGGCATCTCTGCCACCATGAGTCTTCCCATCACGGACGAGGTGTCCGCGCATGTGGGCTCTGATCTCCGCGGCGTGCTGTTGGGCCTGGTGGAGGTCTATCAGCGTCAGGAGCGCTGGAAGGATGCGATCGCCTGCCTGGAGAGGCTGCAGCGTCTCGAGCCTGATGACGTGGTGGTGAAGCTGTCCCTCGCGGAGCTGCTGTTGGACGCGCACCCGGGCGACAAGAGCGTGTGCCGGAAGGTCGTGCGGTTGGCCGAAGGCATCGAGAACGAGACGCCGGTTCATGCTGCGCTACTGCTGTACAAGGCCAAGGCACTGGGCGGGCTAGGGCTCCTGGACGCGGCGCGGGAGTCTCTAACGCTTGCTCTGCGCCGGAGGAAAGGCCGGTCGGAGAAACTGCTCCGGGCGCTCAGGTACGAACGGGCCCTGGTCTACGAGGACCTCGGCCAGCGCCGGCGGGCACGGGCCGACCTCGAGAGGCTCTATGCCGAGGACCCGGATTACGAGGATGTGGCGGCACGGCTGGGGCTGTAGCGGAAGGCCGCATCAACGTCGTTTCCGTCCCCTGGGGGATGTGCCGCTCTTTGAGAAGATGTCGTGGATCAATGTGTCAGGTGATATTTCCGGCGGTGGAGAGTTCGTCATGAAGAGGGTTGGAAGTGGGAAGCCACTTCCTGGCACCTCCGCTCTTCACCTCGATTCCCCATGGCCGTCACTCCTCGGGGCGGATCACGTCGGCTCTGCAGACGCGCTCGAAGCGGCCTCCCGCGCCGCGATTGGCGGCGCGCACCGACTCGGCGTAGGGCGCGGGGCCCTCTCGAGCCGGATGGGCCGGGCATGGTGCTCATGATTCCCGGCCTGTACCTGGTCCCGGGGAAGATCCCGGTGGCCCGCTGGATAACCACGACCCGCCCCCGGGGCGGGCGAGGGGGAGCGGCGCGTCGCTGCTGAACCAGCGCGACGGGTGCCGGTCGGGGGCGGGTCGCGGCGCGTTGAACGTCAGTAGTCTTCTTCCCTCGTGTAGGGCCAGACCCAGATCGCCACCTGGAGCGTCACCGCCTTGAGCCACGCGGCGTGCATCTTCTCGACGTCCTCGGCGGACTTGCCGCTCTTCTCCAGAAACGGCTTCACCGTGAGCGTGATGGGGGCGATGAGGGCGACGAGATGCCGGAGCGGCACGTTCTCCTCGGCATTCACGTTGTCGGCCCTGTTCTTGCCGCTGCGGTGGTGCCGGCGGCCTACCTCGAAGTGGTAGTCGAGCCACTTCTGGTCGTAGTTCGCCGCGCAGGTGTCCTTGACCCACTGGCCGAAGCGCTTGCGCACCGCGCCGAGGTACTCCTCGTCGGGCTTGCCGTCGCTCTTGCGTGCGAAGGACTTGACGAGGTGCGGGTTCGAGCCGACGAAGCCGTACCAGACGTCGAGGAGCTCCTCCACCCTGGGCACGAGCACATCGCCCGCCATGCGCAGGTAGCTCAGGTCCTCCTCACCGAGGAGGACGGACTTCTTCAACTCCTCGAACTCCACCCACGAGATCGGCGCCTTCGGGACGCTCGACTGTCCCATCGTGTAACCGGGGATCGCTGTCATGCTGGTACATCTCCGTTCTCTGCTCGAGCGTGGTTCTGTTCTTCAGGCGGGGAGGAGCCGACGCGCGCGCTCGAGCTCGACGCGGTCCGACTCGCTCCAGCCGATCAGTTCCCGTGGCTCTTCCCGGAAGTGCCGAGGTCGCTCGGCGTCTGTGCGGGCGTGGGGCCGGAAGCAGGCGGCAGGCTCGCGCCGTCCCGGGTCAGCACGCCCGGGGCCAGCGCCTGAACGGCGGACAGCCCTTCGCCCGTCGCCTTCCTTCTGTCGAGGTGGCGCGCGGCCAGCGCGCGTCCGGCCAAGGCCCCCTGAAGACGCCCGTCGAGCGTTCGGGCAGCCTTCTCGAGGTCGTCGCTGGGTCCGTTTCGTGCCATGAGCTGCCTTTTATTCGAAGAATAGTTCGGACTCCGACATACTCACCCCGGTTCTGCCCCTTGTCAAGGCTTTTCCGGCGATCGATAGGCAGGGCCCCGGACCGGGGCCGCTCGACGGACGGCCCGGGGTGCCGATCGGGTCGCGGTCGGCCGTCGTCCCGACCATGCTCGAGACGGTCGAGGCGGTCGGTGGACGCCCGGCCGATGAGATGATGCCGGCGGGGCAGGTGAGCGCGCGCGGGCAGTCCGGCGCGCCATCGAGACGCAACGCCGTGGATGTCCCGTGCGTTGGGTCCCGCCGGAGGTGAAGCATGAGTTTCCCGACTGTTCGAACCGGCTCCGGCGCGCTCGGCGTTGCGCTGGTCGTCGTGCTGATTGCAGCGGTGCCGATCCTCGCCGGCGATGCTGTTCCTGCCGATTCCCTGGCGGGCACCTGGCAGGGAACCCTCGAGGCAGGCGCCGCACGGCTGCGGGTCGTGCTGCACGTCGAACGGGGCGAGGACGGCGCGTACGCCGGGACGCTCGACAGCATCGACCAGGGGGCGACAGGGCTGGAGCTGGCCGACATCCGCCTCGAGGGGCGCGAGGTCTCGTTCGCGCTGCCGGCCGCGCGGGCGAGCTACCGGGGCGCGCTGGCCGAGGACGGTGCGTCGATCGCGGGCACCTGGTCGCAGGGCGGGATGGAGCTGCCGCTGGAGTTCGAGCGCACCGACGCGCCGCCGACGCTGGACCGACCGCAGGAGCCGAGGGGGCCGCTGCCGTACGCCGCCGAGGAAGTGACGTTCGCCAGCGTGCCCGGTGTCACGCTCGCCGGCACGCTGACGATCCCTGCGGGCGAGGGCCCGCACCCGGCGGTGGTGCTGATCTCCGGCTCGGGGCCGCAGGACCGGGACGAGACCGTCTTCGGGCACCGGCCGTTTCTCGTGCTCGCCGACGCGCTGACGCGCCGGGGCGTCGCCGTGCTGCGCTACGACGATCGCGGGGCGGGCAGGAGCACCGGAGACCACGCGAGCGCGACCTCGGAGGACTTCGCGCGCGACGCCGAGGCGGCGTTCGACTTCGTGCGGAACCATGAAGGGATCGATCCGAAGCGCGTCGGGCTCGTCGGCCACAGCGAGGGCGGACTGATCGCGCCGATGGTCGCCGCGCGGCGCGCGGACGTCGCGTTCGTCGTGCTGCTCGCGGGGCCGGGCGTTCCCGGCGCCGAGATCCTCGTCGAGCAGTCGGCCCGGATCACCCTCGCCACCACCGGATCCGCCGAGCTGGCGGCGAAGAATCGCGCGTTCCAGCGGGAGATCCTCGACTACGTGCTCTCCCTTGGCGAGACGCCGCACGACGAGGCGGTCGACGAGCTGACCCGGCGACTGACGGCGCGCCTCGCGAGCCTGTCGGCCGAAGAGCGACGTGCGCTCGGTCTGCCCGAGGCGGACGATTCCGCCGGCGAGCGCGTCCGGGCGGCGGCGCGCGCCCAGGCGGAGCAGCTTCTCTCTCCGTGGTTCCGGTTCTTCCTCGCCTACGACCCTGCGCCTGCCCTGCGGTCCCTGCACTGCCCGGTGCTCGCCGTGATCGGCTCGAAGGACCTGCAGGTGCCGCCGGACCAGAACCTCCCGGCGCTGGCCGCCGCGCTCGCCGCGGCGCCCACCGACGACTGGACCGTCGCGAAGCTGCCCGGGCTCAACCACCTGCTCCAGCCGGCGGCGACCGGCGCGCCCGGCGAGTACGCGCAGATCGAGCAGACGATCGCGCCGACGGCGCTCGAGCGGATCGGGGCGTGGATCGCCGGCCGCCCGGGCCGGGGCGACTGACCCGGCGGACCGCACCACGAGCGTGACGCAGGCGCCACGGGCGTGACCTGCCGGTCACGCTCCGCGGCGTCTTCGGGGACGCGGATACTGCGTCCGGACGGCGCGGCGTGCTGGCGTGCAGTTTGCTCATCCGGCGGGCGAAAGGAGCCCGCCATG
>RFIB01000174.1 GCA_003695625.1 Acidobacteriota bacterium | reverse complement strand
TCACCTTGCCCACCGGCCACGTCCGCTCCCACTGATCGACCGGGCTCTCGAAGAAGATGAAGTACGTCGTCTGCGTCTTCGAGTTGACGACGCCGAGGTACAGGACGCGGATCGCCGGGTGCTCGGACGTGGCCGGTGGGCAAGGTGATCGTCTCGTCGCTCGCTCTCGATGGGGATACGTAGGACCGGGCGCGTTTCGGGTCCCGCGCCGCGATGCCGGGAGGTAGCCGCCGCGGGGGCGGCTCTCGGGCCGCGCCCGGCCTTCATCCGCAACGCCTCCATCCCTTCGATGCCTGGAGGGGTCGTGGTTGATGGCCGGGAGGGCGATCGCCTGCGGCGATCGGCCTCCCGTACAGGCCGCGGAGGGCGATTCGCTGCGCGAATCGGCCTTCCCTACGGCATCGCTGCAATTCGGATCTCGTCGTAGCGGCCAGGCTTGCCTGGCCGGTCCTGCATCCGCGACCCCTCCATCTTCCGGCGTGCGCATTGGATCGGTCGCCATGCACCATCGGCGGGGCAAGCCCCGCCGCTACGGCATTCTTCCTTCTCAGCGCACCTTCGCTCCGGGCGGCAGCTCGCGGTCCGGGGTGAGCAGATGGGGTACGCCGTCGGGGCCGGTGGCGGCGAGCAGCATGCCCTCGGAGACCTCGCCGCGCAGTTTCGCGGGGGCGAGGTTGGCGACGACGACGATCATGCGGCCGACGAGACTCTCGGGCTCGTAGTGGCCGGCGATGCCGGCGACGATCTGCCGCGTCTCGCCGCCGAGGTCGACCTCGAGCAGCAGCAGCTTGTCCGCGTTGGGGTGAGGCCGGCAGGCGGTGACCCTGGCCACGCGCAGCTCGAGCTTCGCGAACTCGTCGATCGAGACCAGTCCTTCACTCATCGGTCGTCTCCCTGGTCGTCGTCGCCGGCGCGCTCGGCCGCGTCGCGTGCGGCGCGGCGCACCGCCTCCGGCGTCGTGCCCGTCTCGCGGGCGCGCTCCGCGCAGTCCTCGAACTCGGGCTGCGCGCGCAGCGCGCGGCCGCCGGCATCGCGCGCGCGCTTGACGCGCACCGGTCCGAACGGCGTGTCGACGCTCACCGTGTCGCGATCCCAGGCCAGCCGGCGCTCGTCGCGCAGGCGCACGCCGAGGGTCGTCGTCTCCTCGAGCAGCAGGCGGGCCAGCGCCTCGGCCCGCTCCGGAGCGGCCAGCGCCTCGAGGCGGAAACCCGGCCGTCCCTTCTTCATCTGCAGCGGGATCACCACCGCATCGAGCGCGCCCTCCGCGAGCAGGCGCTCGACGAGGACCGGCACGTCCTGCGGCAGCATGTCGTCGAGCGTCGTCTCGAGGACCGTCACGCGCTCGTCGCGCGGGACGCGCCGCAGCGGCGTCCCGAGCAGCCCGGTCAGCACGTTGGGCAGCGCCGGATCGTCGGCAGTGCCCGCACCGCGTCCGGTGGCCTCGAGCGTCATCTCCGGCGCCGCGCCCCAGCGGTCGACGACCGTGCGCAGGATGGCAGCCCCCGTCGGCGTGACCAGCTCGCGCTCGACCGGCCCGCCGCGGATCTCGATCCCCGCGAGCAGCTCCGCGGTGGCCGGCGCCGGCACCGGGAGCTCTCCGTGCTCGGCGCGGACCGTCCCGCCCCCGACGGGAAGCGGCACCGCGCAGCTCACTTCGTCGATCCCGAGCCGGGCGAGGCCAAGCATCGTTCCGCACACGTCGACCAGCGCGTCGTCGGCGCCCGCCTCGTGCAGGTGGGTCCGTTCGAGCGGCGAGCCGTGGACGCGCGCCTCGGCGGCGAACAGGCGCATGAACGCGTCCTTCGCGCGGTCCGCCACCGCCTGCGGCAGACCGGCTGCGTCGATCCGCCGCTCGATCTCGTCGAGGTGCCGGCCGTGGCCCGCGGCGCCGGCCGTGTCGACCTCGACGCGTGCGGCGTCGAACGCGCCGCGCCGCGCCCGCCCGCAGCGCACGGCCACGCCCTCGAGGCCGAGCCGGTCGGGCAGCGACTCGAGCTCGGCGGCGTCGAGGCCCAGGTCGAGCAGCAGCCCGAGCCACATGTCGCCCGAGACACCCGCCGTGGCGAGCAGGTGGAGGATCCGCGGCGTCGCGCGTGCGCTCATCGCCGCGCCTCCTCGACGCGGTCGACGATCGCCGACAGCGCCTCGCCGGCTCCCGCGCGCAGCGAGATCGCGGCCACGTCGGTCAGCGCGGTCACGTCCGGGTTGATCTCGACGACCAGCGCGCCGCGGCCCGCGGCCAGCCGCGCCAGCGACGCCGCCGGCTCGACCACGCCCGAGGTGCCGACAACGAGGAACACCTCGGCGCTCTCCGCGGCGCGCCGCGCGGCCTCGAACGCCCCCGGCGGCAGCGCCTCGCCGAACCAGACCACCCCGGGGCGCAGCGGGCCGCGGCAGCGCGGACAGCGCGGCGGCAGCGGCGGCGGAAGCGGGGCGGTCCGGTCGATCTCGTCGACGCAGCCGCGCGGGCAGCGCACGCGCCAGATGTTGCCGTGCAGCTCGACCACGCGGCGACTGCCGGCTTCCGCGTGCAGGCCGTCGACGTTCTGGGTCACCAGCTCGAACGACGGGACGAGCTGCTCGAGCCGCGCAAGCGCCCGGTGCGCGGCGTTCGGCCGCGCGCCGGCCAGCCGCGTGCGGCGCCAGTCGTAGAAGCGCCAGACCAGCTCGGGATCCGCGGCGAACGCCACCGGCGAGGCGAGTTCCTCGGGACGCCGGCCTTCCCACAGGCCTCCCGGCCCGCGGAACGTCGGCACGCCGGACTCGGCGGACACCCCGGCACCGGTCAGCGCCGAGACGCGGCGGGCGGCGGCGAGCGCGTCGGCGGCCCGTACGGCGGCATCGAGGTCCATCCCGGCTCTCCCGTCGGCAACGCCGCGGATTATGCCCGACGCAGGCCCGGCGCGTCGGTCATGTGCCCGGCGTCACGACCTCCGGACTGATTCCAGCCGGGAGAGGATCGCGCCGAGTTCGGAGACGTCCTCGGCGAAGCACGGCAGGTCGAGCCCCGCGACGTGCAGCCGCGCGCCGGCAAGGCGGGCCGGGACGGAGAGCAGGGCGGGCTCGCCGTCGTCGTCCCACGGCAGGTCGGCGAGCCGCGCCAGCCGGGCGGCGGTGGCCGGCGCGAGCCGCACGCCGATCGGCGGCGGCGTCCCGAGGCCCGGTCGCGCGGACCAGCGGGCCAGGCAGCCTGTCGCGGCCCGGGCCAGCGAGAGCGGGCGCGCCGACTCGAACGCCGGCACCGCCGCCCGGGACGTCGCCCAGAACGGCAGCGCGAGAGGCTGTCCGCCGACGTCATGCAGGTCGCCGGCCACCGCGAGCACGCGCAGCGGCGCCGGGGCGGGCCCGTCGACGCGCCACGCGCCCCCGCACGGCGGACAGCACGCAACGACGTCCGGCGCGCGTCCGAGCAGATTGCCGCCGCAGGTCGGGCAGGTCAGCGGCACGAACCGCGGCCCGCTCATCGTCCCGCCCCGACGATCTGCCGGACCAGCGAGCGCAGCCCCGCGACCCCGACGCCGGCGAGCAGCAGGGCGCCGACCAGCAGCCGCGCGCGGATCGGCCCGGCGTCGGGACCGGCGAGCAGCGCCGGCGGGGCCAAGGCGAGCCGTGCGACCGATCCGGTCAGCGCGCCGAGTCCGAGGGCGACGAGCCCTGCGACGCGGCGGTCGGCCGCCGTCGGCCCTTCTGCGTGCGGCAGCGAGAGCGAGACCGCGCGCCCGGTACAGGCGTCGATCACGGCCCGGCCGCGGTGCGCTCCCGCATCGAACACGACGTGGAGCACCGGATACCAGAACTGCGTCACGTCGCGCGCGAGCACCTCGACGCGGATGTCGGCGCCGGGCAGCATGCCGGTCGCGAATCCCTCGATGCGACCTGCGACCACCTCGTCGGCCTGGCGCAGCGCATCGGCGCGCGGGACGAGCGGATCGAGAAACGTGCCGAGCCGGCGCAGCCCGGGATCGAACAGGCGGACGTCGTGGTCCCCCTCGAGCGCGTCGTCGACGCCGAGCCCGCCGGCGAGCTGGCGGTGGCGGTCGAGCGTGGGGATGCCCAGCTCGTCCATCGGGCAGCCGGAGACGAGCGCGACGAGGCGGCGCTGGATCTCACGGCGCACCGGCTCGACGCCCTCGGAGGTCTCCCGCACCGCATAGAACGAGAACCCCTGGTCGTCGATGTCGCGCTCGACGACGCGGTTGCGCAGCTCGCGCTGCCCGTCGACGCGGCCGGCGACGAGCGTGACCACGCGCCACCACGGCAGGAACAGCCTCTCGCTGCGCACGACGGTGACCTGCGCGGAGACGCCGCGCCCGGCGAGCGCGTCCTCGACGAACCCGCGGGCCGCGTCGACCTCGAGCCGGGGGATCACCACGAGCCGGCACCAGCCCTCGGGATCGTCGATCCGGCCCAGCACGCCGCAGTGGCTGCACCGGGCGAGCAGGCCGGGTCCGCCGTCCGGATCCGGGGTCCCGCCGCAGCGCGGGCACGACAGCGCGGTCTTCTCCGAGACGGCGACGCTCATCGCGGCGGCCCTCCGCGCCAGGCGATCGCGCCCGCCACGCCGAGCGGCAGCAGCGACCACGGGAACGGCACGAGGATCGCGGCGACGATCCCGGCGAGAAGCATCTGCAGCGCCCGCCGCTCGAGGGGCGCGTGCCCGTCGTCGCGCGTTGCGGGCCGGGCGAGTTCGGCCTCGGGCAGGATCACCTGGCCGTCGATCGCGTCGACCCACAGCGCCGAGCGGTCGTCGGTCTCGACCGTCACCCGCCAGAACGGGTAGTGCACTGTCGTCGCGCCCGGTCGCGGCGCATCACGGATCGGGACGCGCGACACCTGCTCCGGGGGCGCGAGACCGGCGTCCGCCGTGCCGTCCTCCCCGGCGCCGACGGCCTCGCGGACGAGGTCGGCGCCGGACGGGCGCCAGCCGGCGGCGAGGGCGGGGGGCAGCGGCGCGAGCGGCCGGAACGGCCGCCGCGGCGACGCGACGCGCTCGAACGGGTAG
>RFIB01000173.1 GCA_003695625.1 Acidobacteriota bacterium | reverse complement strand
GACCCGTCAACGGGATCCGCCGCGCCCGGTGCGGGGCGCGATCCGCTCCGGCGCCTCGCGCGGCGGATTGAAGTAGCCGAAGCGCAGATCGCGGAACCGCCGTCCGAGCCGCTTCCTCCAGCGGTCGATCCCGAAGCCCGGCGGCAGGTCGGCCGGCAGTCCGAGCCGCTCAAGGTACAGGTCCGGGTCGATGTTCAGGTTGCGCATCTGGATCACCGACACGCCGGCGCGCTCGATCACGCGGCACAGCGCGGCGAACTCCTCCTCGGTGTCGGTGATCCCCGGGAACATGAAGTAGTTCAGCGAGACGGTTCCGCCGGCGTCGGCGACGGCGCGGCCCGAGGCGACCAGATCCTCGAAGCCGTAGCCGCGCGGCCGGTAGTAGCGCTCGTAGAGCTCCTCCCGGCACGAGTTGAGCGAGATGCGGATCGCGTCGAGACCGGCGTCGACCAGCCGGCGCACCACGTCGGGTCGCGAGGCGTTGGTGTTGATGTTGATCGTCCCGCGCCGGGTCGCCGCACGGATGCGGCGGATCGCCTCCTCGATCACCTCGCCGCGCAGCAGCGGTTCGCCTTCGCACCCCTGGCCGAACGAGACGATCGCGCGCGGGGCCCGCTCGAGGTGCCACGTCGCGATCTCGGCGATCTCCTCGGGAGTCGGCCGGATCGTCAGCCGAGGCTGCGTGACCGGGACCTCGCCCTCGGGCTGGTACGAAAGGCAGCCGATGCAGTCGGCGTTGCACGCGGGACTGCTCGGCAGCGGCGCTTCCCAGCGGCCGAGCACGAAGTTGCGTGCGGCGGGACAGCAGTAGGTCAGCGCGCAGTTCTCGACGAGATGGCGCGCGAGCCGGTTGCCGGGAAACCGGGCCAGCGTGTCGCGCGCCGCGCGCTCGATCTCCTGCTCGTCGAACAGCGCGACGTCCTGGCGCCGGTCCGGGTCGACCCGCAGGGCGGGCACGACGAACGTGCCGTCGCGCCAGCCGACCGCCGCGTAGCAGTAGAGCGGCAGGGCCGGCGCTTCCGGCTCGCGCCGGTACGCCGACAGGTACAGCGCCGTGTAGGCCGGCGGCAGGAACGCCGCCGCCGCGGTCACCTGTTCGTCGCGGTCCGACGCGACCTCGACGGGCCGGCCGGTCGTCGGATCGAGGCCGATCGCCCGGCGCCCGGGCAGGTGGAACAGCAGGGCCCCCTCGGGAAGCGGCACCCAGCTCCTCGGATCCGGCCGGACGGCCGTGCCGCCGGAGCGGGCGAGGGCGTAAACTCCTTCCACTTCGCGGAGTTCGCCGCCCGGGCCGGCGACGACGAGCAGCGGATCGGCTGGGACGCGGCGTGCCATGGGGGGATTCTGGCACGGTGCCGCAGCGATCCGCGAGCGTCCGATCTTCGTCCCGATCGCGAGATGGGGTTGCGCGATCCCCGAAAGTTGTTTATTATCAACGCATTGAGGGGTAGAGCCTGGGGGCCGGTATCCGGAGCGAGGCCCGCAGGGCTTTTTCATGCCCCGCTCCGGGACCTCTTACGGAATCAGGAGGCGCGGTTTGAAGTTCAAGGTCGGAGACAAGGTCGTCTATCCGAATCATGGCGTCGGAGTGATCAAGGAGATCCGGGACCTCGATTACGGAGGTCAGGCCCACACGTTCATCAGCCTCCAGATCCTCGACAGCGACAGCGTCGTGATGGTGCCGGTCGAGAACAGCAAGGCGGTCGGTCTGCGGCGGGTCGTGTCCAAGGCGAAGGTGCGCAAGGTTCTCGAGCGGCTGCAGGAGCAGGACGTCGAGGTGCCCAGCGACTGGAAGGGCCGCTACCAGGAGAACCAGGAGAAGATGCGCTCCGGCGACATCGAGCAGGTCGCGGACGTGCTGCGCAACCTGACGCATCTCAACGCGATCAAGACGCTTTCCTACCGCGAGCGCAAGATGCTCGACCGCGCGCGGGCACTGGTGATCAGCGAGATCTCGGAGGCGAGCAAGCAGCCCGTCCCGAAGGTCGTCGAGATGGTCGACGAGGCCCTGTCGGCCGTGCTGCCGCCGAAGAACTGACGACTCCGGCACTCTGCCGTCATGATGCGGGCGCCGCACTCCCCGGGGAGGCGGCGCCCGGTCTCTTTGTGCGGGAGGGGTCGGGCGAAGAGGTGAGCGCGTGTCCCTGATCGCGTGGCTTGCCGGCATCCGGCACGCGGCGACGCTCGCCCGCCACCGGCTCGACGCCGTCGCGCCGTGCGGGGGGACCGGGCTGCAGCTCCGCTTCGACGGGCCGGCTCCCGGCCGGCGCGGCGTGCGGCTCGACACCCGCCCGGACGGCGGGGCGATCGTCCCCGTCGACCGGATGCCGCCCCGCGTGCGGGGCGGGCGGGGGGCCTGGCCGGCGCTGGCGGCGCTCGCCCAGCGCGAGCTTCGCGGCCGGCGCCTGGCGCGTGTCGGCCTGTGCTTCGCCCCGCGGGCGGTGCGGCTGGGCTTCGAGCCGGACGCCGCGCTCACGCTGGTCGCCGGCCCGCCGTCCGGTCGGCTGACGCTCGAGCTCGCCGGCAGGGCGATCTCCCTTCCCGAGGCGGCGGACCGTCACGCGGGGGCCGCGGTGCCGGGCGCCACGGCGTTCGAGCACGATCTCGCCGCCGTGGCGCGGCGGTGGCGGATCGCCGCCTCCGCGCGTCCGCCGGACGATCCGGAGTTTCTCGAGCAGGCCGCGCGCAGCGCGGGACTGCCGGCACGGCTGCTGGTCCGGCTGGCCGGCTCGGCCGACCGCGTCCCGGCGCTGCTCGAGACCCTCGCCGACCTGCTCGACGGTCCGCCCGTGCCGCTGGTGACGGCGATCCGCGGCGGGCGGGTCGACCTGCTCGCGGCAGGCGACGCGGCACCGCCGGACCCGCGATGCGAGCTGTTCGACGACCCCGCGCAGGCGGCTGTCGCCTGGTACGAGGCGGCGTGCCGCGCCGGGACCGCGGCGGACGCGCGGCGGGAGCTGGCGCGGGTCGTCCGCGCGGAGCGGCGTCGCGCGCAGCGGGCGCTGGCCGCGGTCGAGCGCGAGCGCGACGCGGCGCCGGACCCGGAGCGGCTGCGCCGCCAGGCCGACGCGCTGCTCGCGGCGGGGGGGCACCGGACGGCCGGGCCCGATGCGCTGTTCCGGGTGCCCGATCCGTGCTCGCCGGGCGCGACGCTCGAGATCCGCGCCGGGCGCGGCGGCGAGCGCGCCGCCGAACGCGCGGCGCGGCTCTACGCCCGCGCGCGCAAGGAGGCGCGCGCCGCCCCGCTGCGCCGGGCGCGGGCCGACGAACTCTCCCGGCGCCTCGAGGTCCTCGACGAACTTGCCGCGCGGCTCGACCGCGCGGACGACGAGGCCGCGCTCGACGGGATCGCCGCGGAGCTGCGCGCGCTCGGCGTGGCGGCCGGTCTCGGGGAGGGGGGCGCCGGCGGCGGGCCCGCGCGAGGGCGCAGGGCGCGGCCCGAGCCGGCCGGGCCGGCGCGCGTGTACACGAGTCCCGGCGGCTTCGAGGTGCTCGTCGGGCGCACCGCACGGCAGAACGACGAGCTGACGTTCAAGGTCGCCCGGCCGGACGACCTGTTCCTGCACGTCGACGGCACGCCCGGGGCCCACGTGATCCTGCGCGCCGCCGGACGCCGGGAGGTCCCCGAACAGGACGTGCTGTTCGCGGCCGGCCTGGCCGCGCGTCACAGCAGCGTGCCGTCCGGCGTCGCCGTCGACGTCCGCGTCGCGCGGCGCCGCCACGTCCGCAAGCCGCGCGGCGCGCCGCCGGGCACCGTGACGCTCAAGACGTCGCGGACGGTGCGGGTGGTGGCGCCGTAGGCCCCGCGATCCTCCGGGGCGGTTCCGCCTCGGAGCCGGTCGGATCGGGCCTGCCGCTGCCCGGATCGGCGGATCGCGCCGCCCGATCCGCCCGATCCGCGTCCCGATCGACCGGAAGACGTCACGGATTGACCCGAACAGGTCCGGCACATATCGTCCCCCGTGGACGGGCGGTCCCGTCCGTCCCGCGGCGGGCGCCGGCGACGGGCCGCACGCGGCGAGGGAGGCGAGGGTGCGACGGGCGATCGGCTGGGCGGCGGGGCCGGTGCTGGCCGTCCTGTTCCTGTGGCTCGCCTTCCGCGGCGTCACGCTCGCGGAGCTCGGGGCCGCGCTGCGCCGGGCGGACGTGCCGCTGCTCGTGTTCGCCGCCGCGACCGTCGTCGTCCACCTGCTCGTCCGCTCGCTGCGCTGGCGCACGCTGCTCGCCGAGACGGGACAGCGCGTGCCGTTCCGCGAGCTGCTCTCCGCGGTGTCGATCGGCTACATGGCCTCGCTGCTTCCCGGTCGGGTCGGCGAGGTGCTCCGCCCGGCGCTGCTCGCGCGGCGTGCGGCGGTGCCGCTCGGCACCGCGCTGTCGACCGTCGCCGTCGAGCGGGTCGTGCTCGACCTGATGGCGGTGATGTTCGCCGGAGCGATCGGCTTCCTCGCCCCGGCGCGGCTGTCCGGAATCGCCGCCTCGGCTGATCCGGACCAGATCGCGCTCTATCGCGGCATCGGGCTCGCGATCCTCGCCGGCACGCTCGTCGCGCTCGCGGCGATCCACCTCGTCGCGCGACGGCCCGAGCCGCTGGCGACGCGGCTCGCAGCGTGGCGGATCTCGGCGGCGGGCCGGTGGCGCGCGCGGGTGATCGGCTTCGTCGAGTCGCTGCTGCCCGGGATCGACGGCTTCCGGCACCCGGCGGGCGCCCTGCGCCTGCTGGCCGAGACGGCCGCCGTGTGGTTCGTGATCGCCGTCGGCGTCCACGCGGGGATCGTCGCCTGCGGCGTGCGGCTCGCGCCGCTGTCGGCGGCGGTGATGCTGCCGATCCTCGCCTTCGGCGTCGCGTTTCCGACTCCGGGCGGGACCGGGACGTATCATGCCGCGATGCGCTGGGGGCTGACGTTCTTCTTCGCGGCCGACGACACCGATGCCGTCGCCGCCGGACTCGTCGTCCACGCCGTCACCTGGCTGCCGCTGCTCGCGATGGGGGCGCTGTTCGTCGCGCTCGGCGGTCTCGTCCGTCCGGACGCCGATCCCGCGCGGGAGTCCGCCTGATGCGCTGTCCCTACTGCAGCGCGCGGCGGGACCGCGTGATCGACTCGCGCGACTCCGAGAAGGGCGCCGCGATCCGGCGGCGCCGCGAGTGCCTCGAGTGCGGGCGGCGCTGGACGACCTACGAGCGTCCCGAGGAGCAGCCGATGATGGTCGTCAAGAAGGACGACCGTCGCGAGATGTTCGACCGGCGCAAGCTGATGGGCGGACTGCTCAAGGCGTGCGAGAAGCGTCCGGTCCCGCTGCGGGCCCTCGAGCGGATCGCGGACGAGATCCAGGCCCTCGTCGGCGACCAGCCCGAGCGCGAGCTGTCGACGCGGGTGATCGGCCAGCACGTGATGGAGCGGCTGCGCGAGCTCGACGGCGTCGCCTACGTGCGCTTCGCGTCGGTCTATCGCGAGTTCCGCGACGTCGACGACTTCATGGAGGAGCTGCGGGCGCTCGGGACCCGCGGCGGCGGCGGCGGGCGCGCGCCGGGGCGCGACGCGGGGGAGGACGAGTCGTGAGGAGCCGCAGCCTGCATCTCGAGGTCGCCCGGATCCAGAGCGAGATCAACCGGCTGTTCGAGCTGCTCGGGCGGCTGCGCGCCGGGGAGATCCCCGCCGGGGACGGCGAGTGGAGCCCGCCGGTCGACGTCGCGGAGTCGGAGACCGAGCTGCTGGTCGAGATCGAGCTGCCCGGCGTCGATCCCGACCAGCTCACGCTGACGACCGAGTCGGGCCAGCTCGTCGTGCGCGGCATGCGCGAGGCGAGCGCGGCGCGGCTCGAGCCGGGCGCCTCGGTGCTGCACGACGAGCGGGGCGCCGGCCGGTTCGAGCGGGCCATCCCGCTCAGCGTCGCGGTCAACCCGCACAAGGCCGAGGCCGTGCTCGAGCGCGGCGTGCTCGCCGTCCGGCTGCCCCGCGTGCCGAACCGCCGCGGGGCGCCGGTGGAGATCCCCGTTGACGTCCGTCCGGACACCCCCGACTCCGGGGAAGGAGACCAGCGATGACGACCAAGGGCCGTGAGCCGGTACGGATCCCCGAGCGCCTGCCGGTGCTCCCGCTGCGCGACATGGTGGTCTATCCGTTCATCATCGCGCCGCTGTCGAT
>RFIB01000172.1 GCA_003695625.1 Acidobacteriota bacterium | reverse complement strand
GCGCGCGGCGAGCGGGGCGTCCAGGGGCGCCGTCGCCCGGAACAGTCGCGCGAGCCGGCCGGTCGGATCGGCGGCGAGGGCTTCGAGAAACGCCCCGACGTCCGCCGGGGACGCGCCGGCGAGCGCCGTCCAGGCGCCGGCCGCCGCGGCGCCGCCCGGCACGCGCACGCCCGTCTCGTCGATCGCCAGCACCGGCGCGAGCCGGGCGAAGCGCCACGGCGCGCGGTCGCGGAACACGACGAGCGCGCGCCGGTCGATCCGCCGTCGCGTCGCGTCGTCGAGCCGGCGCCAGCCGGCGGCGATCAGGCCGGTGCGCGGATCGCCGACCAGCACGCGGAACGCCTCGTCCGCGTCGACGTCCGTCGAGACGAGCTGTGCGATCAGGTCGAGCGGCAGCAGCGACGGGACGGTGTCGACCGGCAGGTCGAACGTCAGCGTGCGGCCGTCGCCGAGTTCCCCCGCCGCGCCGGCGAGGTCCCAGCCGAGCAGCCGCGCCGCGCGACGGCGCGCCTCCGCCTCGCCGCCGGGGACCTCGGTCAGCCGGACGCCGGAGGACGTCGCCTGCGCCGCCCAGCCGGCCGACCGCGCCAGCGTCGCGAACCGCCTGCGGTCGGCGATCTGCCGGCCGTCGAACGTCACGGGGAAGCCGCCGAGCCGCTCGCCGGCGCGCGCGATGCGCGCGAATCCGTCGAGCACGAGCCGCTGGGAGGATGCGCGCCAGTCGAGCGAGCGGGGCGTCTCCCAGAGCAGGATCCGGTTCAGGCTCTCGGCGAACCGGTCGGGCGCCGTGCGAACCGAGGGCACCGCGCGGACGACCGCGGCGATCCCGCCCGGCACGCGCATGACGTCCTCGTCCCCGAGCCGGCGCGGCAGCAGCTCGGCGAGCAGGTCCTTCGCGTCGGCCGGAAGCTGCCGCACCGGCAGCGACTCTCTCGGCACGCGGTCGATCGCCGCGGCGAGCATCTCGTTGACCGCGAGCCCCAGGGCGCGCGCCCGCCCGAGCAGCTCGCGTGCCCGTGCCCGCTGGCCGAGGCGCAGCGACGCCGCGGCCAGATTGTTGTACGCCGGGGCGAGCCGCGGATCCGCGTCGAGCGCGCGCTGCCAGCGCGCCATCGCATCCTCGACCCGGCCGAGCCGGTAGAGCGCGTTGCCCTGGAAGAACCAGACCTCCGCCGGGACCTCGACGGTCGCCTCCGCCCCGGGAGCCGTGATCGTCTCGAGTTCGCGGCGCCGGTCCTCGAGCTGCGCGATCCGCTGCCGGATCTGCGCCTGGATCTGCACCTGCTGCGGCGTCGCCGTGCCGCTCTCGATCCGCGCCAGCGTCCGGCTCAGCTCGCGGATGCGGTCGTCGATGCGCCGGATCCGCTCGCGCGAGGCCGCGAACTGCTCGAAGCGCACGCGGCGCAGCAGGTCGCCGAGGGACGCGTAGCCGCGCTCGGCGCGCTCGTATTCGGCGAGCGCCTCGGCGAACTTTCCGTCGCGCATCGCCAGGTGCCCGAGCCCGAGGTGCGCCTCGGGAAACTCCGGCACGAGCGCGAGCGCCTTCATGAACGCCTCGCGGGCCGTGTCCCAGCGCCCGAGGGTCATCGCCTCGACGCCGCGACGATGCAGGTCCGCGGCGCGCCGCAGGCGCACGTCGCTCACGTCGGCCGCCGACTGCGCCCGGACGGCGCCCGTCGCGAAGGCGACGAACAGCGCCGCGACGATCACGAGTCCGGCCGTGGACCGGCGCATACCGGGTCTGGATGGCACGAGGACGCTCCGCAGCGGCGCAGCCGGGAGCGGGCGGCCGCCCGGCGCCGGGTGTCTCGAGACAGGCATCATCGGTCGGCGGTCCCCCCCGTGTCGAGCGCGCCGCGTTCCGGTCCGGAAACGCCGCGGCGACGCGCCTCGAGGACGATCCCGTGCACCGCCTCGGCGATCGCCGCAGGCGTGTCGACCGGAATGTTGTGCGTGGTGAGCGGAAGGCGCACGAGCCTCCCGCGCGGCGAGAGCGCCGCCAGGTCCTGCTGCAGCCGGTCCCACACCGTGCGGAAGCGCTCGTCGGACTCGGGACGGCCGGAGGCGATCACGACGAGCGGCACGTCCGGCAGCGGCCCGGCGGTGCGCACGTCGCGGACGGTCTGGTCGAGTTCCTCGTACTCCCGGCGCGCCGCGGGCGGCGCCATCTCGAGCAGGGTGCGCAGGCGCGCCAGCTCGGCCTCGCTGCGCAGGCGGCGCTCGATCCGCGGGAAGTCCTCGTGGGTCGCGTCGACCAGCACGAGACCGGCGACCTCGTCGGGCCACCGCCCGGCGAAGATCCGGACCAGCAGTCCGCCGAACGAGTGTCCGACCAGGACGTACGGCGGCGGCAGCTCCGCGGCGCGCAGCAGGGCGCGCAGCTCGTCGACCATCGTCGCCCCGTCGCGGGGCACGCCGCGGTCCGGGCTGCGCCCGAGACCGGCGCGATCGTAGGCGACGACCGTCGTGTCGCGCGCGATCAGCGGCAGCACACGCTGCCACAGTCCGGAGTCCTCGCCGAGTCCGGACTCGAGCACGACGACCGGCCGGCCGCTCCCGGCGACGGTCGCGTGGAGCGCCGGCGCCCGGTGGGTCGCGTCGAGGGTCCGCACGCCGCGCGCGACGCCGCAGCCGGCGAGCACCGGAAGCAGCGCGAGCAGCGCGAGCAGCGCAAGCCGGGGGTGGGACCGGATAGACTCGGCACGATGCCGTCGCCTCACCGCCCGCCCCCCGACCCCGGGACGCTCGAGCGCCGCCGCGAGCTGGTGTTCCTCGTGCTGGCCGGCGTGTTCCTCGGCGCGATGGCGATGCTCAACATTCTCGGGCTGACCCGCTTCGTGCAGCTCGGCCCGCTGACGCTCGCGGTCGGCGTGCTGCCCTACCCGCTGACATTCCTCTGCACCGACCTGATCGGCGAGCTGTTCGGCCGCCGCCGCGCGCGCGACCTGGTCTGGATCGGCTTCGGGATCAACGTGATGCTGCTCGCCGTGCTGTGGCTCGGCCAGGCCCTGCCCCCGGTCGACCCGGCCGCCCGCCCGCCGTGGCAGGACCTGGCGCTCGCCGAACCGGTGGCCCTGCCTGACGGCACGATCCTCGAGCATCACGCGGAGCTGTTCCGGCTGATCTACGGCTGCACCTCCGGCGCCGTGCTGGCGTCGATGGTCGCCTATCTCGCCGCCCAGTTCTGCGACGTGTACCTGTTCCACTTCTGGAAGGACCTCACGCGTGGCCGCCATCTGTGGCTGCGCAACAACGGTAGCACCGTCGTCAGCCAGTTGGTCGACTCGGTGGCGGTCGTTTCGATCACGTTCGGCGCCGCGTGGGGTCGCGGCGAGATCGGGCTCGAGACGCTCGGCGTGCTGCTGGCGAGCAACTACGCCTACAAGCTGCTCGCGGCGCTCGCCGACACGCTGCCGTTCTACGTCGCCGTGGCGGTCCTCTCGCGCTGGCTGCGGATCGACCCGCGCGGGGAGTACCGGGAATGAGCGGCCTGCTGCTGGTCGGCGCCGATCCCGCGCCGATGCTGGCCCACGACACCGGCCCGGGGCACCCGGAGCGGCCCGAGCGGCTCGCCGCGGTGCACCGGGCGCTCCGGGCACGCTTTCCCGATCCGGACCGCTGGCTCGACGCACCGCCCGCGCCGCGCGAGGCGCTGGTCCGCGTGCACGACGAGCGCCACGTCGAGCGCGTGCTGGCGACGTCCGGCACCCGCGGCTGGCTCGACCCGGACACCCCGTACGGCCCGCGCTCGGCCGAGGCGGCGCGGCTCGCCGCGGGGTGCGCCCTCGAGGCGGTGCGCGCCGTGCGCGACGGCCGGGCGGCGACCGCGTTCGCCGCGGTCCGGCCGCCGGGCCACCACGCCGAGCGCGACCGCGCGCAGGGGTTCTGCCTGTTCAACAACGCCGCCGTGGCGATCGCCGACGCGCTGGCCCGCGAGCCGTCCGGGCGGGTGCTGGTCGTCGACTGGGACGTCCATCACGGCAACGGCGTGCAGCATCTGTTCGACGACGATCCCCGCGTGCTGCACGTCGACCTGCACCAGCATCCGCTGTATCCCGGCACCGGCCGGCCGGAGGAGACCGGTCGCGGCGCCGGGCGCGGCTGGTCGGTCAACGTGGCGCTGCCCGCCGGCCGGACCGACGCCGACTACCTCGAGGTGTTCGACGCGCTGCTCACGCCGGCGATGGAGCGGTTCGCGCCGGGGCTCGTCGTCGTCTCGGCCGGGTTCGACGCCCACCGCGACGATCCGCTCGGCGGCATGCGACTGACCGCCGACGGGTTCGCCGCGCTCGCCGGGCGGCTCGTGACGTGGACCCGGGCCGCCGGGGCCCGCGGCCCGGCGGCGATCCTCGAGGGCGGCTACGACCTCGCCGGGCTGGCCGGGAGCGCCGCGGCGGTGGCGGCGGTGCTCGACGGCGAGCCGGCGCCGGATCCGGCGGGCCGGGCCGACGCCGCGACCCGCGCCGCGATCGAGGCGACGCGCGGCGCGCACCGCGCGACGAGCGGTCCGCTCGGCGCCGCCGGGCGTCACGACGGCCGCGGGGAAACGCGGTAGCATCGCCGGCCCGGCCGGCCTGCCCGGCGTTTCCTTCGCGAGGACACCAGCCGATGCGCGCCTTGCTCCGCTCCGTCCTGCCCCTCCTTGTCTGCCTGGCCGCGGCGCCGGCCGTCGCCGTCGAGGCCCGGCTGCCCCGCCACCCGGCGCCGTCGCCCGACGGGAGCCGGATCGCCTTCTCGTGGCAGGGCGACCTGTTCGTCGTCTCCCGGGACGGCGGGCCCGCACGCCGGCTGACGGTCCATCCGGCCCACGAGAGCCGGCCGGTCTGGTCCCGCGACGGCCGCTCGATCGCGTTCGCCTCGGACCGGCACGGCAACGACGACGTGTTCGTGATGCCGGCCGACGGCTCGGCGCCGCCGACGCGGCTGACGTTCGCCTCGACGCCCGACGAGCCGGCCGCCTTCACGCCGGACGGCACGCGCGTGCTGTTCACCTCGCGGCGCGACGAGACGATCCGCCGCATGCCGGCGATCTACTCCGTCCCCGTCGAGGGCGGCACCCCCGCGCTCGAGCAGCCGGCGCTCGGCCGCTGGCCGAGCCCGTCGCCGGACGGCACGCGGCTCGCGTTCGTCCGCGGCGGCACGTACTGGTGGCGCCAGGGCTACCGCGGCTCGGCGAACCGCGACCTGTGGCTGCGGCTCGCCGACGGGACCTGGCAGCAGGTCACGACGTTCGACGGCGACGACGACAACCCGTCCTGGATCGGCGACGACGCGCTGGTGTTCTCCTCGACGCGGACCGGGCGCCGGAACCTGCATCGGCTCGACCTGGCCACCGGCCGCGTCACGGCGCTGACGGCGTTCCGCGAGACGGGGATCCGCTTCCCGCGCGCCGCCGCCGACGCGCCGGTCGTCGCGTTCGAGCACGACGACGGGATCTGGGTCGTCGACCTTGCCGGTGACGGCACCGCCCGGCGACTGACGATCGACGTGCCCGCCGACGCCCCGTGGGATGCGCTGCTGCGGCGGACGGCCCGCGACGGAGCGACGGAACTCGCGATCAGTCCGGACGGCAGGACCGCCGCGTTCATCGTCGAGTCGGACGTGTTCGTCGTCGGGCTGCGCGACAAGCAGGCGCAGGAGATCGCTCCGCCGCGCACGGTCCGCGTCACCGACACGCCGGGCCGCGAGCGCGATCTCGACTGGTCGCCCGACGGCGAGCGGCTGCTGTTCGCCAGCGACCGCGCCGGCAACCTCGATCTGTTCGTCGCCACCCGCACCGACGCCGAGCGACCGTGGTCCGACAACGACGCGTTCGAGATCGCGCCGCTCGTCGCCGGCCCGCGCGACGAGTTCGCCGGCCGGTTCGCGCCCGACGGCGCCCACGTCGCGTTCGTCCGCGGACGCGGCGATCTCGTCGTCGCCGCCGCCGACGGGAGCGACGAGCGGGTGCTGTTCGAGCACTGGTACGAGCCGGAGTTCGACTGGTCGCCTGACGGCCGGTATCTGGCGTTCTCCCGCACCGATGTCGAGTTCAACTCCGACGTGTTCCTGGTCTCCGTGGAGGGCGGCGAGCCGTACAACGTGTCGCGGCATCCGGACACCGACCGCTCGCCGCGGTTCTCGCCCGACGGGCGCCGGCTGCTGTGGCTGACCAAGCGCCACGCCGACACGATCGACGTCTGGGGCGTGTGGCTCGCCCGCGAGGACCACGAGCGCACGCCCGAGCAGTGGCTGGAGGTCTGGGCCGACGAACGCGGCGTGCAGGACCGTGCCGGCGGCGAGCGCCGGCGCGGACGCGGCAAGGCCGCCGCGGCGGCGGATGCGGACGCGACGCAGGACACCGGCGACGAGCGCGCGCTGCCCGAGGTCCGGATCGACTTCGACAATCTCTGGAAGCGCGCCCGGGCGATCACCAGGCTGCCGGGCGACGAGGCGGCGCCGTTCGCGTCGGAGGACGGGAAGAAGGTCTTCTTCGTCGCGTCGCCGGAGGGCGAGGCCGACCTCTACGCGGTGCGCTTCGACGGCAGGAAGCTCGAGCGGCTGACCAGGGGCGGCAAGGCGCCGCGGGCGCCGCGCCTGTCCGCCGACGGCAAGACGATCTTCTTTCTCGACAAGAAGGGCGCGATCAAGCGCGTCGGTCTCGACGGCAAGGCAGGCGATCCGGCGCCGTTCGCGGCGCGCTGGGAGACGCCGCGGGACGCGCGCCGCCGCGCCACCTACGACGAGGCGGCGCGGACGATCTCCGCGTGGTTCTACGATCCCGGGTTCCACGGCGTGGACTTCCCCCGGATGATCGAGACGTACCGTCCGTGGGCGCTGGCCGCCGGGACGGACCGCGATTTCGCCGACGTGGTCAACATGCTGCTCGGCGAACTCAACGCGTCGCACATGGGCTACCGCTTCACCCGTCCGCCGCAGGGCGAGCGCACCGGCTGGATCGGCGCGCTGTTCGATCCGCGCGCCGGCGGACCGGGCCTGCTCGTCCGCGAGGTGCTCGACGACAGCCCCGCGACGCGCGTCGACGTGGCGCTGCGGCCAGGCGCGCGGATCCTGTCGATCGACGGCGAGCCGCTCGACGCGACGACCAACGTCTACGGGCTGCTGCGCGACACCGCCGGCCGCCCGGTCCCGCTCGAGATCCGTGACCCCGACGGGACGACCCGGCGGGTGCGGATCGTCCCCGAGGACTGGCGCGCCCAGCGCCGCCATCGCTACGACACATGGGTCCGCCAGCGGGCGGCGATCGTCGAGCGCGCCTCGGCGGGGCGGCTGGGCTACATCCACATCCAGGCGATGGGCATCAGCTCGTTCGAGGAGTTCGAGCAGGCGCTGTTCGCCGCGGCCCACGGCAAGGAGGGCCTGGTGATCGACGTCCGCTCCAACGGCGGGGGCTGGACGACGGACTACCTGATGACCGTGCTCGGCGTGCGGCGCCACGCGTGGACGATTCCCCGCGGCGCGCCGCCGGACACGCGCGCCTACCCGCAGGGACGCCTGCCGCTGTCGGCGTGGACGCGGCCCGCGATGGCGCTGTGCGACGAGGAGTCGTACTCGAACGCCGAGATCTTCTCGTGGGCGTTCCGGACGCTCGGCCGCGGCCTGACCGCCGGCTCGCCGACGTTCGGCGCCGTGATCTCGACCGGCGGCACGCGGCTGCTCGACGGCAACCTGCTGCGCCTGCCGTTCCGCGGCTGGTATGTCGCCGGCAGCGGAATCAACATGGAGAACCACGGGTTCACGCCCGACCTGCTGATCGCCCGCCCACCGGACGAGGACACCGCCACGGACCGCGACACTCAGCTCGAGCAGGCCGTCGCGGCGTTCCTCGCACGGATCGAAGACGACCCGCGCTACGGAAGCTGGTAGCGCGAGGAGGTGATGCCGATGCCTGTCCCGCTGCACCTGCGCGTGCCGACCGTCCTCGTCGCCCTGCTGCTCGCGCTGGCGGCCCCGGCGGCCGCCCCCGTCCTGGCCGAGGGGCGCACGACCTGGGATCTGACCCCGATCTATCCCGACGCCGAGGCGTGGGAGAAGGCCCGCCAGGCGTTCGAGCGCCGCCTGCCCGAGATGGACGCCTTCAAGGGCCGGCTAGGCGAGAGCCCGCAGACGCTCAAGCAGGCGTTCGACCTGATGTTCGACCTGCAGAAGGAGGCGCTGCGGCTCTACGGCTACGCCAATCTCGAGGCCGACCTCGACCTGCGCGCACCGGGGCCGCAGGGCCGCAAGCAGACGATGCAGATGATGCTCGCCGACCTGCAGGCGCGGTTCGCGTGGATCGACCCGGAGCTGCTGTCGATCCCCGCCGAGCGCCTCGCCTCGTTCTTCGAGCAGGAGCCCGGCCTCGCTCCGTACCGGCGCTACGTCGAGCGGCTCGAGAAGCGCCGGCCGCACGTCCTGTCTCCCGAGATCGAGGAGGTCCTCGGCCAGACCGGCCGGCTGCGCGGCGAGGGGGCGACGATCGGCTCGCTGCTGCGCAACGCCGAGATCCCGTGGCCGACGATCACGCTGTCGACCGGCGAGGAGCTGGTCGTCGACGTCAACGGCTACTCGAAGGGGCGCGCCTCGCAGGTGCGCGAGGACCGGATCGCGACCTACAAGGCGTTCTACGACACGCTGCAGCGGTATGCCGGCACCTTCGCCGCGACGCTCGCCGCGACGGTCAACGAGCACGTCTTCGACGCGCGCGTCCGCAAGTACGGCTCGACGCTCGAGGCCTCGCTGGCGGCCAACGAGGTCGATCCCGCCGTCTACCGCATGCTGGTCGACGAGATCAACGCCGGCCTGCCGACGCTGCACCGCTACCTGCGCCTGCGCGCCCGGATGCTCGGCATCGACGACCTGCGCTACCACGACATGTATCCGCCGCTGGTGCCCGAGATCTCGGCGGACTACTCGTGGGAGACCTCCAAGCGGCTCGTGCTCGAGGCGCTCGCGCCGCTCGGCTCCGACTACGTCAAGACGTTCTCCGGCGTGCTCGACGCCGGCTGGGTCGACGTGTTCCCGCGTCCGGGCAAGCGCTCGGGCGCCTACGTCTCGGACATCGTCTACGACGTCCACCCGTACATGCTGCTCAACCACATCGACGACTACCAGAGCATGTCGACGCTGGCCCACGAGGGCGGACACCTGATGCACTCGATCCTCAGCCAGCGCGCCCAGCCGTACCCGACCGCCGACTACGTGATCTTCGTCGCCGAGGTGGCCTCGACGGTCAACGAGGTGCTGCTGTTCGAGGATCTGCTGTCCAAGGCGAAGACCGACGACGAGCGCCTCGCGCTGCTCGGGCACTTTCTCGAGGGGATGCGCCAGACGGTCTACCGGCAGACCCAGTTCGCCGAGTTCGAGCTGGCGATGCACGAGCTGGCCGAACAGGGCAGGCCGCTGACCGCCGAGTCGCTCAACGGGCTCTACGGCGACCTGCTGCGGCGCTACTACGGCGAGAAGGAAGGCGTGACGAAGATCGACGACCTGTACGCGGTCGAATGGGCCTTCATTCCGCACTTCCACTACAACTACTACGTCTACCAGTACGCGACGAGCTACGTCGCCGCGGTGGCGCTGGCGCAGAAGATCCTTGCCGGGGAACCGGGCGCGCGCGACCGCTATCTGGCGTTCCTCTCCGCCGGCTCGTCGAAGCCGCCGGTCGAGCTGCTGCGCGAGGCGGGCGTCGACATGACGCGCCCGGAGCCGATCCGCGCGGCGCTGGCATACATGGACGGCGTGATCGGCCGGATCGAGCAGATCCTCGACCGCCGCTCCGACTGACCCCGAGCGCCCGCCGCGGCCCGGCGCCGCGGCGGGCTTGCCTTCCCCCGCCGGGCGATCGAAGATGCGCGCACACGACGCGGAGCGCGAGATGGACCGCTTCTACATCACGACGCCGATCTACTACGTCAACGACAAGCCGCACATCGGCCATGCGTACACGACGATCCTCGCCGACGTGCTGGCGCGCTATCACCGGCTGCTCGGCGTGCCGGTCCATTTCCTGACCGGCACCGACGAGCACGGCCAGAAGGTCTGGGAGGCGGCGCGCAAGGCCGGCGTGAGCCCCCAGGAGCAGTGCGACCGGATGGTCGTGCGGTTCCAGCGGCTCTGGGAGCGGCTCGGGATCACCCACGACGACTTCATCCGCACCACCGAACCGCGGCACACCGAGGTCGTGCAGGAGATCCTCGCCGACCTCCACGAGCGCGGCGAGATCTACCGCGACGAATACGAGGGCTGGTACTCGGTGTCCGAGGAGCGGTTCTACACCGAGAAGGAACTCGTCGACGGGCGCAGTCCCGAGGGCAAGCCGGTCGAGAAGATCCGCGAGAGCAACTGGTTCTTCCGGATGAGCCGCCACCAGCAGTGGCTGGTCGACTGGATCGAGTCGCACCCGGAGTTCATCCAGCCCGAGCAGCGCCGCAACGAGACGCTCGGCTTCCTGCGCCAGCCGCTGGGCGACCTGTGCATCTCGCGGCCCAAGGCACGGATGCCGTGGGGCATCGAGCTGCCGTTCGATCGCGACTACGTGTGCTACGTGTGGTTCGACGCGCTGGTCAACTACATCTCGGCGATCGGCTACCGCCGCGACGAGGAGACGTTCCGGCGCTGGTGGCCGGCCGACATGCATCTGATCGGCAAGGACATCCTGACCACGCACACGGTCTACTGGCCGACGATGCTGCACGCGATGGGCCTCGAGCCGCCGCGGACGATCTTCGCCCACGGCTGGTGGCTCTCCGGCGGCGCGAAGATGTCCAAGTCCGAAGGCAACGTGACCGACCCGATGGAGATGGCCGACCGCCACGGCGTCGACGCGCTGCGCTACTACCTGATGGCCGACATGACGCTCGGCCAGGACGCGGTGTTCACCGAGGAGGCGTTCGCGCTGCGCTACAACGCCGACCTGGCCAACGATCTGGGCAACCTGGCCAGTCGCGTGCTGCGCCTGGTCGAGCGGCACTGCGACGGGCGCGTGCCGGCCCCCGACGACGCGGGCAGCGGCGCGGCCGAGGCCGCGCTGCGCGAGGCGGTCGCCGGCGCCGTCGTCGAGATGGAGCAGCGGCTGCAGGCGATGCAGCTCGACCGCGGCCTTGCCGCGGTGATCGGTGCGGTGCGCGAGACCAACCGCTACGTCGACCAGTGCGCGCCGTGGAGCCTGGCCAGGTCCGGCGAGACGGCACGGCTCGGCACGGTGCTCTATCACGCGCTCGAGGCGCTGCGGATCGTCTCGGGGCTGCTCCACCCGGTGATGCCGGGCAGGATGGCCGAGCTGCGCCGCGCGCTGGGCCTGGCCGAGGACGAGGTCGAGCCGCACCTCGACCGGCTGCGCACCTGGGGCGGGCTCGAGGCCGGCCGGCCGGCCGCCGCGCCGCCGTCGCTGTTCCCGCGGATCGACCGGCGCCGCACGGCCGCGGCGGGCGCCGCGCGCGGGACGGCGAAGCCGGCCGGTGCGGCGAAGAAGGGCGGAAAGCCCGCCGCCGGGACGATCAGCTTCCGCGACTTCTCGCGCTTCGTGCTGCGCACCGCACGCGTGCTCGAGGCCGCGCGGGTGGAGGGCGCCGACCGGCTGCTGCGGCTCGTCGTCGACCTCGGCGACGAGCGGCGCCAGCTCGTCGCGGGAATCGCCGCCGCGTACGCCCCGGAGGACCTCGTCGGCCGGACGATCGTCGTCGTCGCCAACCTCGAGCCGGCGACGATCCGCGGGGTGCGCTCCGAGGGCATGCTGCTCGCGGCCCAGCACGGCGACACCCTGTCGGTGATCACCGTCGCCGGGGACGTGCCGCCCGGCACGCCGGTGAGCTGATGGCCGCGCTGTCCGACGAGGCGCGCCAGGCGATCGGCGCCAGCCCGCTGTTCGCGCGGCTCTCGCCCGAGGACCGCGAGGCTCTCGAGGACTGCGCGCGCGAGTTCACCTTTCCGCGCGACGCGATCGTGTTCCACCAGGGCGAGCCCGGCCGCGGCTTCTGGCTCGTCGCCGAGGGGATGGTCAAGATCTTCCGCGAGGCGCCCGACGGACGCGAGGTCGTGCTCCATCTGGTGGGCCCGCCGGACAACTTCGCCGAGGTCACGCTGTTCGAAGGCAGCGAGTATCCGGCGACGGCGACCTGTGTCGAGGACAGCCGGCTGGTGCTGTTCGAGCGCGACGGGTTCCTGCGCCTGCTCGCCGGCCGGCCGAGCTTCGCGCTCGGGCTGTTCGCCGGCATGTCGCTGTGGCTCAAGCGGCTCGTCGAGCGGATCGAGACGCTGTCGGTCGCCGATGCGCCGCGCCGGCTGGCGCGGTTCCTGCTCGACCTCAAGCTGCGCCGCGAGGCCGGCCATGCGTTCGTCGAGCTGCCGGCACGCAAGTACCTGATCGCCGCGCAGCTCGGGATGACCGCGCCGACGTTCTCGCGCTGCCTGGCGCGGCTCGAGGACGAGGGGCTGATCCGCGTCGCCGGGCAGCGGATCGAGATCCTCGATGCCGACCGCCTCGAGGAACTCGGGGGTCCGTGAACCGGGCTTGACCGCCGTCAAGGCGCCTTACCTGCAGCATCGATAAGCTACGCCTCCCGATCGTCGAGGAGGCTCCGATGAGCGACCAGGGCATCGCCGGCAGCGCGGACACCCGGCTTCCCCGCCTCCCCGCCCTCGCCCCGGCCGCCGCGGCAGCGGGGGCGGCGCTCGACCGCCGGCTCCCGCGGCGCGGCGTCTTCCGCGTGTTCGTCGCCCGCCGCGTCGTCCAGGGATTCTTCGCGCTGGTCTGCGTGTTGCTCGGCGTGCAGTTCGGCCGGTTCGTCGAGGCGATCTCGCGGCCCGACGGCCCGGTGCCGGCCCGCCCGCCGGGCGTCGAGGCGTTCCTGCCGATCTCGGGGCTGATGGGGCTGCTGGACTGGATCTACCAGGGAGCGATCAACGTGATCCACCCGGCGGCGACGATCCTGCTGCTGATCTTCCTGGCGATGGCGGTGCTGCTGCGCAAGGCGTTCTGCTCGTGGGTCTGCCCGATCGGGCTGATCTCGGACGAGCTGGCACGGGTCGGGCGGTTCGTGTTCGGGCGGACGTTCCGCCCGTGGTGGCCGGTCGACGTGCTGCTGCGCGGGCTGAAGTACCTGCTGCTCGCGTTCTTCGTGTGGGCGATCGTGCGGATGAGCCCGGAGCAGCTCTCGGCGTGGATCTACGGCGGGTACAACCGGGTCACCGACATCAAGATGTACCTGTTCTTCGCGCACCTGAGCTGGACCGCGGCGACGGTGCTCGCCGCGCTCGCCGTGCTGTCGATCGTGATTCGCGGCTTCTGGTGCCGCTACCTGTGCCCCTACGGTGCGCTGCTCGGGCTGTTCTCGTGGATCTCGCCGACGCGGATCCACCGCCACGAGGACGCCTGCACGCAGTGCGGCTACTGCGACCGCGTCTGCCCGTCGCGGCTGCCGGTCTCGCGCAAGGCGACGATCCGCAGCGTCGAGTGCACCGGCTGCCTGGACTGCGTGGCGAGCTGCCCGCACCCGGGTGCGCTCGACGTCCGCTTCGGCGGCCGCCCGCTGCGCCCGGTGGTGTTCGCCGCGCTGCTGATGGGGCTGTTCGTCGCCGGCTGGTCCGGTGCCCGGGTGTTCGACCTCTGGCACAACGACATCCCGGCCGCCGAGTACCGCCTGCACATGCAGCGGATCGACAGCTACAGCCACCCGCGCTGATCGGCGCGCCGCGTCTGGTAAGGTCTCGTCGCGCCGGGCCGCCGCCGGCGGTCCGGGCGCCGGGAGGCGAGCCGGTGATCGCACGCTTCGGCGCGGCCTGCGCGCGGTGGGCCGAGCGGTGGGTTCCGCACCCGTTCGTGTTCGCGCTGCTGCTCAACGCGGTGGTGCTGGTCGCGGGGCTGGTCGCGCTGCGCGACGAGGGCTGGGCCGCGCCGCCGCGGCTGCTCGCCGGCTGGTACGAGGGGTTCTGGAGCAAGCCGCTGCTGGCGTTCGGCTTCCAGATGGCGCTGATCCTGGTCACCGGCTACGCGGTGGCCGAGGCGCCGGCGGTGCGGCGCGCACTGGCGCGGATCGCCGGCCTGTGGCGTACCCCGGCGCAGGCCGCTGCGCTGGTCGCGTT
>RFIB01000171.1 GCA_003695625.1 Acidobacteriota bacterium | reverse complement strand
GCGCATGATGGACCTCGTGTTGCGCCGCGGGGCGGCACGCGACGGCGCGATGCACCCGGGGCGCCGGCATGGTAGTCAGGGGTCGTGAGACGGGGCAACCGGACCGGGACGGGCGCGGGTCGGCCGGGCGGAGACGGGCCGTGAGCGGCGAGCCCACCGCAGGGGGCGCGCTCCCGCTGCGGGTCGGTCTCGAGATCCACGCCCGGCTGGCCACGCGCTCCAAGCTGTTCTGTCCGTGCGCCGTCGACGACGCGGCCGCGCCGAACACGCGGATCTGCCCGATCTGCTTCGGTCTGCCCGGGGCGCTCCCGGCGCCGCCGAACCGCGCGGCGATCCGGCTCGCCGTCCGTCTCGCGCTGGCGCTCGGGGCGGGCGTCCGCCGCGAGTCGGCGTGGGCCCGCAAGGCCTACTTCTACCCGGACCTGCCGCGCGGGTACCAGATCACGCAGCACGAGTCGCCGCTGGCGCAGGGGGGCGCGATCCGGATCGAGGACGACCGGGGCGAGCGGATCGCGGTCCCGGTCGAGCGGATCCACGTCGAGGAGGATGCGGCGCGGACCGTGCACCCGGCCGACACCCCGGCCGAGAGCCTCGTCGACTTCAACCGCGCCGGCGTGCCGCTGGTCGAGATCGTCACCGCGCCGGTGGAGGCGGACGCGGAGCAGGCGCGGCGGATCGTCGAGCGGCTGCGCACGATCCTGGCCGCGACCGGTGTGTCCGAGGCGGCGATGGAGCGCGGGGCCCTGCGCTGCGACGTCAACGTGTCGCTTTCCGGGCGCGCCGCGCGCGTCGAGGTCAAGAACCTCAACTCGCTGCGCGCCGTCCGACGCGCGATCGCGTGCGAGGCGCAGCGCCTCGCCCGTCCGGACGCCCCCGCCGGCCGCGAGACGCGGGGCTGGGACGAGCGTGCCGGGCGGACCTACGCGCTGCGGACGAAGGAGGGACTCGCCGAGTACCGGTACTTCCCGGAGCCGGACCTGCCGCCGCTCGTGATCGACGAGGCGCTGCTCGCCGAGGCGGGGCGGGGACTGCCCGAACTGCCGGACGAGCGGATCCGCCGCTGGCGGCGCGGGCACGGCCTCGACGTCGACACCGCGCGCACGCTCGCCGCCGAACCGGCGGCGGCGCGCTACTTCGAGCGGATGGTCGAGGCAGGCGCTCCCGCCGCGCCGGCGGCGTCGTGGCTGCTCAACGACGGCCGGCGCGCGGCGGGCCCCGACGGCATCCCGCCCGTGCCGGCGCGGGACGCAGCCGCGCTGGTAGAGAGGCTGGCCGCCCCCGGCGCCCCGCGCGCTGCGCTGCGCGCGGCGTTCGACGCGGCGGTGCGCGGCGAGGGGTCGCTGCGCGAGCTGCTCGGCCGCCTCGCGACGCAGGACGGGACCGAGGCCGCCGCCGGGATCGACGCCGCCTGCCGCGCGGAACTCGCCGCGCATCCGGCCCAGGTCGCGTCGTGGCGCGCCGGACGGCGCGGCGTCGTCGAGTTCTTCGTCGGGTGCGTGATGCGGCGCCTCGCAGGGCGGGCCGACCCGCGCGCCGTGCGCCGGCGGCTGCTCGCCCTGCTCGGAGAGGACGCGCGACGATGAGGACCGCGGCGCTCTCCGTCCTGCTCGCGCTCGCCGTGACCGGCCTGCCGGGGATCGCGGCCGAGAGCACGTCTCCGTCACGGGTGCGGGTCGTCGCCGCCGTCGCGTCCCTCGAGCCGCGAGCCCGGTCGCTCGCGCGCCGGGCCCCGGCGCTGGTCGACCTCGCGGCCCGGCGGCTGCACCTGCCCGCACCGCCGGAGATCGAGGTGGTCGTCGCCCTCGCGGTCCCGCCGGCGGACGGCCGGCAGCCGGCCTGGCTCGTCCCGCCGGCGCCGTGGGTCGGCGGCTGGGCCGATTCCGCCGGCGGCCGGATCGTGCTCTACGCCGACCGCGCGCCGCGCTACCCGCACGAGGGGCTCGAGGGCCTGCTCGTGCACGAGGCGGCCCACCTCGTGCTCGCCGCGAACCTCCCGCCCGGCGCCCGCGTGCCGCGCTGGTACGACGAAGGCCTGGCGATGCTGGCCGAGCGCGGGCTGACGTGGCGCGACACCGTCACGCTGGTCCGCGTCGAGCTGCTCGCGGAGCCGATTCCCCTCGAGCAGCTCGAGCGCAGCTGGCCCGCCTCCGGGGGACGGGCTGCCGCCGCGTACGCGCAGTCGCTCTCGCTGCTCTCGTGGCTCGAGCGAAGCGCCCCGCCGGCAGCCCCGCGCCGGCTCGTCGAGGGTCTCCGCGACGGGCTGCCGTTCGAGCGGGCGTTCGCGGCGGCCTGGGGCCGCTCGCCGGCCGCCGCATGGCAGGCCTGGCGGCGCGGCGTGCGCTGGCGGTACCGGATCGTGCCGGTGCTCGTGGCGGCGGGGCTCTCGCCGGGGCTGATCGGCGTGCTCGCCCTCGTCGCGTCGGCCGTCGCGCGCAGACGCCGCGCGCGGCGCTGGGCCGAGTTCGCCGACGGGGAGGAGGACGAGCCTCCCGGCGGGCGCGGACCGCGGATGTCGGCCTGACATCCCGCGAGTGCGCGCTATCATCCGCCGATGATCGTCTTCGACCGCGTGACCAAGCGCTACCGTCACAGCGAGCCGGCCCTCGACGACGTGTCGTTCCACGTCCCGCCGGGAGAGTTCGTCGTGGTCACCGGGCCGTCCGGCGCCGGCAAGACGACGCTGCTGCAGCTGATCTATCGCGAGATCGCGCCGACGCGGGGACGGGTGATCGTCGCCGGCATGGACGTCGGGCGGCTGCCGTTCCGGCAGGTGCCGCGGCTGCGCAGGAAGATCGGCATCGTGTTCCAGGACTTCCGGCTGCTGCCGCGACGGACGGTCGCCGAGAACGTCTCGTTCGTGCTGCGCGCACTGGCCTGGCCGGCGGACCGGCGCCGCGAGCGCACGCGCCGCGTGCTCGAGTGGGTCGGCCTGGGGCACCGCGCGAGCGACTGGCCCGCGGAGCTGTCCGGCGGCGAGCAGCAGCGGGTGGCGATCGCGCGGGCGCTGGCCGCGGAGCCGCGCCTGCTGCTCGCCGACGAGCCGACCGGGAACCTCGACGCGGAACGGTCGCTCGAGATCCTCGGCCTGCTGCACGAGATCCACGCCCGGGGCACGACGGTGCTGCTCGCGACGCACGATCGCGAGCTGATCGAGCGCTCGGGCGCGCGCGTCATCGCGCTGCGCGCCGGACGGCTCGTCGACGCGGGGGCGGCGGCGTGAAGATCGTCCGCTTCGCATTCGAGGTCGTCCGCGCGGCGCTGTCGGATCTGGGCCGGAGCCCGGTCGCCTCGCTGCTCGCGATCCTGGCGATGGGCGTGGCGATCTTCCTGCTCGCGGGGTTCGTGCTCGTCGGTCGCGGTGTCGAGGCGCTGCTCTCGCACTGGGCGTCGCAGGCCTCGATCGAGGTCTACCTCCGCGACGACGCCCCGGACGAGGAGGTCGCCCTGCTCGCCCGCTCGCTCGCCGCGGATCCGGCCATCCGGCGCGTCGAGCAGATCTCGCGCGAGCGCGCCCTGGCCGAGTTCCGGCAGCTGTTTCCCGACCTGGCGGACATCGACGGCCTGCTCGGGGAGAATCCCCTGCCCCGTTCGCTGCGCCTGGTCCCCGCGTCCCCCGACCCGACGACGGCGCGGGCGCTGGCCCGCCAGGTCGGGGCCCACCCGGCGGTCGACTCGGTGCGGCTCGACCGGGAATGGATCGACACGCTGGCCCGGCTCGGCGCGGTGCTGCGCTGGTCGACCGCCGTCGGTTCGCTCGTCCTGCTGCTCGCCGGGCTGACGACGATCGGCAGCGTCGTCCGGCTCGCCCTGGACGACAAGCGCGACGAGGTGGCGCTGATGCGCCTGGTCGGCGCACCGGCGTCGTTCGTGCTCGCACCGGTGCTGCTCTCGGGCGCGCTGCTCGGTGCGGCCGGTGCGGCGGTCGCGGTCTGGGGCCTCGACCTGGTCCGTCTTGCGGCGCTGGCGTGGCTCGAGGGGACGCCGCTGGCCGGCCTCGCCTCGTTCATGCTCGGCACCGGGCTCGACGCCGCATCCCGCCTCGCGCTGCTCGCCGGCGCGTCGGCGGCCGGCCTCGTCGCCGCCGGCCTCGCCGCGGGCCGGGCCGCGGTGCGCTGATGCCGGCACGGCCTGGCGCGCCGACCATCCTGCCATCTCTCGCGCGGACCGGATCCCCGACCGGCCGGCCGCGCATCCGGAGGATCGAACGATGACGATCAGGATTCGCGACGAGGACGCCCTCGCCTATCACCGCGATCCCCGCCCCGGCAAGACCTCGATCGCGCCCACCAAGCCCTGCCTGACCCAACGCGATCTCTCCCTCGCCTACACGCCCGGCGTGGCGGTGCCCTGCCGCGAGATCGAGCGCGACCCGTCGAAGGCGGCACTGTACACCAACCGCGCCAACCTGGTCGCGGTGATCTCCAACGGAACCGCGGTGCTCGGCCTCGGCGACATCGGTCCGCTGGCCGGCAAGCCGGTGATGGAAGGCAAGGCCGTGCTGTTCAAGCGGTTTGCCGGGGTCGACGTCTTCGACATCGAGGTCGCGACGCACGACGTGGACGAGTTCTGCCGTGCGGTCGAGCTGATCGCTCCGACGTTCGGCGGGATCAATCTCGAGGACATCAAGGCGCCGGAATGCTTCGAGATCGAGCAGCGCCTCGAGGCCAGGCTCGACATCCCGGTGTTTCACGACGACCAGCACGGGACGGCGATCATCGCCACCGCCGGACTGCTCAACGCGCTCGAACTGCAGGACAAGCGGGTCGAGGACGTGCGGGTCGTCGTGCTCGGCGCGGGCGCCGCGGGAGTCGCGATCACCCGGATGGTCGAGGCCTGCGGCGTGCGGCCGGACAACCTGCTGCTCGTCGACCGCCACGGGGTGATCCGGAAGGACCGCAAGGAAGGCATGAATCCGATCAAGCGGCAGTTCGCCCGCGAGACGGACCGCAGGACCCTCGCCGACGCCCTCGACGCGGCCGACGTGCTGATCGGCGTGTCCGGTCCGGACATCGTCACGGACGAGATGGTGCGGTCGATGGCGGCCCGACCCGTCATCTTCGCCCTGGCGAATCCGGACCCGGAGATCACCTACGACCGGGCCCACGAGCTGCGCCCCGATGCGATCGTCGCCACGGGACGGTCGGACTTTCCGAACCAGGTCAACAACGTGCTGGGGTTCCCGTTCATCTTTCGCGGCGCCCTCGACGTGCGGGCCCGCGAGATCAACACGCGGATGAAGCTTGCCGCCTCGCGCGCCCTGGCCGAGATGGCACGGACCGACGTGCCCGACGAGGTGCTGCGCGCCTACGGCCTCGACGAGCTGCACTTCGGGCCGGACTACATCCTTCCCAAGCCCCTCGACCCGAGGGTGCTGCTCTGGGTCGCCCCCGCGGTGGCCGAGGCCGCGATCGCCAGCGGTGCGGCGCGCCCCGACGACTGGCCGGGACGGGACGCGTACCAGCGCCGGCTCGAGGGCCTGCTGGGTCCGGCCCGGCGCGTGATGGGGGCGGTGATGGAGAAGGTCCGCCGGTCGCCGGCGCGGATCGTGCTTCCGGAAGGGACCGAGCGGCGCGCCCTCCGGGCGGCGCAGCGGATTCTCGACGAGCGGATCGGCGAGCCCGTCCTCGTCGGGCCGCGCGAGCGGATCGAGCGCATCGCCGACGAGCACGAGATCTCGCTCGACGGCGTCGAGATCGTCGATCCGGCGACACACCCCGAGCGCAGCCGGCTGGCCGAACGGCTGTACGAGCGCCGGCAGCGCCGGGGCGTCGACCCGCGGACCGCGGAGCGACTGATCGACGATCCGATCCGGTTCGGCATGATGATGGTCGCCGAGCAGATGGCGGACGGACTGGTCGCCGGGCTGAGCCGCTCGTACCCCGAGGTGGTTCGGCCGGCGCTGCAGCTGATCGGCGCGCGGCCCGGCGTCCATCGCGTGACCTCGGTGATCGCGGCGATCCACGAGGACCGGCTCTGGCTGCTGCTCGACGGGGCGGTGACGATCGATCCTTCCGCCCGCGACATCGCGGAGATGGCGCTGCTCGGCGCGGAGGCGGCGCGCGAGCTGTTCGATCTCCAGCCGCGCGTGGCCCTGCTGTCCTTTTCCAACTTCGGCTCGGTCGATCATCCGAGGGCGCGGAAGATGGCGGAGGCGCTCGAGCTCGTGCGCCAGGTGCGTCCGGACCTGCCGGTGGACGGCGAGATGCACGCCGACGTCGCGCTGGACGAACGCGTCGCGGCGCTCTACCCGCACTCGCGGATCCGGGGCGACGCCAACGTGCTGATCTTCCCCGACCTGGACGCCGGGAACATCGCGTACAAGCTGCTGACCGGCATCGCCGGTGCCGAGAGCGTGGGACCGATCCTGGTGGGACTGGACCGGCCGGTCAACGTGCTGGCGCACACCGCGTCCGTCGAGGAGATCGTGCGCGCCGCGGCGATCACCGCGATCCAGGCGCGCAAGGCGCCGCGCCCGGAGGCGTCCGTCCGGGGCTGAGCCGGCAAAGGATGCGTCAGTCGGACTCGCCGGCCGGGCTGGCGTCCGCGGCGGGCTCGGGGGCCTGCGTCCCGGCGGCAGACTCGAGGCGCGCGGCGAGGGCGTGCTGCCAGCGGGGTGCCGCCGGAAGCAGGGTCTCGTCGAGCTGGGCGGCGACGGCCAGCCAGTCGCCGCGGCGGGCGCCCCGGGAGACGTCGCGCAGCAGGCGGGC
>RFIB01000170.1 GCA_003695625.1 Acidobacteriota bacterium | reverse complement strand
GTCCAGCGCAGCGCCGCGACCGGCCCCCCATCCGCGAGCCGGTCCCGCGCACCAGGCGCCACCCGGCCGGCGACGGCGGCGAACCGCCGGTCGGCCGACAGCACGCGGCCCGCGAGCGCCGCGACCTGACGCGCGACGCGGGCGATCTCCCTGCGGCCGCGCAGCCGGCGCGGTTCCGCCGCCGGCGTGCGCTCCGCGTCGAGCGCGCGCGGGATGCCGTTCTCCCCCGCCCGGTCGGCCCGGAGCCGGCGCAGCGCCGCGAGCACGACGTCCCGCGACGGCTCGGTGCGGGCCAGACCGGAGATCGCGTCGAGGGCGAGAGCCACGCTGTCGGCGGACAGCTCGCCGTCGGAGGACACGACAAAGACGAGCAGCCCGCCGCCCGGATCCGCGGGGACGAACAGCGCCTTGCCGGCAACGTCCGCGCGCTGCGCCGAGGCGACGGCCACCCGCTGGACGAACGAACCCTGCCCGCGGAGCGCCATCTCCACCAGCAGCGACGTGTGGAACGCGTCCTCCGTCCCGTCGACCGGCCAGGCGAGCGCGACGGCACCGCCGCGGAGCGGGCCCGCGCCCGGGCCCGGCCGGCCTGCCTCCACCAGCACCGGCCCCGCGGAGCCGGCGGCGGGCGCCGGACCGACCTGCGCCGCGTCGACGGGCTGCGGGCGACGTGGCGGACCCTGCGGCGGCGGCAGCGACGCGGGAGGGGCGTAAAGGTGGATCTCCGCCCCCGGCACGCCGGAGCGCCACAGGGCGGCGGCCTCGGCGACGCCGACCGGGTCGAGCCGGGCCAGCGCCTCGGCGTCCGGCGGGGCGGCGACCTCGATCAGCGAGTCGCGGGCGGCGAGGCGCACCGCGTCGAGCGCGCGGGACGCGGCGTCGCGCCGGCGGCGGGCGGCCTGCTCGTGGAGCCGCGTGACGGCGCGGTCCACGTCGAGCCGGCGTGGTCCCGGTCCGCCGGCGAGTCCGGCAAGCGCGGCGTCGAGCGCGGCGCGCGGGCACGAGGCTGCCGTCCGGACGACGACGACGGCGTCGGCCTCGATCCGCCACGGGAGCGGCGACCAGCCGCCCTCCGCCGTGGCGCGGGTGGCGAGTGCCTCGAGCGCGGCGAGGGCGCGTTCCGGCAGGACTCCGGACTGCTCCGGGCGGCGCCAGGCCAGGACCAGCGCGCACTTCTCGCCCGGGACGGGAACGTGCCGTGCCGGGGGTGCCGCCAGTCCGCTCCCCGCGCAGCAGACGGCCAGCGCGACGATCGCGCGCGGCAGGCGACCCGCAGCGCTCATCGTCCGCCCTCCCCGCCCGCGAGCCGCCGGACGAGCGTGACGAGCGCCTCGGTCAGCGCACGTGCGCGGGCGGCATGCGAGTCGACCGTGTGCCCGGCGATGTGCGGGGTGGCCAGCACCCGCGGATGCGCCGCCAGTCCGCCGGGCTCGACCGGCTCGGGGACGTGCACGTCGAGGACCGCCGCCCGCAGCCGTCCCCCGTCGAGCGCCTCGCGCAGCGCCCGCTGCTCGACGATCGCGCCGCGCGCCGTGTTGACGAGCACGGCTCCGCGGGGCAGCAGATCGAACACGTCGCGGTCGACCATCCCGACCGTCTCATCGGTCAGCGGGCAGTGCAGGCTGAGCGCGTCGAGTCGCGGACACATCGACGGCAGATCCTCGACCCGCTCGGCCCCGAACCGCCGGAAGCGCTCGTCGGGCACGTACGGGTCGACCGCGAGCACCCGCATCTCGAAGGCGCGCGCACGGAGCGCGACACGGCTGCCGACCCGGCCGAGGCCGACCAGCCCGAGCGTCCGGCCGCGCAACTCCCGATCGTCGACCCGCTCGCGGTCCGGCCACACGCCGCGCGGCGTGTCGTCCCAGTAGCGGCGGATCCCGCGGAACGCGGCGAGCAGGCCGAGCAGGGTCAGCTCCGCCACCGCCGTCGCGTTGCCGGGGTCGACCTGGACGACCTCGACGCCGACCTCCGCGGCCCGCACCCGGTCGATGTTGTCGGCTCCGGACGAGGCCTGGACGACCGCCCGCAGCCCGGCATCGGCGGCCTGCCCGAGCAGGGACGCGTCGACACGATGGGACGACCGGGTGACCAGGACGTCGACGCGACGGGCCAGTGCCGCGAGATCGCCTGCCGGATCGTCGACGACCTCGCAGGCAACTCCGCCGAGCGCCTCGAGCGCCTCGGTCACTCCCGGGTCGGGACGCCCGGCGAAGCCGACGCGGATCGGCCCCCTGCTGCGCTCGCGCCGCATCGAGCGGCGATTGTATCCTCTGGCCCCCGCCGGATCGTCCCCGCCACCTGACAGGTCGCCGGGACGATCCCATGCTGTTGGACGGCCGCTCGGCCGTCCCGGCCGGAAGGACGCGCGAGATGAACGACGCACTGGTGCTGCTCTGGGTCGTGCTCGGCACCGTCGCGGTGACCGTCTTCGTCGTGATCGCCGGCGCGCTCGTGATCACGCTGCTCGACCTGCGCCGGACGTCGCGGTCGGTCCGCGAGACGCTCGAGCGGGTGGCGCCGGCGGCGGAGGAGACCGCCGAGAGCGTCCGCGAGGTCAGCGGCGCGGCGCGCGACGCGGTCCGCGGCCTGAAGACGGCGGGCGACGCGCTGTCGACGGTGCGGCGATCGGGAGCCCGGATCGCCCCCTGGCTGCCGCTGCTGCTCGGCGTGGCGGGGGCGGTCTCCGCCCTGCGCGGGCGGCGCGGCCGGGATGACGACGCGAACGAGGGTGACGGGACGCGGCGCGGCAGGCGCCGGTCCTCACGACGGTGATGACACGGCAAGGAGGAGACGACGATGGCTGATCGGGATTGCTCGAGTGGCGCTCTGCTCGGTGCGTTTCTTCTCGGGGGCATGGTCGGCGCCGCGATCGCGCTGCTGACGGCCCCGCGACCGGGCCGCGAGACGCGGGAGAAGATCGGCGAATGGGCCGACGGGGCGCGTGAGAAGACGCGCGAGAAGGTGCATCAGTTCGCCCAGGAGGCGGGCGAGCGGGTCCGCACCTACGGGCGCGAGACCGCGGACCGGATCAAGGAGGTCACCCACTCGGCCCGCGAGAAGCTGCGCCGTGGCGGCGGCGCGGCCGGTGACGAGGGCGAAGGCGAGGGCGCGGGTCTGCCCGACCAGGCCTGACCCGGCGCGTGCGCGGCCGGGGCCGGGGCCCCGGCGGCCCCGGTCAGCTCCGTTCCGGCGGCGCGCTGGCCAGCTCGCGCAGCAGGGCGAAGCGGTAGATTCCGCTGCGGTGTCCGTCCGACCACTCGAACGACACGCCGTACTGGCCGACCGGGCTCCACGAGACGGCCGTGACGTCGGCCGGGACGCGTGCGGCGTCGAGCGTGCGGCGCCCGGTCATCTCGTCGACGCAGCCGGCGCACGGACACGCCAGGCGCACGGAGCGCGCGTCGAGGTAGTCCTCGCGACCGTCGCTCCAGACGATGCCGATCTCCCCGTTGGGGAAGATCTCGATGCGTCGCGGTCGGATCTCCGTCATCGTCTCGTCCTTCCCCGGCGGCTCATGCCTCGTGCTCCGCGGGCGGCTGCGGCCAGGCCGGCACGTCGCGGGGCGCCTCGCCGGTCGCCGCCACCACCGTCGTCGTGATGCCGCCGCGCACCCGGAAGAACCCGGCGACCCTCATCCAGTGGGGCCGTGCCGCGGCGGTCAGGTCGTCGAGCACCCGGTTGACGACCGCCTCGTGGAACACTCCCTCGTCGCGCCAGCTCCACAGGTACTGCTTGAGCGACTTGAGCTCGATCAGCCCTTCAGCCGGCACGTACTCGACGACGAGCGTCGCGAAATCGGGCTGACCGGTGCGCGGGCACAGGCAGGTGAACTCCGGACATACCATGCGCACCACGTAGCGCCGCGCCGTGGCGGGATTCGGCACGATCTCGAGCTCGCGGCTCGGTCGGGTCGGCACGATCGGCTCCTCCCTGACCGGGACTCGCCCGGCGGCGACGGTTGAGAATGGAGCGTCCGCGGGGCCCGCGCAACGGCCGCGCTCCGCGGGGCCGGCCCGGCTCAACTCCCCGGCCGGGACGGCGGATGAGGACCCCGGAGGGGGGCGTCCTGCCGGCGGCAGGCCCATATTGGCCGGGGGAAGGGCGCCCGGCGCACGCGAGGGGAGACGGGATGATCGAGACGATGAGCGACTGTCCGCTGGACCTCGAGGAGGCCCTCGCCCGGACGGGCGGCGACCGGCAGTTCCTCCGCGAGCTGCTCGAGATGCTCGGCGAGGACGTGCCCCAGCGGGTCGCGGCGATCCGCGAGGCGGTCGCCCGGTCGGACGCGGAGACGGTCCGGTCCGAGGCGCACACGCTCAAGGGCGCCGCGGCGAACCTGGCGGCAGGACGGCTCGCCGAGCTGTCGCTGGGCGTCGAGGAGCGGGGACGCGCCGGCACGCTGGACGAGGTCGAGCCCCTGCTGGCCTCGATCGAGCGCGAGGGGGAACGGATCGCCCGCTTCGCCCGAAGTCTGCCGACCTGAGCGCGGCGGCCGGAGGTCGAGGATGCGGATCCTGATCGCCGAGGACGAGCGGATCTCCCGCGAGCTCCTGCGGCGGGCGCTCGAGAACATCCGGCACGAGGTGATCGCCGTCACCGACGGACTCGAGGCCTGGAACCACATCGTCGACGAGAGCGCCGACATCCGCCTGGTGATCGCCGACTGGATGATGCCGGGACTCGACGGCATCGAGCTGACACGCCGCATCCGCTCCGCCGGCTTCCGGCACTACGTCTACGTGATCATGCTCACCTCGCGGGGACAGCGGCAGGACGTGATCGACGGACTGTCCGCCGGCGCGGACGACTACGTCATCAAGCCGTTCGATCCCGGCGAGCTGTTCTTCCGGGTCCGCTGCGGGCTGCGCATCGTCGATCTCGAGGAGCAGCTCGCGGCGCGCAACCGGGAACTCGAACGCATGGCGATGGTCGACGGCCTGACCGCGATCCCGAACCGCCGTGCGTTCGACGACGACCTCGGCCGGCGGATCCTCGAGTGCCAGCGCTACCGGAGGCCGTTCGCGCTGCTGATGATCGACATCGACCAGTTCAAGAACTACAACGACACGCTCGGCCACGCCGCCGGCGACAGCGCGCTGCGCCGGATCGCGCTCGTGCTCAAGCGCGCGCTGCGCGGAACCGACGACGTGTACCGCTATGGCGGCGAGGAGTTCGCCTGCATCCTGCCCGAGACGGACGAGGACGGCGCGATGCTGGTGGCCGAGCGGCTGCGCGCCGCCGTCGAGGCGGAGAAGATCCCTCACCCCGGCACCGCCCCCGGCGTCGTGACGGTCAGCGTCGGCGTGACGGTCCATCGTCCGCAGCATCCGGACAGTCCGTCATGGATCGTCGAGAACGCCGACCGCGCCCTCTACCGCGCCAAGCGCGCGGGACGCAACCGGATCTCCGGACCGCAGCAGGCGACCTGCACGGGAGGCTTCCCGGTCCTCAAGTGACCGGCGGCCGTGGCGCGGCACGAGGGGTTCGCTTACGATCGCGGCAGCGCCAACGAAGGAGGAGACCGGCGATGCAGGTCACGATCCACTACTGCGGTGTCTGAAACTACGAACCCCGGGCCGCGAGTCTCGCGGCCACGCTGGAACGGGAATTCGGGGTGCGCGCGGAACTCGTCCGCGGCGGCGGCGGCATCTTCGACGTCGTGGTCGATGGCGAGAAGATCTTCTCGAAGCACGAGGAGGGGCGCTTTCCCGAAGAGGACGAGATCGTCGCCGCGATCCGCGCGCGGGGCGCGTGAGACGCCGGGAGGCGTGCCGGTGAACCGCGGGACGCGCCGGACGAGCGACGACTTCTTCTGCTGGAAGTACCAGGTCTGGTACAGCATGCGCGACTGCGTGTTCCGTCACGGCTGGGCCACGACCGAGACGTGCGCCGAGTGCGAGCAGGGGGCCGCCAACATGCGCCTCCTCGGCCCCCCGCCCGCTCCGCCCCGCTGGACCCGTCTGCCCGAGCTGCCGGGCCCGCGGACGCGCCGCCGCTGACGGCCGCCGCGGCGGACCTCTGCTAGTCTTCTGCTTCACGCCGCGCGTCGGCGGCGAGGGCGCTCGGTCATGGCCGATGTCACGGTGGCGCCGGAGATCCGGCGACTCAGCAAGTGCGAGCTGCATCAGCATGTCGACGGGTCGATCCCCGTCGACCTGCTGTGGTCGATGCTCAGGCGGCACGGGCTGAATCCGGTCGACAGCCTCGAGGAGATGGAGCGGCGGCTCGTGCTCCAGCCCGACGAGGAAGGCTCGCTGCTGGCCTACCTGGACAAGTTCCACTATCCGCTGTGGATCACCCAGTTCTACGAGAACATCCGTTCCGTCGCCGAGGCGATCGTCCGGCAGGCGCTCGAGCACAACGTCCGGACGCTCGAGCTGCGCTACTCGCCGGTGATCCACACGTTCGCGGGACTGACGGTGCGCCAGTCGGTGCGCGCCGTGCTCTCCGGCATCAACCGCGTCCGCGCCGAGCATCCCGACCTGCGCTGCGGACTGGTCGTGATCGCGATGCGGCAGCACGGCCCCCACATCGCGAAGATCCTCGCGCGGCAGACCGTCGGCGAGGCCGAGCACCTGCACCAGCGCAGCGGCGTGGTCGGGTTCGACATCGCGGGCCCGGAGCGCGGCAATCCGCCGCGCCTGTTCCGCGAGGCGTTCGACGTCGCGCGGCGCGGCGGGCTCGGCGTCACCGTCCATGCCGGCGAGGACGCGGGGCCGGAGTACGTGTGGCAGGCGGTCGACGAGCTGGGGGCGCACCGGATCGGCCACGGCTGCACGGCGGTCCGGGACCGCGAGCTGCTGCGCCGGCTGGCCCGCGACGGCATCGTCGTCGAGTGCTGCCTGACGAGCAACTACCAGACCGGCGCGGTCGCGCGCGATGCGCCGCACCCGATTCTCGCGTTCCTCGAGGCCGGCGTTCCGGTCGCGATCTGCACCGACAACACGACGGTCTCGGACACCGACCAGGACCGCGAGACGGCCCGCGTGGCCGAACTGCTCGGCGCGTCCGGGCTCGAGACGGTCCGGACGATCCACGAGCAGGCGGCGCACCGGTCGTTCATCGGACGCACCCGACCGGGGGCGCTGGCGCGATGAGGCGCATCGCGCTGCTCGCCGCCGCGCTCGCTCTCGTTCCCGCCGGGGATGCGCGCGGCGCGGGCGCCGTCGACGACGGCGCGTACGCGTCGACGCCGCTGCCCGCGTGGCGGCCGCTGCCCGACGAGCTGGCCGCCGTGCTGGAGGCCAAGAGCGCCGGCTACGCCCGGCGGGCGCTCGGATTCTCGTGCCGCGAGCGACACCGCGAGGCCGGCTACCGCGGCGGGGAGGCGCGGCGGGAACGGATCCGCGAATTCGACTACCTGCTGGTCGCGGACAAGTCGGCTCCCGAAGGGTTCCGCGCGGTGCGGACCCGGCCGGACCGGCCGTCGTCCCGCGGCGAGGTCCGTGTCGAGCGCGACTTTCCGGAGCCGTTCCTGTGGAGCCAGCTGTTCCGGCCGGCGATCCGCTCGACGCTGCGCTTCCGGATCGGCGCGTGGCACACCACGCCGTGGAAGCTGGTGATCCCGATCTCGTGGATCTCCGGGGCACCCGTCCTCGAGGGCCGGCGGATCACGGAGTGGACCGGAACCGCCGAGATCGAGTACCGCACCGGGAACCTGATCCGGATCGTCGCCCGGCCGAACTTCCAGGACCAGCGGATGGAGATGCAGCTGCGCGAGTACCTGATCGGGATGCGGATTCTCGGCTTCTCGCTCACTCCGCCGCCGGACGGCATCGAGCTGACCGTGGACTTCGGCTACGAGCACGAGGGATACACCTACCCGACGCGGGTCGTCCTGCACCGGTTCCGCCAGGTGCACCGTGACGTGCGGCGGACGCTGACGCGCGAGGTGTTCGAGTACGACGACTACCGCTTCTTCGGCACGGTCACGCAGGAGCGGATCCCGCCGCTGGTCTACCAGCCGCCCGCGGACGACGCGGGGAACTCGAACTGAGCCAACAACTTGACAGTAAGTTCGCCTCCCCGTAGCCTGTGCGCGGCGCCGGATCCGGGGGGCGGCGACCGGAGAGGAATCACGCGATGAGCCAGTCGGACGCGGTGCGCCAGGCGCTCTACCAGCTGAAGGACGAGCACAAGACGATCATGGAGTCCGTGCGCGCCGTCCTCGAGGCCGCGGCATCCCCGGAAGGGACCGACATCGTCCCGCTGCTCGAGTCGCTGCACGGGACGCTCGCCCGGCACTTCGCGCACGAGGAGTATCCGGAAGGTCTCTACGACCGGATGGGCGCATGCACCGCGGATCACCGCGACGAGCTGCGCGAGCTGGTCGACGAGCACTTCCGTCTGCTCTCGATGCTGCGCGGCATGATCGAGCGCGCGCGCCTCGGCGAGCGGGAGCGCCTCGCCGACGAGGCGCACGCATTCGCCGAGCAGCTGCGCGATCACGAAACGAAGGAGCACGCCCTCGGCGCGCGTCTCGCCGCGCCGGGCAGCGAGTGAACCGCGCGACCCGTCACTCGGCCGCCGGCTGCTCCGACGCCCCGGCGCCGCCGAGCCCTGCGGGGGCCTGCCCCCCGGCCGCACGCTCCGGCTTCTCGCCGATGTAGGGCTCGAGCCGCAGGTAGCGGATGTCCATCTGCTGCTGCAGCGCCGCGATCTCCTTCTCCAGCTCGATCTTGATCGCCTCCGCGGCGATGCGTTCCTTGATGTCGTCCTTGACTTCCTCGAACGGACGATGGCGGCGCTCGCGGCGTTCCTTGACGAGGAACAGGTGGAAGCCCATCGGTGACTCGACGACGTCCGAGACCTTGCCCGGCTCGAGCCGGAACACGACGTCGCGCACCTCGGGCAGCAGCTCGCGCGTGTTCTCCGCGATCCAGCCGATCTCGCCGCCGCGCAGGTTGGAGTTCTCGGTCGACTCGGAGCGCGCGACGTCCTCGAACGGCTCCCCGGCGAGAATCCGCTCCCGCGCCTGCTCGATCCGTCGCCGCTCGCGCTCGCGCTCGCTCTCGGGGGCGTCCCGTGCGACCGAGCGCAGGATGTGGAACAGGTGCACCCGCAGCGGCTCGTCCCACAGCGTCGGGTTCTTCTCGTAGAACTCGCGCGCCTTGTCGTCGTTGGCGTACTGCTCGAGCACGCGCGGGCGCACGATCTCCTCGCGGTACTTGTCGAACAGCAGCTCGATCTCGATCTCGCGCCGGCGCTCCTCGACGGTCAGGCCCGAGGCCTCGAGCTGCCGGCGCCACTGCTCGGTGGACTCGAAGCGCGCGACCTCCTGGGACAGGCGGTCGCTGATCTCCTGCGGCGTGACCGTCAGCCCGCGGCGTCTCGCCTCGAGAGCGAGCAGGTTGATCTTCGTCAGCAGCTTGCGCGTGTTCTCGATCAGGCTGTACTCGTCCACCGACAGCGGCATCCCGGGCATGCTCTGCCGGACGAGGATCTCCTGGGTGACCGCCATGTTGCGCAGCCAGGCGCCGGGGATGACGTGCTCGCCCTCGATCACGACGACCGGCGCGTCGGCGGGGATCCTGCTGATCAGGCTCTCGCGCCCGTCGTCCCTGCCGCAGCCGTGCGCCGCGACCAGCAGCGCGAGCGCGGCGAGCGGCGCCGCCCCACGTTTCCAGTGATGCCTCGCGATCATGTGCGCCCCGTCCGTTCGTTCGACCCCCGGGTGCGTCCCGGGGCCGCGCTGCGGGATTGTACCGGCACGGACGCACCGGATCCCGTCGAATCGGACGGCCCCGCGGGGCGCTGCTACACTCGGCCGGTGATCTCCCGCCCGCGTTCGCGGCCGCTCCGGGCCCGGCTGGCCGTGCCCCGGATCCGCCGGCTCGCCGCCTGGTGGCCGCTGCGTCCGTCCGGCGTCGTGCTGGCGATCGCCTCGGCCGGAGCGCTCGCCGAGGGCCGCCGCCGACTCGACCTGGTGCTGAGCCTCGCCGGCGCATGGGGACTCGTGCTCGTCGCGCTGTGCGGGCTCGTCGCGCTGCTGTCGGCGGCGTGGACCCGCCGCCGGCTGCGCCGCGCGCTGCGCGGGGCCCGGCCGCCGCTGACGGGGGTCGCCGGGGAGCGGCTGGCGAGCGGGGTCGCGCTGCGCCCGGCGCTCCTGCCGCTGATCGACGACCCGCGCCTGCGCTGGCTCGAGCCCCCGGCGCGGGGCGTGCGCGCCCGCCCGGGAGAACCTCGCGGACCGGAGGTGGTCGTTCCCGAACGGCGCGACCTGGCGCCGCGCATCGTCCGCGAGGTGCGGGTCGGCGACGTGCTCGGGCTGTGGTCGTTCCGGACCGTCGTCGCCGAGGCGCGCGAGACGGTCGTCCTGCCCGGCCGCGGGCGGCTGGTCGAGGCCGAGCTCGCCGCGTGCCTCGCCGCCGGCGACGAGCTGGCGCACCCGTGGGGCCGCGCCGTCGGCGACCGCGTCGACGCGCGCCCCTATGTCCGCTCGGATCCGGCGCGGATGATCCTGTGGAAGGTCTACGCGCGCTCCCGCGAACTGCTCGTGCGGACCCCGGAGCCCGCGCGCGCGCCGCGGACGCGCCCGCTGGTGTTTCTCGCCACGGGCGAGGACGACGAGGCGGCCGCGGCGGCCGCGCGCGTCGTCTGGGCCGGCGGGCTGGCCGGCGAGGGGGCGCGGTTCGCGTGCGACGGCACGCCCGAGCCTCTCGATGACGTCGATGCCGGCCTGCGGGCGATCGCGGCCTCGGCCCGGCATCGCGAGCGGGCAGGCCGCGACCTGGCGCCGTCGCTGGCGGCGGCGCAGGGCGCGCCGGACGATCCGGTGCTGGTGATCCTGCCCGCGTTCGACCGCCGCACGGTCGGGCACGTGCTGTCCGTCGCGGGACGCTCGGGGGCCGATCGGTTCAGCGTGATCGGCGCGTTCGACTCGCGACCTCCGCGGCCGCCCGAGCCGCGCTGGCGACGCGCCCTGCTGCGGGCGCCTGCCGGGCCCGGAGGGACCCCGGCCGGGCTCGCCGACGCCGCGGCCGCCCTCGCTCCGCTCGCGGCCGCCGGAGCCCGGATCGTCGTCGTCGATCGGCGCACCGGCGCCGTGCACGTCGTCGCGCCGGGTCCGGTCGCCCGGGAGGCGACCCGCGCCGTCGCGGGGCCGGCATGATCGCGACGCTGTTCCGGGTCGGCGGCTGGGCGGTGCGGGAGCACTGGCCGGCGGCGCTGGTGCTCGGGCTCGCCGCCGTGCTCGGCCTCGCGCCGTTCGCCACCGCCGGCGAGCTGGCGCTCGTCGCGCTCGCCGCGGCCGCGGGGGCCATCGCGGGGACGTCCCTTGCCGTCACGCGGCTGCGAGGCGTCGCCGTCATCGCCGGACTGGCCGTCCTCGGCGGCGCAGGATGGCTGGCCTCCACTCTCGTGCTGCGAAGCCGGATTCCCGCCGCCCTGCTCGGACCGGAACGGGCGGCGTGGGCGGCCGACGCGTTCGCGCTGGTCGCGCTGACCGGGCTTGCCGCGCTCGCGCTCGCCTTCGTCTCGTCGCGCATCCCCGCGGGCCGCGTCGCGATGTCGGCGATCCTCGTCGCCGCGGTGGTGCTGCTGCTGCTCGCCCACCGCGGCGGGTCGATCAACCGGCCGCTGATCGTGGGCGATCTCGCCTGGCTGCGCGGCTACCATCCCGCGTTCCTGCTCGGACTCGCCGGCGCCGCCGCCGCACTGGCCGGCACGCTGGCACTGTACCGGCCGACCGGCAGGCATCGCGTGGGGCGTCATCTGCTCGCCGCGCTGCTCGCGTCGGTCGCGCTGCTGCTGGTGTTCCCGGCCCTGGGCGTGTTCTCGTTCAGCGACCGGGACCCGCTCGCCCTGGCCGGACCGCCGAGACACGAGCGGGGGTTCTTCCCGGGACGGGGCGGAGCGCGCCCGGCCGAAGGCGGCGGCGGGGGACGCGGACTCGGCCTGCTGCGCGAGGGCGGTCAGGACGGCACGGCACCCGAGGTCGCGCCGTTTCTCGACGACTACTCGTCGGACGGAGCCCAGGCGCCCGTAGCGGTCGTCGTGCTGCACGACGACGTCTCGCCGGCGTCCGGCGCGCTGTATTTCCGGCAGGTCGCGTTCTCGCGCTTCAACGGCCGGCGCCTGGTGCGCGCGTTCGCTCCGGGCGTCGACGACGACCTGTTCCCGCGGTTTCCCGGCGCGGTGCCGATGCGCCGCCCGCTCCCTCCCGGACAGGTGCTGCGCCGGCGCGTGCCGGCGACGGTCTCGCTGCTGCGCGACCACTTCCAGCCGCTGGTGCTGGCCGACGGCGTGGAACTCGCCTCGGCGCCGAACGCCGACCCGTCGCTGTTCCGGCGCACGTACCGGTCGGTCTCGTGGGTGCTCGAGGCCGACTTCGACGCACTGTTCGGGCATGCCGCCGGGGATCCGGCCTGGCCGCCGGCGGTGCGCCGGGCCTATCTCGAACTGCCGGACGACCCGCGCTACCGGGATCTCGCGGCACGGATCCTCGAGCTCGTCCGGCCCGAGTACAGGGACGACCCGTGGGCGCGCTCGCTCGCGGTCGCGGTCTGGCTCGAGCGCAACACGCGCTACTCGCTGCACTCCCGGCACGCCTCGGCGGACGATCCGACGGCGTCGTTCCTGTTCGGCGACCGGATCGGCTACTGCGTGCATCTGGCCCACGCGGCGGCCTACCTCGCCCGCGCGCTCGGCGTGCCGGCGCGTGTCGCCGCCGGCTACGCCTACGCCGAGGAGAACCGCGGCAACGGCTCCGCGCTGCTGCTGCGCGCCGGCGACGCCCATGCGTGGGCGGAGGTTCGCCTCGACGGCGTCGGCTGGGTGCCTCTCGATCCCGGCCCGCCGTCGATCGACCCGCCGATGCCGGCGCCGGACATGGACCTGCAGAGCCTGCTCGGCGAGATGGCCCGCGGCGAGGACAACCCGCTGGCCCGCGAGCTGCCGCGCGCCTGGACACTGCCCACCGCCCGGCAGCTGCTCGCGGCGCTGGCGGTGCTCGCCCTGCTCTGGCTGCTCTCCGGCCATGCGGTCAAGGCGTGGCGCCGGATCGCACCGCGGTGTGTCCCGCGCGACCGGCGCGCCAGGCTCGCCTACCGCGCCGCGCTCGACCGGCTGGCCGAAGTCGGGCTGGCGCGGAGTCACGGCGAGAGCCGCGAGCGGTTCGCGCGGCGCGCGGCGCGGGTCTCCCCCACGTTCGAGACGCTGACCGAGATCCACCTCGCCTCGACGTGGACCGGACGTCCGGCGCCTCCGGCCCGGGCGCGGACGCTGGCGCGACGCGTGGCACGCGAAGTGCGGCGGGCCCGCGGCCTGCGGGCCGCGCTCGGCACGCTCGCGCCGTGGAACTGGACGCGGAGCAGGTGACGCCGATAATCGACCGGGAGGACATTCGTGGAATCCGTCGAACAGGACCGGCGCCCCGACGAGGCGGGAGACGACGCGCTCGCGCGCGCGCGGGAGGTCGCCGAGACGCTCCGCGGCCGGCTGCGCGAGGCGATCGTCGGGCGTGACGAGGTCATCGACCGCGTCATCATCGCGCTGCTCGCCGGCGGCCACGTGCTGCTCGAGGACTACCCCGGATCGGGCAAGACGATCCTCGCCCGGGCCCTCGGCGAGTCGATCGACGCGGAGCCCGACGAGCGCCGGATCGTGCCGTTCCGCAGGATCCAGTTCACGCCGGACCTGCTCCCGTCCGACATCACGGGCGTGTCGGTGTTCGACCCCGACCGGGGCACGTTCGAGTTCATGCCGGGGCCCGTGTTCGCCCACGTCGTGCTGGCCGACGAGATCAACCGCACGTCGCCCAAGGTCCAGTCGGCCCTGCTCGAGGCGATGGCGGAGCGCCAGGTCACCGTCGACAACGTCACGCATCCGCTCGACGAGCTGTTCCTCGTCATCGCCACGCAGAACCCGCTCGGCATGGCGGGGACGTTCCCGCTCCCCGCCCCGCAGCTCGACCGGTTCCTGTTCCGGATCACGATGACGCACATCGCGCGCGACGCGGAACTCGAGGTCGTCGCGTCGTTCCGGCGCCGGCTGCACCCGGAGTTCGCGGGCGGGCCGCGGGTCCGGCAGCAGGACGTGCTCGCCGCCCGGGCCGCGATCGAGTCCGGCATCCACGTCGCCCGCGAGGTGCAGGAGTGCCTGGTCGACGTCGCCCGCGCGGTGCGGGCCGACCCCCGCGTCGCGCTCGGGATCAGCACCCGCGCGCTCGTCCAGGCCGTGCCCGCGCTGCAGGCCCATGCGCTGCTGGCAGGGCGCGACTGGGTCGGCGCGGACGATCTCGAGGCGCTGGCCGTGCCCCTGTTCGCCCATCGGCTGATGCTGGTCGCCGGGGCCGCCGACGCGCCGGACGTCGTCCGCGACGCGCTCGCCGATCCGCTCGAGGCGCTCGCCCGCGCCACCCTCCGGCGTTCCTGACCGCCCGGGGCGACACGGATTCGGACAGGCTGGCCTGCCGCAGGGCCCCTCGCTGTCACCCCGAACCTGAACGGCCGTTCATCCTTGCCCGCGAATTAACGGCACCTGTCAGCCGCGGGCTGGCACCGCCCTTGCTCAAGGCCGGGGTCCAAGGAGGAACGACATGTTCGGGAAGGCGTTGCGCAATGGACTGACGGGGAGCCTCGCACTGTTCGTGACCGTCCTGGCGATGACTTCGCTGGCCGGAGCCGCCACCTACACCGCCCACCTCGACGGCCCGATCGTGATCGGCGACCAGCTGTTCGGCGGCGGCGAGGTCCGGCTGGTCGATGTCGCGGCCGGAAGCCCGATGGTCGCGATCGTCATCGACGGCCGGCAGGTCGCTCTCTGCGAGCGGCAGACCCGCGGCACGCGGCCGAACGGCTCGCGGCCGGCGCTCGTCGTCGAGTACGACTCGCGCGGGTTCCAGCACATCGTGGGGATCGAGTTCCGCATGCCCGGCTCCGACGATCCGGCGGTCGCGTTCCGCGCGCTGCGCCCGGTGACCGTGGCCCGCGGCCTGGCGACCGTGCCTCCGCACCGGCTCGATGCGGAGGCGGTCGTCGCCGACGCCTCCTCCCGCTGACGACCCCGACCGTGCCGTCCGCGCCCGGTGGGCGGCACGGTCAGACCGTGTCTCTTCCCCTTCCGCACCTGACCGCTCTCCCTCGCTGACGCCGCCGGTCCCCCGGGACCGGCGGCGTCGCGTCCGGGCGGTCGCGTGGCCCGTCGCGGACACCGGCTCGATAATGGCGACGATGCGTCTCCACACGCGCCTGCTCGTCCTCGCCCTCGCCCTGCTCCCGCTCGTCTCCGGCGCCCCGGGTCGCGCGGCGACCGACGCCCTCCCGGCGGACGGCGAGGAGCGCCTCGCGCTGGCAGCGCTCGAGCAGGG
>RFIB01000169.1 GCA_003695625.1 Acidobacteriota bacterium | reverse complement strand
GACTTCCACCGTGTGAAGATGGCACTCTACCGCTGAGTTAACGCCCCAGCCGCAGATCGCGGGTTTTAGCACGCGGCCCGCGCGCTGTCCAACCCGGCGTGGCTGCGGGCCTGCGTGGAGCGCAGAGTGTGGGCGGACGCCGCCGGCGCGCGTGGCGAACGCGCCCGGGGCGGGGCCGGTCGCGGCCAGGTCGCTGCGATGCCGGACGTTGGATCGCGCGTCCCGGCACCGGGCCTTCCCCCGGGAGGGGCCGACCGGCGGCATGCCACAGTCTTCGCTCCACGCAGGGGGGGCGGCGCTGGACGTCCAACTCGTTTCGCAGCAACATATTGTGGTGGGAAGCAAAAAACCCCACTAGATCTTGTTGACAGCGGGCGGCGGGTCGATGTACCGTGCGCCGGCTCGCCCAGATCCGGTGACGTTCGCGACCATCCGCCGACCTGCCGCCCGACGGGTCGCCGTGGGGCCGTGCGCGCCGAGGTCCCGGATGCCTGCGCGAGCAGAGGGGATCGCGTCGCGGCCCCCCGGTCCCGCGAGGAGGGGATGACCGGGCGAGCGGCCGCGCCGCCTTGCATTGCAGGAAGCACCGAGGAGGAGCGGAGCGCATGTCGATCCACGAAGGAACGCCGACGCCGCAGGGAGAGCCGGGACGGGTCCCGGCCGGACAGAACCAGCCCGCCACGCCCGGCGAGAAGGCCGCGCCCCGCACGCCGCGCGGGCGCCGGGCGTTCGCCGACGGTCCCGGCCTCGAGATCCCGCGCCATCTGACCGCGCCCGGCGAGGAGCCGTTCGCGGGCGTCGAGTGGGAGACGCGGACGGCGTCGATCGTCAACGAGAAGGGCGAGACGGTCTTCGAGCAGCAGGACGTCGAGGTCCCCCGCTCGTGGTCGCAGACGGCGACGAACATCGTCGCCCAGAAGTACTTCCGCGGTCAGCACGGCACGCCCGAGCGCGAGCGCTCGGTGCGCCAGCTGATCTCCCGCGTCGTCGACACGATCACGCGCTGGGGCGACGAGGGCGGCTACTTCCGCACCGCCGAGGACCGGGAGACGTTCCGTGCGGAGCTGACGCACCTGCTCGTGCACCAGAAGATGGCGTTCAACTCGCCGGTCTGGTTCAACTGCGGCATCGAGCCCGAGCCGCAGGTGTCCGCCTGCTTCATCAACAGCGTCCAGGACTCGATGGCCTCGATCCTCGATCTGGCCAAGACCGAAGGCATGCTGTTCAAGTTCGGCTCGGGCACCGGGAGCAACCTCTCGCCGCTCCGCTCGTCGAAGGAGCAGCTCTCCGGCGGCGGCACCGCGTCGGGGCCCGTGTCGTTCATGCGCGGCTACGATGCGTTCGCCGGCGTGATCAAGTCCGGCGGCAAGACGCGCCGCGCCGCCAAGATGGTCATCCTCAACGTCGACCATCCGGACATCGTCGAGTTCATCGAGTGCAAGGCGCGCGAGGAGCGCAAGGCGCGCGTGCTGATCGAGGCCGGCTACGACCCGGCGTTCAACGCGCCGGGCGGCGCCTACGACTCGGTGTTCTTCCAGAACGCCAACCACTCGGTGCGCGTCACCGACGAGTTCATGCGCGCCGTGATCGAGGATCGCGACTGGCAGACCCGTGCCGTGACCAGCGGCGAGCCGGTCGATACCTTCCGGGCGCGCGAGCTGATGCGGACGATCGCCCACGCGGCGTGGGAGTGCGGTGACCCCGGCCTCCAGTTCGACACGACGATCAACACGTGGCACACCTGCAAGGCCTCGGGGCGGATCAACGCCTCGAATCCCTGCTCCGAGTACATGTTCCTCGACGACACGGCGTGCAATCTCGCCTCGCTCAACCTGATGAAGTTCCTCGGCAAGGACGGGCGGTTCGACGTCGAGTCGTTCCGTCACGCGGTGCGGATCACGCTGCTCGCCCAGGAGATCCTCGTCGACAACGCGAACTACCCGACGCCGAAGATCGCCGAGAACTCGCACCTGTTCCGGCCGCTCGGGCTCGGCTTCGCCAACCTCGGCGCACTGCTGATGGCCCAGGGGCTTCCGTACGACTCCGAGGCCGGCCGGGCCCAGGCCGGCGCGATCACCGCGCTGATGTGCGGCGAGGCCTACGCGGCGTCCGCCGAGTTCGCTCGCGATCACGGCGGTCCGTTCCCGCGCTATCCGGAGAACCGCGAGTCGATGCTCGACGTGATCGTCCGGCACCGGATGCACGCCGAGGCGCTGCCCGAGGACCTGCTCGAGCCGAACCTGCTCCGCGCGGCGCGCGGTGCGTGGCGGCGCGCCGAGGAACTCGGCCGGCAGCACGGATTCCGCAACTCGCAGGTGACCGTGCTCGCGCCGACGGGGACGATCGCGTTCATGATGGACTGCGACACGACCGGCATCGAGCCGGACATCGCCCTCGTCAAGTACAAGAAGCTGGTCGGCGGCGGCATGATCAAGATCGTCAACAACACCGTGCCGATGGCGCTGGCCCGGTTGGGATACGACCGCGACCAGATCCAGGAGATCGTCGACTACATCGACGAGACGGGCACGATCGAGGGGGCCCCGCATCTGGCCGAGGAGCACCTGCCGGTCTTCGACTGCGCCTTCCGGCCGCAGAACGGCACGCGCTCGATCCACTGGATGGGACACATCCGGATGATGGCGGCCTGCCAGCCGTTCCTGTCCGGCGCGATCAGCAAGACGGTGAACCTGCCGGAGGACGCGACGGTCGAGGACGTCGAGCAGGCGTACATCGAGGCGTGGCGCTCCGGGCTCAAGGCGATCGCGATCTACCGTGACGGCTGCAAGCGCACGCAGCCGCTGACGACCGGCGCCGGCACGAAGGAACGGACCGAGGCTCAGGAGACCGCCCGTCCGCTGCGGCGCCGACTGCCCGACGAGCGGCAGGCGATCACGCACAAGTTCTCGGTCGCCGGGCACGAGGGCTACATCACCGTCGGTCTGTATCCCGACACGGGCCAGCCGGGCGAGATCTTCGTGACGATGGCCAAGCAGGGCTCGGTCGTCTCCGGTCTGATGGACGCGTTCGCGACGGCGATCTCGCTGACGCTGCAGTACGGCGTTCCGCTCAAGGTGCTGGTCAACAAGTTCGCCCACGTGCGCTTCGAGCCGAGCGGCTACACCAACAATCCGGAGATCCCGATCGCCAAGTCGATCATCGACTACATCTTCCGCTGGCTGGCGCTCAAGTTCCTCGACGAGAGCGTCGAGCCGAGCGGCGGCGAGACGCCGGGGACGTCCGCGGACACCGAGGACGAGCCGGCAGCGGAGGCCGCAGGCGACGCCCAGGCGGCGGCGAGTCCGGTCGAGCAGGTCGAGAAGAAGGTCGCCGCCCTGTCGAGCGACGCGCCGCCGTGCCACGAGTGCGGAACGATCATGGTCCGCAACGGCGCGTGCTACGCCTGCACGAACTGCGGCGCGACCTCCGGCTGCTCCTGAGCCGGGTCCCGTCGCGCGAGCGGACCGTCAGGGGGCCCCGGCCGGCGTGCCGGGGCCTCCGCGCGTCGGGCGGTCAGCCTGTCCTTCGATGACGAAATCGTGATCCCGGGCACACGGCGGGAACCCGCCCCCCCGCGGTGTCGTCATTCAGAATTGCAAGTCTTTTGTTTTCAACAAGTCCTCAGCACTGTCAGGCGGGGCTGGATTGGCCCGGGACTTGCTTTCATCCGGGGTACGAGCGGACGGAAGACCGCGAGGTTCGGGAATGGGCCCGGACACTTGCGGATCGGGCTCTTCCGTCCGCGCCGTCTTCCCCCGAGGCTCGGGACCTTCGGGTCCCGGAACATGGTGCGGGCGGGCCGGTTGTCGGCCCGCCCGCGTCATCCTTTCCGGGGCTCGCGCCGGGCCGGCTCAGCGGGCCCTGGCCCGCGTCTCCGCGCTGCGGACCACCTGACCGAGGGTGACCGTCATGCAGCGGCCCTTCCGGATCGCCTTGAGCGAGTGCTGGGTCCGGGCCGGGATCACGGCGGTCAGCTCGCCGTCGGGCCCGCCGAGGCGCACCTTGCGATCGCCTATCGTCGCCTCGTACTCGCCGTCGATCGCGATGTAGATCTGCGGCACCCCGTGCGTGTGACCCGAGAACTCGGCGCCGTCGTTCTTGGCCGTCAGGAGCGCGACCTGGTAGACGCCGTTCGACGCGGTGCTCAGGTGCTGCAGGCTGAAATCCGGCGATTCGAAGTGATCCTTCCGCGTCTCGATGAACGGCTGCGCGAACTCCTCGGTCGGCTCGAGATCGTCGAAGATGGAGTGGAAGTAGTGCCGCGTGTCGTCCGAGGCGCGTGCGCGGTACGCCGCGAACAGCAGCTCCCGACGGTCGAGACCGAGCGCGTCGGCGAGGCGCAGCACGACGCCGTCGCCGGGAATCTTGCCGTCGTTCTCGATCTGGACGATGTACGGCTGGGTCACACCCACCTTCTCGGCGAGCTGCTTCTTGTTGAGTCCGAGGCGCTCCCGGTGCAGCCGGATGATCTCCGCAAACGTCATCGTGCTCCCCTTCCTGGCCGCGCGCTGGACGGGCCGGCACCACCCGTGGGCCGCGAGCTAAGAGCATATAAAGCACCAACAAGTTAGCTTGAATCGACGGGCATCGTCAAGAACTTCTCGCGCGACCGGTAAGGGGTGGCATCCAAGGTGTTGCAGAAAAATGAGTTGCATCCCACCGCCACCCCCCCGCCCGCGCGCCGGGAGGAGGGGCGCGCCGTCATCGGACTTGACCCGGGTCACGCACCGACCGCCGGGATTCCCCGGCCGGACCGGCGGGGTATACTGCGCCGCCCGCCCGGCGCTCGCCCCGGGCCCGAGGTGTCCCGAGCATGAACAACCTCGCCGTCGTCGGCGCGCAGTGGGGGGACGAGGGCAAGGGGAAGGTCGTCGACCTGCTCGCCCCGCGCTTTTCTGCCGTCGTGCGCTTCCAGGGCGGCCCCAACGCCGGTCACACCGTCGTCTTCGGGGGGCGCACCCATGCGCTGCACCACATCCCCTCCGGAATCTTCCACGACGGGGTGCGCTGCCTGGTCGGCGCCGGAGCGCTGGTCGATCCCGAGCGGCTGATCGAGGAGCTCGACGGCCTGGGCGAGGCGGGAATCGATCCGGTCGGCCGGCTGCTGCTCTCGGCCAAGGCGCACGTGATCCTCCCGCTGCACCGCGCGCTCGACGGCGCGATGGAGGCCCGGCTGGGGACCTCGGCGATCGGCACGACGCGCCGCGGGATCGGGCCGGCCTACGCGGCCAAGGCGCAGCGCTGGGGCGTCCGCCTCGGCGACCTCGCCGACGGCGCCCGGGTCGCCGCCGAGCTGGACCGGGCGCTGGCGGCAGGCGTCGCCGACTGGTGCCGGGCGCTGGGCGCCGAGGTGCCGGAGCCGGAGCGCGTCGCGGAGCAGGTCGCGGTGTGGTGGGAGCGGCTCGAGCCGCTGGTCGGCAACGTCACGCGCGAGCTGCACGAGACGCTCGAGGCCGGTCGGCCGGTGCTGTTCGAGGGCGCCCAGGGCGCGCTGCTCGACGTCGACCACGGCACGTACCCGTTCGTCACCTCATCGAGCACGGTGGCCGGCGGCATCCCGGCGAGCCTCGGGATCGCGCCGCGCGCCGTCGAGGCGGTGCTGGGGATCGTCAAGGCGTACGCGACGCGCGTCGGCGCGGGGCCGTTCCCGACCGAGGACACCGGTTCTCTCGGCGACGCGCTGCGCGAGGCAGGCCGCGAGTTCGGCACGACCACCGGGCGTCCGCGGCGCTGCGGCTGGTTCGATGCCGTCGCCGCACGCTACGCGGTGCGCATCAACGGCCTCGATGCGCTCGCCGTGACCAAGTTCGACGTGCTCTCCGGCATCGATCCGCTGCGGATCGCGGTCGGCTACGCGCTCGACGGCGATCCGGTCGGGGACTTCTCCGACGTCGGGGACGCGTGGGACCGGCTCGAGCCGATCTGGGAGGAACTGCCGGGCTGGAGCGAGCCGCTGACCGCGGTGCGCCGGCTCGAGGATCTTCCCGCCGGCGCCCGGCGCTACCTCGATCGCGTCGCCGAGCTGGCCGGCGTTCCCGTCGCGCTCGTCTCGGTCGGGCCGGATCGCGAGCAGACGATCGTCGATCCGCGCGGACTGCTCTCCGCGTGGATCGCGGGGAGGTGAGCGGATGGCCGACTACGTCGAGCAGACGCTGGCGTGCGCGCTGTTCGAGCGGCGCGAGCAGGCCGAGGCGGCCGTGCGGTCGCTCGCCGAACACGGGATCGAGGGGACGATCGCGCCGCCGGGCCCGCGCCTGCACGGCATCGCGGCCGGCGCGGTCGAGCTGCGCGTCCCGATGAGCCAGGCGGCGCGCGCACGCGCGCTGCTGGCGCGGCGCGGCTGACGCGCGCGGCGCGGCGTGCCGCGTTGCAGCACGGAAAACCGGACGGCTATAGTCCGTCCGGGCCGTTAGCTCAGTCGGCAGAGCAGTGGACTTTTAATCCATCGGTCGGGGGTTCGAATCCCCCACGGCCCTCGACTTCTCCCGCCACGGCTTCGACGTAGACTTTCCGGGCCGCCCGGTCCCCGGGGCCGCGGGGCGCCGCGCGGTCCAGGAGGATGTCATGCGAAGCCCACGGACCTGCCCTGCGATCCTCGTCGCATTCTGCCTTCTCGCCCTCCCGCCGTGCCTCGCGGCACCGGCCGATCCCGATCCGCCGACTGCCGCCGAGCACGCGCGCGCCGCGCTCGAGGCCGATCTCCCGGCGCTCGCGCCGCAGGGCGAGCCGCTGTTCGAACAGGTCGCCCTCCACGAGGCCCCGCCGGCGCTTCCATTGCCTGGCGCGGAACGGATCGTCGCCACAGGTCGGGCCACCTTCATCGCCGGCTCCGACGAGCTGCGTGCGTTCGACCGGGCCACCGGCGCGCTCGTCTCGCGCACGCCCGTCGGGCATCTGCCGTTCGCGGGAGCCCGGTCCGACCGGCTTCTCGATGCGGGCGACGGGAGACTTGTCTGGATCCTCGAGAGCGACGGGTCCGTGCGCGCGACCGCCGTGCAGCTCTGGGACGTCTCCGATCCGGCGGCGCCGGAGTTCCTCTGGCATCGCACCGAACGCAGGCAGCTCGCGAGCGACACGCCGCGCGTGGCGGCATTGCCCGCGGCGGATGCGATCGCGATCGGCCATCCCGGGCGGCATGGCCGGCTCGAGATCCTCGACGTCCGGACGGGACGCGTGCTGAGCAGGTTCACGGGGCTTGCCGTCGACGCGCTCGCCGCCTCGACCGGGCCCGGCCCCTCGCTCCTCGCGGTGCGGCTCGTCAGCGCAGGCGCACCGGAACTCCTGCTGCTCGACGTCTCCGACCCGGAGCGTCCGCTCCTGCGCGGCCGCGCGCCGCTCGAACACCGGATCGGCGGGCTTGCCGTCGACCGCGACGGACGCGTCGTCGTCGTGCAGACCGTGGGCGCACCGGGAACGCGCGCCTACGAGGTCCGCGACGGGGCCGACGCCACGCTCGCCTCGCGCATCGAGGTCCCGGCGGACGGACTCGGTCGCGGACTCCTGCTTGCCGCCGGTCGCCGCGGCCCGGTGCTGGCGCTCGCCGGCGAGGCCGGGATCGGCCTGTGGGACCTTGCCGATCCGCGCCGGCCCGTCGCCGTCGGCACGCTGCCCGTGCAGCCGTTCCGCAAGAGCTTGCTCTCGAACCGGCCATGGGCCGCGTCGGTCAGCGCCCCCGTGCTCTGGGCGCTCGACGACGAGCGTCATGCGCTGCTCGCGATCGACGTCGACACCGCGCAGGTCGTCGACTCGTGGGCCGAGCCGCGGCACGTGCTGCGCCACGTGCACGTCGCCGCGGAGTCCGGGGCCGACGCGCTGGCCGTCAGCGCGTACTTCACGGAGAGGTGCTGCACGGCGCCGGGGGCGGTGCACCATCTGCGCGCCGTGCCGGGCGTTTCGATCGAGGAGATCTCCGTTCACGACACGTCGCAGCCGAAGGAGATCAGGACCCTGGCCGGTGCCGGTCCCGGGTATGTCGTCGCGTACGATCCCGAGGACGACCTGCTGCTGGCGATCGACGCGGCGACCGGGCGCCGCGTCGGTGCGCTGCATCCCGGTGCCCCCGAAGCGACGTCGGCGCCGTCGTACCGGCCCGGGCTTCCCGTCGACGGCGACCGGCTGCTCGTCGCGCGCACCGGCGGCACGCTGGTCGACGGCGGGCCCGGCTCGTGCGTGTTCGTCATCGAAGTCGGTCCGGACGGCCTTGTCGAGAGCGAGCGGCGCTGCTTCGGGCCGGATCTCGGCTGGGTGCGCTGGACCGCATTCGGGCCGGGCGACACGCTCGTCGCGATCAGCTCGCGCGGGTTCGTCGTCCTCGGCGCGGACGGGCGGACCGCGTTCCTGCCGATCGACGAGCCGCATCCCTACGGCCGCGACGGCTTCTTCGAAGGGGACGTCTCGCCGGACCGCCGGCGCGTGCTGCTCGGGCCGTCGAGCGAATTCCCGGCGATCGACGGCGACCCGCTGCGCTTCGTGATCGTCGGCCTGTCCGATCCGTTCGCGCCGCGGATCCTCGCGAGCAGCTCGCGGACCCTGCACGGCCGCGCGCGGTTCGTCGACCGCGGGCGCCGCGTGCTCGCCTCCGAGCTGCCGCCCGGCGCTCCCGCGTGGACGGCGTTCGTGCCCCGCGTGTTCGACGGGTACACCGCGGAGCCGGTGAGCGCGCCGGGGCCCGAGATCGGGATGTCCTTCCACCACGGACCGGGGATCGCGTTCGGCGACGGCCTGTTCGCGTTCTGGCACTGGAACTTCATCGGCTGGTCGGCGGTCGTCGTCGACTGGCGCGACGATCCCCCGGACCTGGTCGGATCCGGTCCGTTCCTGCCCGGTGCGCCGCGCTTCGTCCGCCGCGCCGGCACGCGCGAGGCGGTGATGCTCGTGGCGCTGCACCCGCTGGGCAGCCAGGACCGGACCAACCTGTGGACGATCGGAGCCGACGGCACGTTCGTCCCGCACGGCCACGTCGAGGCGACCGAGATCGCGTCGCTCGGCGCCGGCTTCTACGCGCTGGCGAGCACCCGCGAGGGCGTGCGCGTGACGATCGTGCGGGACCCGGCGGTCCAGCGGAAGCCCGGGACGCCGACCGACCCCGCGGGCCACGAGCAGGCGGCTTGCCCGGTCGGGGAGCACTGGTTAGCCTCCCGCTGACGGCCGCGCGCGCCGGCGATTCGCCGGGCCTGACGGACGACGGCCGCAACGGGAGAGGACCATGCGCATCCTGGCCGCCGACGGGCTGGACGAGCGGGCGATCGCGGCCCTCGAGGCCGACGGGCACGAGGTGATCCGCGGGACCGGCGGCTATGCCCCCGAGGCGCTGATCGAGGCGCTCGACGGCGTCGACGTGCTGGTCGTGCGCAGCGCGACGAAGGTGCCGCGCGCGGTGCTCGAGGCGCGCCGCGATTCGCTGCGCCTGGTGATCCGCGCCGGCAGCGGGCTCGACAGCATCGACACCGACGCCGCCCGCGATCTCGGCGTCGCGGTGACCAACACGCCGGGACTCAACGCGCCGGGCGTCGCCGAGCTGGCGATCGGACTGATGTTCGCGGTCGTGCGCCGCGTCGGCTTCGCCCATGCCGGCATGCTCGCCGGGCGCTGGGAGAAGAAGGCCTGCAAGGGCACCGAGCTGGCCGGCAAGCGCCTCGGTGTCGTGGGGCTCGGCCGGATCGGCGCGCGCGTCGCCGAGCTGGGCCGGGCGATCGGGATGGACGTCGTCGGCCACCGCCGTTCGCCCGACCGCGGAGGGCCGGTCCCGCTGGTCGATCTCGACGAGCTGTTCGCGTCGTGCGACGTGGTCAGCCTGCACGTCCCGGCGGGCCCCGAGACGCGGAACATGGTCGACGCGGCGCGGCTCGAGCGCGTGCGGCGCGGGCAGGTGATCGTCAACACGGCCCGCGGCGACGTGCTCGACCTCGACGCCTGCCTCGCGGCGCTCGAGGACGGCCGGCTCGGCGGCCTCGGCATCGACGTGTGGCCGGTCGAGCCGCCGCCGGAGATGCATCCGGTCGTGCGGCATCCCGCGGTCGTGGCGACCCCGCACATCGGGGCGCAGACCGCGGAGAGCACGGCCCGCATCGGCGAGCGCGTCGTCGAGCTGGTCCGCGAGCTGGCGTCCGGCGGCTGACCGCGGCGCGACGCGGAGGACGCGCGGCGATGATCGTCTCCGCCAGCCGGCGCACCGACATCCCGGCGTTCTACCTCGACTGGTGGATCGGACGGCTGCGCGCGCGGCGCGTGCGCGTCGTCAATCCGTTCAACGCCCGCCAGCAGCGGGAGGTCCGTCTCGACCCCGACGCGGTGGACGCGATCGTGTTCTGGACGCGGGCGCCGGGCCGCCTCGCCCGGGCGCTCGACGCGATCCGTGCGACCGGGCACCGGCGGCTCGCGGCGCTGGTCACCGTCACCGGCTACGGCCCGCCGCTCGAACCGCACGGGCCGTCGCTGCGCGTCGCGATCGACGGGTTCCTGCGGCTCGCCGCCGCCCTCGGGCCGGGTGCCGTCCGCTGGCGCTACGACCCGATCGTGCTCGGCCCGCGCGAGCCGCCCGCGCGCCACGCGGAGCGCTTTGCGCGGATCGCCCGCGCTCTCGAGGGAGCGACCGATCGCGTGATCGTCTCGTTCGTCGACTTCTACCGCAAGACCGAACGCCGGCTCGCGACGCTCGTCCCGGGCGGCTGGCCCGCGGAGCGCGACGCGGCGGCCTCGGCGCGCGGTGCGCGCCTGCTCGCCGATCTGGTGCGGATCGCCCGCGCGCACGGGATGCACGTGACGACCTGCGCCGAGGAGCGAGACTTCGGCGCCGCGGGCGCCGCGCCGGGGGCCTGCATCGATCCCGGCTGGCTTGCCGGGCTGTTCCCGGAGCGATCGTTCCCGCGGGTGAAGGACCGCGGCCAGCGGCCGGCCTGCCGCTGCGCGCCGTCGGTCGACGTCGGCGCGCCCGACACGTGCCTGTTCGGCTGCGCGTACTGCTACGCGACGCGCAGCGAGTCCGCCGCCAGGGCGCGGCATGCGCGCCACGATCCGGCGGCGGACACGCTGGTGCCGCCCGCGTCGTCCGCTCAGCGGACGGCGGGCAGCTCGGGCACCGCCAGCGGCCGCTCCGCCGGCTCGACGAGCCCGACGCGCTCGGCCAGCCGCACCGCCGGCTGAACCCGCGCCAGGATCGCCTGCAGCTCGCGCGCGAGCACCTGCTCGCTGCTCTCGCGCTGGCCGGCGCGCAGCGCCTCGAGCAGGCCCTTCGGTCGCGGATAGACGCGCAGTGCGACCGGCTCGTCCGGCTCGAGACCCGCCAGCTCGCGGGCCAGCTCGACGGCGCGGGCCAGTCCGCCCAGCTCGTCGACGAGCCCGAGCTCGAGGGCGTCGGACCCGGCCCAGATCCGCCCCTTCGCGATCTCGCGCACGCGCTCGAGCGGCAGCGAGCGCCCCTCGGCGACCTTGCGCGTGAAGTCGTCGTAGACGCGATCGAGCCACGCCTGGTGCCGGCTCCAGCCGAACGGCGAGTAGTCGCGGATCGAGCTGTACATCGTCGCGTTCTCGGCGCGGTGCACCTCGTCGAACGTCACGCCTAGCTTGTCCCAGAATCCGGTCGTGACGAACTTTCCGCCGAGCACGCCGATCGAGCCGGTGATCGTGCCGGGCTGGGCGAGGATGCGGTCCGCGGACATCGCGACGAAGTAGCCGCCGGACCCGGCCACGCCGCCCATCGAGACGATCACCGGCTTGCCTGCGTCGCGCGCGCGGTTCACCTCGCGCCAGATCGCGTCGGACGCGACGTACGAGCCGCCCGGACTGTCGACGCGGAACACGATCGCCACCACGTCGTCGTCCTCGGTCGCGGCGCGCAGCGCCCGCGTGACCGAGTCGGAGCCCATCGTCTGCGTGCCGCTGAGCAGGTCGAACGCGCTCTCGCCGCGGGTCACCGCCCCGACGCCGTAGACCAGCGCGATCCGCCGGCCCTTGGCCCACGGTCCGCCGGCGCGCTGGCGGTAGCGCGAGACGTAGAGCAGCCGGGCCGACTCGCCGACGTCCTCGCGCAGCGCCGCGAGCATCTCGTCGCGGTAGCCGAGCCGATCGACGAGGCCGGCGTCGACCGCCTCCCGGCCGAGATACGGGCCGCGGTCGATCAGGCGCTCGACCTCGTCGGGCGCGATCTCGCGTCCCTGTGCGATGCCGGCGACGAGCTGGCCGTGCCAGGCGTCGAGCAGCGCCTCGAGCGCCTCGCGGTGCGGCGCGGTGAACTTCGTCTCGGTGAACGTGTTCATCGCGTTCTTGTACTCGTAGCGATGATCCATCCGCACCTTGATGTCGAGCTTGTCGAGCGTCTTGCGGATGAACGGCGACTCGAGCATGAACCCCGTCAGGCCGAGGTCGCCCGACGGCTGGAGCCAGATCTCGTCGAACGCCGTTGCGACGTAGTAGCCGACGTTGCCCGGGCCGACCTCGCCGAACGTCTCGGCGAAGGCGATCGCCGGCTTGCCCGACTCGCGGAAGGCGGCGACCGCGTCGCGGATCTCCTGGGCCTGGGCCATCGACAGCCCGCCACCGCCGATGCGCGCGACGAGCGCGACGACGCGATCGTCCTCGGCCCCGCGCAGCAGCGCCTCGACGATCGTCCGTGTCGTCATCAGCTCCTTCATCAGCAGCTGGCCGGCGGGCGAGTCGGGCACGGCCTCGATCACCGGCTGCTCGAGGTCGAGCTCGAGAATCGTCTGCCGGGCCACCGACGGCTTGCCGATCACGCCGGCCGCGGCGAGCAGGCCGAGCACGACCGCCACGCCGATGCCGATCACGATCACGACGACCAGGGTGATCACCAGTCCCTTGCGCTTCATCTCCTGCCTCCCTCGCATCGCTGCGCTGTCCGCCAGAATCTGCCCCACGCACGGGGCCGGGATCAGGCCGGAGGCGCCCGATTCGCTCCGGCGGTCGCCTGCCGGGCGCGGGCGGTGGAGCAGCCGGCGGGGCGGGGCGTAAGCTTGAACCAGGCATGAGACGTCCGGCCCGTCGCACGCTCGTCCCGGCGCTGGCCGCCGGGATCCTCCTCGCGGCGGGGTGCGCCCCGTCGACGCGGATCATCTACCGGCCCGAGGAAGTGCGCGAGGCGCTGCACGAGCGACGTCCCGACCTGCCGGTCGAGGCGCTCGACGTGCCGTTCGAGATTCCGCCGGAGCTCGCCGAGCTGGCCCGCCGCCGCACCGCGCTGGCCTCCGATCCGCGCGTGCGGCTCGCGACCCTGGTCGAGACCGTCTTCGAGGTCGAGCACGACTACCGGAGCACGCGTCCCGCCGACGAGACCTTCCGCAGCGGCCGCGGCGACTGCATCTCGGCCACGAGCCTGTTCATCGGCCTGAGCCGCGCCGCGGAGCTCGACACGTACTTCGTCGAGGCGCTCGGCATCGAGGACGTCAGCGCCGAGTACGACCTCAACGTGTATCACCGCCACGTGCTGGCGGCCTGGGGCGCGCCGGACCGCGCGGTGCTCGTCGACTTCAACAACATCCACGAGGACTACGTGCGGTTCCGCGTGCTGACCGACCTCGAGGCGGTGGCGCACTACTACAACACGCAGGGCTACCAGGCGCTGCGCAGCGGAGATCTCGAGCTGGCCCGCGAGCGGTTCGAGATCGCGGCGACGCTCGCGCCGGGGCTGGCCTGGATCCACAACAATCTCGGCGTCGCGCTGCGCCGGCTCGGCCGCGTCGAGCAGGCCGAGCGGGCGCTGCGGCGCGCGGTCGCGCTCGATCCGCGCCACGCGCCGGCGCACGCCAACCTCGCGCTGCTGCTCGAGCGCCGCGGCCGGCACGAGGAGGCGCGGCAGCACCGGGACCTTGCCGAGCGCCTGCGGCGGCTCGATCCGCTCCGCCTGTACCGCGACGGGCTGCGTGCACAAAGACGCGGCGACCTGGCCGCGGCGGCGCGTGCCTTGCGCGCCGCCGTGCGGCTCAGTCCGCGCTTCGCCCGCGGCTGGCACGACCTGGCGCGGGTCTACCACGAGCAGGGCGACGAGCGCCGGGCGCGGCGGGCCGTGCGCCGCGCGCTCGAGCTCGACCCGCGCAACCGCCAGGTCCGGCTGCTGGCCCGCGTGATCGACGGCGAGGACGTCGCGGGCGAGCTGGAGCCGTGGCGGCGGGAGAAGATCGGGACCAAGGCCGCGCGCTGACGCGCGGCCGGTCTAGACTCGTCGCGATGGGATCGCGTGCGCAGCGGGAGGCGTGGCTCCACGCCGTCCTTCACACCGGCAACCCCGGTGACGTGGCGTTCTACCGGCGGGTCTGCGCCGGAGCGCGCCGCGTGCTCGAGATCGGCTGCGGCGGCGGGCGGGTCCTGCTCGCGCTGGCCCGCGCCGGACACGAGGTGACCGGCGTCGAGCTGCACCGCGGTCTGCTGGCCCGGCTGCGCCGCGCGCTGCGCGACGAGGAGCCGGCGGTGCGGGCCCGCGTCCGGCTCGTCGCCGGCGACGCCGCGCGGATCGACCTCGACGAACGCTTCGAGCGCGTGCTCGCGCCGTACAACATGCTCTACTGCCTGCTCGACGACGACGCGCTGCACGCCGTGCTGCGGCGGGCGGAGCGGCATCTCGCGCCCGGCGGACGGTTCGTGTTCGACGTCTACTGTCCGGCCCGGATCGATCCCGGCGAGGCCGCGCGCCTCGAGGGCCTCGCCGGCGAGCCGCATCACGTCGTGTCGTTCGAGGCCGACGGCGCGTTCGTCGACGTGTTCGAGTCGGACACGTGGGATCCGCGACGGCAGCGGATCGACGCGACGTACCACTATGCGATCCGCCGCGGCGACCGCGTCGAGCGGGCGGTGCAGACGATCCCGCAGCGGTACCTCTACCCCGAGCAGCTGGAGCGGGCGCTCGAGGCGGCGGGCCTGGTGCTCGTCGAGCGGCACGGCGACTTCGACGGTGCGCCGTTCGACCCCGACGAGGGGCTGTTCGTCGGCGTCGCCGCGCGCCGGGACGACACGCGATGAGCGATCCGTCCGCGGACAGCTGGCTGACCGTCGGCGACGGGCCCCTCGTCGAGCACCGCGACCGGGGCTCGCGGTTCCTTGCGCGCGCGCTGCACGTCGCCGACGAGGCCGCGGCCCTTGCCGCCCGCGCGGAGGCCCGGCGGCGATGGCACGACGCGACGCACCACTGCCTGGCGTTCCGGATCGGGCCGCCCGAGGCGCCGCTCGAACGCGGCGACGACGACGGCGAGCCGTCCGGCACCGCGGGCGCACCGATGCTCGCGGCGATCCGCCGTGCGGAACTCTGCGACGTGGCGGTGATCGTCACCCGCTGGTTCGGCGGCACGAAGCTCGGGACCGGCGGGCTGGCGCGGGCCTACGGTGCGGCGGCGCGGGCGGCGCTCGAGGCGGCGCCGCGCCGGCGCGTCGAGCGGCTCGCCGAGCTCGCGCTGCGCTGCGACTGGGACGTGCTCGGAGCGGTCGAGTCCGAGCTGGCGCGCCACGGCGAGGTGCTGCGCGGCGTCGAGCGCCGGTTCGCCGACCGGCCGTGCCTGCTCGTGCGTGTGCTGCGCTCGCGCGCCGGGTCGCTCGCCGCCCGCCTCGTCGACGTCGCGGCGGGGCGGATCGAGATCGACGGGGTCACGTAGTCCCGCGCATCAGCGTCGCGTGACGGACGGCGATCCGCCGCAGGCGGCCGTTGCGGAACCGGATCTTGAGCCGCGGGTCGTGCGGCGGGCCGTCGACGGTCATCACGATCCCCGGACCGAACGTCGGGTGCTCGACGTGCATGCCGGGAAACCACTCCGCGCCGGCCTGCGCCGGCTCCGGTTCGTAGGCCAGCCGCCCCGCGGTGCGCGCGGTGCCGGCCGCCGGCGTCGCGGTGCGCGCCGGCGGTCCGTCGTGCACCGGGCGGCCGAGGTCGGCGGCGCCGCCCGACCGGCGGATCCGGTCCGGCGGCAGTTCGTCGAGGAACCGTGACGGGCGCGCGTGGACGACCTGGCCGAACTGCGAGCGGAAGAGGGAGAACGTCAGCGACAGCAGCCGCCGCGCGCGGGTGATCGCGACGTACAGCAGCCGCCGCTCCTCCTCGAGCCCTTCCGGATCGGAGACCGACCACGGGTGGGGGAACAGGTCCTCGTTCATCCCGACGATGAACACCGCGTCGAACTCGAGTCCCTTGGCGGCGTGGATCGTCATCAGCGACGGACCGCGCTCGCCCTGCACGTCGTCGGTGTCCGAGCGCAGACTGACCCGGTCGAGGAAACCGGCCAGCCCGTCCGGCGCGCCGGCCTCGTCGTGTTCGCGCGCCGCGTCGACCAGCGCGCCGACGTTCTCCGTGCGGCTGTCGTGATCGCCGGGAAACGCGCGTTCGAGGTACGCGAAGTAGTCGATCGCCTCGAGCACCGCCTCGAGCGTTCCGGCGGTCGACGTGGTCGCCGCGAGGTCGGTCAGGTCGCGCACGGTGCCGAGAAACCCGTCGAGCGCGCGCAGCGCGCGCGTGCCGAGACCCTCCGGCTGCCCCGCGAGCGCCCGGGCCGCCTCGTGGAGCGAGCAGCCGCGCGCGGCCGCCAGCTCGGCGACCCGCTCGAGCGTCTTCTGGCCGATCCCTCGCGGGGGCGTCGTCGCCGCGCGGAGCAGGTCCTGGTCGGAGTCGGGGTGGACCAGCATCCGCAGCCAGGCGAGCAGGTCCTTGACCTCGCGCCGTTCCCAGAAGCGGAGCGCGCCGACGACCCGGTACGGCACGTTGTGCGCCATCAGCCGGTCCTCGAACAGCCGCGAGGTCGCGTTCGTCCGGTAGAGCACCGCGCACTGCTCGAGCGCGACATCGCCGCGCCGCGCCAGCCGCAGCATCTCGCCGACGACCCAGTCGGCCTCGTCGCGGTCGGCGCGGTTCTCGCGCACGACGACGCGCGGGCCGTCGGACGCGTCGGTCCACAGCGTCTTGTCGTAGCGGCCGGTGTTGTGGCGGATCACGCCGCTGGCCACCGCGAGGATGTTTCCCGTCGAGCGGTAGTTCTGCTCGAGCTTGACCAGGTGGGCGTCCGGATAGTCGCGGGTGAAGTCGAGGATGTTGCGGATGTCGGCGCCGCGGAACGCGTAGATCGACTGGTCCTCGTCGCCGACGGCGCAGATGTTGCGATGGCGCTCGGCGAGCAGCCGGATCAGCCGGTACTGGAGCGGATTGGTGTCCTGGTACTCGTCGACCAGCAGGTGACGGATCCGCTCGCGGTAGCGCTCGGCGATCTCCGGCCGCTCGAGGAACAGCCGCACGACCTGGACCAGCAGGTCGTCGAAGTCGACCGCCCCGGCCCGCCGCAGGCGGGTTTCGTACTCCGCGTACAGCTCGGCGAGCAGGCGCTGCTCGGGACCGCGCGCCTCCGCGGCGGCGTCCTCGGGCGCGACCAGCGCCGTCTTGTTGCGCGAGATCCACGTCAGCACGCGCCGCGGCGGCAGCTCCTGGGACGCGAGTCCGCGCTCCTTGAGCGCCGCGCGCACGATCGCCTGCTGGTCGGCCGTGTCGTAGACGACGAACGTCGGCGGATAGCCGGCGGCGACGGCATGGGCGCGCAGGATGCGCAGCCCGAACGCGTGGAACGTCCCGACGTACGCTCCGGCCAGGTCGAGGCCGAGCAGCGCCTCGGCGCGCTGCTTCATCTCGCCCGCCGCCTTGTTGGTGAACGTCATCGCGACCAGCCCGCGCGGGTCGACGCCGTGGTGGCCGACGAGCCACGCGATGCGGTGCGTGATGACGCGGGTCTTGCCCGAGCCCGCGCCGGCGAGGATCAGCAGCGGGCCGTCGCCCCAGGTGACGGCCTCGCGCTGCGCGTCGTTCAGGTCGGAGAGGATGCGCTCGGTATCCAGCATCGGGCCTTCGTGTCGGCGTGCGTTGGTGTCCGCGCGGCGGCGGTCCGGCCGGGCGACCGGCCGCGGGATTCTGCCACGGATCAGCGGGCGGGACCGCCGCCCGTCGCGGAGCGCCGCGCGTCCCAGCGGCGGCGCAGCCACAGCCCGGCCGCGGATCCGGCGAAGGCGGCGAGCACGGCGCCGGCCGCCAGCGGCGCGAGGATCCCGTCGAGGGCCGCGCCCGCGGCCTCGCCGAGCGCGCGCACGCGCAGGCCGCGCCCGGCGTCGACCATCGCGATCGCCACCGCGGCGGCCGAGAGCGCGCTGACGGCGATCCCCGCGACCGGCGGGCGCGCGGCGACCAGGCCGCCGGCGAGTCCGCCGAGCAGGCACGCGGTCAGCGTCATGCCGGCGACGAGCGGGAGCGATCCGGACATGCCGCCGCGGAACGCGAACACCCAGCCGCCGATGAACACGACGGCCGCGGGACGGTACGCGGCGCGCAGCCAGAGAATCAGCGGCCCCGCGAATCGCGCGGCCGGATCGACGGGCCCGGTCACGGGGCCACGATAGCAGGATGCGACGGTCAGCGAGCGCGGACGGCGGAGCGTGCCAGCTCGACCCAGTCGAGCAGCCTGCGGACCTCGATCTCGAGTTCCGCGGTCGCGCCCTGGGTCTCGCGCCGCCGCGCGTAGGTCTCCAGCCCCTGGAACAGCAGCGTCGTCGGCCCCGCGACGGCGTCGTCCGGGTCGTCGAGGCTCAGCGTCAGGTGGATCACGTCGAGGTCGGTCACGCGGGCGAGCGCGAGCGCGCGTCCCGCGCGCCAGCCGACGACCAGATCGCCGTCGCCGGGAAGCCGTGCCCGGAACGCCGGCCGGCCGAACTCGCGTTCGAGCGCGAGCAGGCCGTCCCGGCGGCCGGCCTCGGCGAGCACCAGCAGCGAGGCCTCGGTCAGGCGCGTCTCCTCGGCGAAGTACAGGTCGGCCTCGAGCACGAGCAGCCCGGTCGGCGACGGCAGCACGCCGCGCGTCGCCTGCCGGCGCGGCGCGAGCGCGATCTGCAGGTACGGGCAGAGCGGCCCGGCGAGCCGCGCCTCGTGGACGCGGGCCCCCGCCCTCGGCACCGCGGCCGGACCGGCGCCCAGCTCGAGCCCGAACGACGCGCCGAGGGCGCGACCGAGCCGGTCGAACCCCGCGTCGAGGACCGCGAGCGCGGAGTCCGGGGCCGGTCCGACGAGGGCGTCGGGCGAGAGCGACGCCGGCGCAAGACCGGGCGTCAGCAGGGCCAGCGCCGCGCAGGCGGCGAAGCGAAGCGACGCATTCGTGTTCGTGGCCAGCCGCACCGTCGGACGATCCTCGGCCTCCCCGCGCCCGGGAAGGTACGGGCAATCGGGCCGCGGACAACCCGGGAGCGGCGGCGCGACGGATCGGCGGTCCGGCGGAAACCGCTGCAAACGAGCACGAACGCCGGCGCGCGCCGCGCTGGCCGCGCGCAGGGGCGGTCGGCACAATGAGCCGACCAGGAGATCCCCGTGGAGCTGCCGATGACCTCGATCCCCCGGCACCGTCCTGCCGTCCTCGCGCTGGCCGCGCTGCTCGGCGCCGCCGCTCCCGCCGCCGCGGCGCCGGAGCCGGCCGGCCCGATCGCGGCGACGCTGTTTCGCCAGCACCGCGTCGTCCTCGTCGCTCCCGACACCGGCACGATCGTGTCGGCTCCGACCGGCATCGGTCCGACGGGACTCGTGCATGTCGACGACGCGCTGCTGGTCGCCAACCGCGGAACCGGCCGCGCCCCGGCCTCGAGCCTGACCGAGATCGCGCTGCCCGGGGGCGCGCCGCGCAGCACGCGTTTCGTGTGCGAGAACTGCGCGCCGACGTCGCTGGCCATCGACGGGACCGGCCGGCTGTGGCTCGTCGCCCAGGCGCATCGCGCGGTCAGCTGGCTCGATCGGCCGTGGGAGGCGCCTGCCGGCACCGTGCTCGTGCCGTGGGGCTGGCCGACCGAACTCGCCGTCCTGCCCGGGGGCGGGCCGCTCGTCGTCGGCATGCGCGCGACCGACGAGCTGGCGGTGATCGACCTGCCGCCCGAGCGGCCGCGCCGGCTGCGCCTCGACCTCGGGCCGGGCCAGCTCGCGCTGCGTCCCGGGGCGGCGGAGGTCTGGGTCGGCACGCAGCAGGGCAGGGTGTTCGTCCTCGACCGCGACGCGCTCGCCGGCCGCGCCGAGCCGGAGGTCGTGCGGACGCGCGCCCAGGTGCTCGATCTCGCGTTCGCCGCCGGGGGCGAGCTGCTGCTCGTCGCCAGCGCCTCGGTGCCGGGGCTGGTCGTCGTCGATCCCGCGACCCGGGAGGTGCTCGCGGTCCGTCCGTATTCCGAGGTCGTCACGCGCATCGCCGCCGAGCCCGGCGGGCGGCGCGTCGCGCTGGCCTTCGACGGCCGGCCGGAGATCGCGATCGTCCGGGTCGGCCGGGACGGCGCGCTCGACGAGCTGCGCCGTCTCGACCTCGGCGGGGAGCCGGAGGAGATGCTCTGGCTGCCGGCGCCCGGCGGCACGCCCGCGGCGCGGGAGGAGTGAGCCGATGTGCGGATTCATCGGACTGATCGGCACCGACGCACCGGTCCGCGAGGTCCACGACGGCCTGCTCGCGATCCAGCACCGCGGGCAGGACGCGGCGGGGATCGTCGCCTACGACGGGCGGTTCCACCTGCACAAGGGGGAGGGGCTCGTCCGCGACGTGTTCGACCCGGCCGCGATGGCCAAGGTCCGCGGCGAGCTGGCGCTCGGCCACGTGCGCTACCCGACCGTCGGCTCCGGCGGGGCCGAGGACGCGCAGCCGTTCGTGCTGACGCATCCGTTCGGGATCGCGATGGCGCACAACGGGAACGTCGTCAACTACCGGCCGCTGGTCGAGCGCCTCCAGCGGCGCGGGCGGCGCCACCTGCTCTCGCGCTGTGACGTCGAGGTGATTCTCAACGTGTTCGCCGACTCGCTGGCGCGCCATGCGGCCGGCGGGCCGTTCTCGCACGAGGTCTACCGCGCGGCGGTGTCCGACGTGTTCCGCGACGTGCACGGTGCCTACTCGGTGGTCGGCTTCGTCGCCGGCGAGGGGCTGTTCGCGTTCCGCGATCCCCACGGGATCAAGCCGATCTGCATCGGTCGGCGGGTGCGCCGCGACGGGCGCGTCGTGCACGCTGTCGCGTCGGAGAGCGTCGTGCTCGAGGCGCTCGGCTACGAGATCGAGCACCGGCCGGGCCCCGGCGAGGCGGTGTTCATCGGCCACGACGGCGAGGTGCGCATCGACACGCTCGCCGAGCCTCGCTTCCGGCCGTGCGTGTTCGAGTTCGTCTACTTCGCGCGCCCGGACAGCGCGCTCGACGGCACCAGCGTGTACCGCGTGCGCGAGCGGATGGGGCGGGCGCTGGCCGACGCGGTCCGGCGCCGCGGCATCGAGGCCGACGTCGTCGTCCCGGTCCCCGAGTCGTCGCGGCCCGCCGCGCTCGAGATGGCGCGGGAACTCGGCTGGCCGTTCCGCGAGGCGCTGGTCAAGAACCGCTACGTCGGCCGGACGTTTATCATGCCCGGCGACGGCGCCCGGCGGCGCTCGGTGCGCCACAAGCTGAACGTGATCGCGTCCGAGGTGCGCGGGCGGCGCGTGCTGCTCGTCGACGACTCGATCGTGCGCGGGACGACCTCGCGCCAGATCGTCGCGATGCTGCGCGAGGCCGGCGCGACCGAGGTCGTGCTGTGCTCGACCGCGCCGCCGCTGCGGCATCCGTGCGTCTACGGGATCGACATGTCGACGCGCCGCGAGCTGATCGCCCGCGACCGCGACGAGGCGCAGATCGCCGAGCTGCTCGGCGCCGACCGGGTCGTCTACCAGGACCTCGACGACCTCGTCGCCGCGGTGCGCGCGGAGTCACCCGCGGACCTCGAGGACACCTGCCACGCCTGCTTCTCGGGGCACTACCCCACCGGCGGTGTCGACGAGCAGGCGCTGGCCGACGTCGAGCTCGAGCGCCTCGAGGCGGAGCGCGAACGCGGCTGACCGGAGCGCCGGTTGCGGAATGCCGCGACCGCGGGAATGAAGAAGAAGAAGGGGAGGGAACCGCGTTCCCTCCCCCTGTTCGTCGTCGTGTCGCCGCGGACGGCCCGTCAGTCGGTCGGCTCGGTCGGCTCGATCGGCTCGAGCGTCAGCGGGTCGCGCAGCGGCAGGTGGGTCGGCTCGCCGAACTCGGCCATCGACGCGCGGCCGTCCGGATCGCCCGGGGCGATCTCGTCCCAGCGCCCGACGACGAGGAACACGGTGCGGTCCGGGTGCAGGTACTGCCTGGCGACGCGCTGGACGTCCTCGCGACCGACGGCCGCAATGCGGTCGCGGTAGTGCGTCCAGTACTCGTGGGGCCGCCCGATCCACTCGTCCTCGGCGAAGATCGACAGCGTGCTTGCCGGCGAATTGAACCGCTGCGGGAAGCTGTCGATGATCGAGTTGCGCGCCGTGTCCAGCTCGTCCGGCGAGACCGGCTCGGCCTGGATGCGACGGATCTCCTCGAACGCCAGCTTGGCCGCGAGCGCCACCGTCGAGCTCTTCGACTGGTAGGAGACGCGGAAGATGCCCGGCCACCACGTGCCGATGCCGAAGCGGGCCCATGCCGAGTAGGCGAGCCCCTCGTCGGAGCGGATCCGCTTGGTGATCCGCGAGGTGAAGCCGCTGTCGCCGAGAATGTGGCTCATCACGCGCAGCGCGTACGGATCCTTCGCGTCCCAGTCGGTCCACTCGAACGTCAGGTGCCCGATGTTGACCTTGGCCTGCGGGATGTCCTTCTCGACGTGGTACAGACCGGGGACCGGCGTGAACTCCGGTTTCGGCGGCGGCCACGGCGTGCTCTCGCCGCGGTCACCGAACGCGGCCAGGCGACGCTCGAGCTGCGCGAGGATCGCCTTCGTGTCGACGTCGCCCGAGACGGTGATCAGCATGTTGCGCGGGTTCCACCAGCGGCGGTGGAAGGCGATCATGTCCTCTCGCGTGATCGCGTCGAGGTCGGCCTTGGTCGGATAGCGCGACGTGAAGTGCTCGCGCCCGCGCATCAGCCACTGCCATTCGCGCGCGAGGATGTCCCCGGCGTCGTCGTTGCGCTGCTTCATCGCCTCGAGGCGGTTGGTCTTCTCGACCTCGATGCGGTCGGCGTCGAAGCGGGGCGAGACGAGCATCGAGAAGAACAGGTCGAGCGCCTCGTCGAGCACCGGCGTGATGCAGTTGAGCCCCGCACCGCCCCCGGTGTCGCCGGTGTACGACGAGATCTGCGCCGCGAGGAAGTCGGCACGCTCGTCGAACGCTGCGGCGTCGAGGTCCCCGGCGCCGCCCTGACGCAGCATCCGGCCGGTGATCGAGGCGAGGCCGGTCTTGCCCTCGGGGTCGAGGAACGAGCCGACCTTGACGCGCACCGAGACGTTGACCAGCGGGAGGTCGTGATCCTCGGCGACGTAGACCACGACGCCGTTGGACAGCACGTGACGGAAGCCGTCGGCCTCCGGGACGTCGAACGCCAGCTTGGGGTAGCGGAGCTGCTCGGGGCGCGGCGGGATCTTCTCGCCGGTGGCGGCGACCGCCGTGCCGGCGCCGAGCAGCAGTCCGAGCGCGGCGAGCGCCGCGGCGAGCACGCGCATCCGTGTCGTCGTCATCACTCACCTCCCTCGGCCGCCTCGAGCGCGGCGAGCCGTTCGGTGATCACCCGTTCGAGGTACGCGATCGCCTTGGCGAACTGCGGCGGGGCGGCCCCCTTCTGCTGCTGCACCTGGGCCAGGATCTGCCGCAACTGGTCGGCATCCTCGATCGCGCGCAGCTGCCTGGCCTGGGCGAGGATCTGCTTCTGCGCCTGCTCGGGCAGGTCGGCCAGCTCCTCGGGCACCGGCTCCGCCTGGGTGCCCGCCTTGCGGTAGTAGTGGGCGACGGCGCGGTTCTCGGGCCGGAAGTAGGTCTCGACGACCCGCTTGACGTCGTCCGCGGTCACCGCGAGCAGGTTCTCGGCATTGGTGTTCAGGTAGCGCCAGTCGCCGAGCCCGTCGTAGTACAGCAGCTGGATCATCAGGAAGAACGGGCTCTCGAGCCGGCGGTAGTTGTCGGCGATGATCTGGTTCTTGACCTTCTGCAGCTCCTCGGCCGGAATCGGCTCGGTGCGCAGGCGGTCGAGTTCGCGGACCAGCGCCGCCTCGAGGTCGGCGGGCGTTGCGTCGCCCTTGCTCTCCGCGAACAGCGAGAACGCACCGGCCCACTTCTGGCTGTTCTGGCCCGCGCCGGCGCTCGCCGCGATCTTCTGGTCGAGCACCAGCGCCTTGTACAGCCGGCCGGTGCGGCCGTTGAGCAGGCTGGCCAGCACGTCGAGCGCGTACGAATCGCGGTGCATGAACGGCACGGTGTGGTAGCGCAGCTCGACCTGGGGCTGGCAGTCGCACTCGGCGCGCATGCGCTTTTCGGCGAGCTGCTCCATCTCGAGCGTCACCACGTCCGGCGGCGGCGGCTGGCGCTCGAGCCGGCCGAAGTAGCGCTCGGCGAGCTTGCGGACCTCGGCCTTGTCGAAGTTGCCGACGATCGCCGCCGTCAGGTTGTTCGGGGCGTAGTACGTCCGGTAGAACGCGTCGGCCTGGGCGGCGCTGAGCACGCGCAGGTCCGACGGCCAGCCGACGACCGGATTGCGGTACGGGTGCGCCTGCCAGAACATCGCGTTGAACAGCTCGTCGAACTTGCCGGTCGGCGTCGACTCGGTGCGCAGCCGGCGCTCCTCGTGCACGACGTCCCGCTCGGAGTAGAACTCGCGTCGGACGTTGTTCAGCAGCCGGTCCGACTCCATCCAGAACCACAGCTCGATCTTGTTCGCCGGGACGGTGATGAAGTAGACGGTCATGTCCTGGTTGGTGAACGCGTTCATCCGCGTCCCGCCCTCGGCGGTGTAGATCTTGTCGAACTCGTCCTTGACCATCAGCTCGCGCTGCTCTTCGACGAGCTTCTGGAACTTCTTCTCCAGCTCGACGAGCTCGGGCGGACGATTGGCGGGATCGTACGGATCGTCGATCTCGCCGCGACGCCAGCGCTCGCGCTGCTTGCGGTACCAGGCGCGGATCTCGTCCTGGAGCCGCTCCTGCTCGGCCATGATCTCGAGATCGCGCTTGATGTCCTTCGTGCCGATCGTCTTCGAGCCCTTGAACATCATGTGCTCGAAGAAGTGGGCGATCCCCGTCTGGCCGACCTGCTCGTTGGCCGAGCCGACGTGGGCCACCCAGCCGGCGACCACCGTGGTCAGCTCCGGCTTCTCGACGAGCAGGAACGTCATGCCGTTGTCGAGCGTGAACGTCTCGACGGGCACCTTGGCCACGGTGCCCGCCGGCGCGTGCCCGGTCGTCGCGGTCGCCGCCGGCGTCGCCACCGTGGCCAGCAGCAGCACAGCGAGCGCCGCCAAACCCCATCGCTTCATCCGTTTCTCCTTCCGGTCTTTTCCGTCCGCGGCCCGGATCGGTCTGCGCGGGGACGACCGCCCCCGGACCCGTCGCGGACGCACGATGCTAGCGCCTCGCGGCCGGGCGCGCGGCCCCCGCCTCCGCCGGGCGGTCCGCCAGCGGTCCGCAGCCGCGGGTGGGCGGTCCGGCGGGAGGCTCAGCGGGCGTCGTCGGGGCCCTGGCCCGTCCCGAAGAAGCGCGGCGGCTCGTCCAGGGTGTAGACCCGCGTCTCCCGGGCCACCGCCTCGCGGACGTAGAGCGGCGGGTTGTCCAGGGCGACCAGCGTGCGGCCGTCGAGATAGCGCAGCCCGCCGGTGGTGCGCTCGGCGAGCAGCGCGTCGAGCGCCGCCGGGTCGCCGGGCAGGTCGAGCGGCCGGTCCGCCGCGAGCGCGAAGCCCCACGGCGCCGCGTAGCTCGGCACGTGCGCGCAGTACGACGCGGTGTGGGCGAACACGGCGCGCAGCGTGCTGACCAGCCGCGCATGCAGCGCCAGCTCGGGTGGCGAGACCGGCCCGGCCTGGACCACGGCGACGCCCTGCGGGGCGAGGACGCGCCGCAGCCGGGCGAAGTACTCGCGCGTGAACAGCTTGAACGACGGCCCCTCCTCGATCGGGTCGGACAGGTCCGAGATCACGACGTCGTAGTGGCCGTCGGGGCTGTCGTCGATCACCTCGAGCGCGTCGCCGATGACGAGTTCGGCCCGCGGGTCGTCGAACGCCCCCTGGTGCATCTCGGCGAGATGCTCGCGGCAGGCCTCGACGACCTCGCCGTCGATGTCGACCATCGTCGCGCGCTCGACGGACGACCAGCGCAGCACCTCGCGCAGCGTCGCGCCCTCGCCGCCGCCGAGGATCAGCACGCGGCGCGGCTGGCCGGCGCGCAGCATCGCGGGGTGCACGAGGCTCTCGTGGTAGATGAACTCGTCCCCGGTGCAGGACTGCCACTTGCCGTCGAGGACGAGCGCCTTGCCGTACGCCCCGGTCTCGACGATGTGCATCTCCTGCCAGCGCGTCCGGCGCGCGGCGAGGATCCGCGTCACGCCGTGCTGGTAGATGTCCCAGGGAGTGATGTACTCGCTGATCCAGACGTCCGCTCGAAGTTCAGCACCCGGCATTCCGCAGGCTCCTCCCCGGAAGCGTCCGCGGTCTCCTCGGCGGAGACGGCGACCCCTTCCGGATGGCGCTCGGCGCTGAACGTGCCTGCCGGGGCGGCGACCCCCCGCGGCAGGCGCCGCAGGTGGCTCCGGCGCGCGCCGAGCGTCTGCGCCAGCAGGCGGCATGCGGCTTCCGGCCGGGTATGCGCTCCGCACGTGAAGACGTCGATCGCCGCGTAGCCGTGCTCCGGCCAGGTGTGGATCGAGATGTGCGACTCGGCGAGCAGGGCCAGCGCCGTCACGCCGTGGGGCTCGAAGCGGTGGCTGATCTCGCCGAGCAGCGTCGAGCGCGCCTCGACCGCGGCGCGGCGCAGCGCCTCGCGGAGGAACCGCTCGTCGTTGAGAAGATGGTCTGCGCACCCGTAGAGCTCGAGAACGCAGTGGGTCCCGACAGTGTTCACCGGCGTGTCCTTTGCATCCCGGGACGGATCGACGTCCCGAAATGGCGCGACCGGACCCCGGAGCGCCCCCGTGACGCTCCGACCTCTTTGTGTCGCGCTCCACCCAGCCGCCCGTCGACCTCGAGGGGCAGGCGGGGTTATAGGATCATTCCGCCCGCGGCGCAACCCGGCGCCGCCCCGCGGCGACCGCCTAACATCGTGGCGGCCCGCGACTTGGATCCCCGGTCGCCGCCGGGGCGGGGAGGACGACGCCGTGCCGCTGGCCCGCAACGTGCTCGGAGGACCGCTGGAGACCTGCAGCCTGGCTCCCCGCACCGGGTTCTTCCGCACCGGGCGCTGCGACACCGCCCCGGAGGACGCGGGGGCCCACGTCGTCTGCGCCCGGGTCACGCGCGAGTTCCTCGACTTCTCGCGCCGCAGAGGCAACGACCTCGAGACGCCGGGCCCCGGCTTCCCGGGCCTGCGCCCCGGCGACCGCTGGTGCCTGTGCGCGGCGCGCTGGCTCGAGGCGCTCGCGGCGGGCTGCGCGCCGCCGGTGCTGCTCTCGGCGACGCACGAGCGGGCGCTCGAGGTGATCGCGCTCGACGACCTGATCGCCCACGCGGCCGACGCGAACTGACCAAACCGGCCGCCAGCACCGGTTTGTCGCGCGGTCCGCGGCGCGCGCAAACCGAACGTTCCGGTTATACTCGCCGGAGGCGGCCCGTCGCGCGCCGCCCGCCCGCCGGTCGGCGGGCGCACCGCGCCACCGGCGATCGACCGCCGCCTGGGAGTGACGCCATGGACCTCGATACCCGCCTTCAGAACGTCTCGGTCATCGGCGCGGCCGGCAAGATGGGCAGCGGGATCACGCTGCTGCTGGCCCAGGAGATGGCCCGGCTCTCGCTGCTGCCCGAAAACCGCGGGCGCGTGTTCCGGCTCAACGCGATCGACCTCGACCCGGCCGGGCTGATCGGCCTGCGCGAATACCTGCACGCCCAGGCGACCAAGACCGCCGAGAAGACGATCGTCGCCCTGCGGACGCTGTACGCCGACCGCCCCGACCTGGTCGAGAACGGCGACATCATCGCCGACTATGTCCGGCGGGTCGGCGACCTGGTCTGGCCGGCGACCGACCTCGGCGCCGCCCGCGGCTCGACGCTGGTCTTCGAGGCGATCGTCGAGAAGACCGGCGTCAAGGCGTCGGTGTTCCGCCAGCTGCGCGACCTGTGCCCCGAGGCGTACTTCCTGACCAACACCTCGTCGATCCCGATCGGCGAGATCGACCGCGAGGCCGGCCTCGGCGGTCGGGTGATCGGGTTCCACTTCTACAATCCGCCGCCGGTGCAGAAGCTCGTCGAGGTGATCCGCGCCGAGACGACGCCCGACGAGCTGTCCGCGCTCGCCGCCGAACTCGGCCGGCGCCTGCGCAAGACTCTGATCCCGTCGGCCGACGTGGCGGGCTTCATCGGCAACGGGCACTTCATCCGCGACGGGCTCCACGGGCTCAACGAGGCGCAGCGGCTGTCGCGCGGGCGCGGCTGGGCGCGCGGGGCGTGGCTCGTCAACCGGGTCAGCCAGGACTGGCTGCTGCGGCCGATGGGGATCTTCCAGCTGATCGACTACGTCGGCATCGACGTGTTCCAGATGATCCAGATCGTGATGGACGAGCACCTCGACGAGCACCTGCGCCACGAGGTGATCGACCGCGCGCTCGAGCTCGGCGTCCGCGGCGGGCAGAATCCGGACGGCTCGCAGAAGCCGGGATTCTTCCGGTACGAGAAGGGCCGCCCCGTCGCCGCCTACGACCTCGAGGCGCGCGACTACGTGCCGATCGACGCGTCGTGGGACGAGGAACTCGGACCGCTGCCCGAGGGGTTCCGGCCGTGGAAGGCGCTCACGCGCGCCCCCGACCGCGACGAGGCGCTCGCGGCGCACTTCGGCGCGCTGGCCGGGATGGACACCCTCGGCGCGCAGCTCGCCAAGGCCTACCTGGCGCGCTCGCGCGAGATCGGCCGCCAGCTCGTCGAGCAGAAGGTCGCGGCGAGCGAGGACGACGTCAACCGCGTGCTGATGCTCGGGTTCTACCACCTGTACGGCCCGATCAACGACTACTGCGCGTGATCCGCGGAGGTGAGCGATGAAGACCCTGCGCAAGCCGATCTACTTCGTCGCCGGGGAGTACACCGTCTCCCTCGGCACGGGCCGTCCCGAGTTTCATCCCAAGAAGCCGCGTCCGGGGCTCGAGCACTACATCGCCGAGGCGGGGCGCGCCGTGCTGGCTCATCTGCCCGGTCCCGAGGCGATCGACGAGGGCGTCATCGGCAACTTCATGGCGGCTCGGTTCAACCGCCAGGGGCACCTCGGCGCGTTCCTCTCGCTGGTCCACGAGGACCTGCGGTACCGCCCGTCGATCCGCGTCGAGGGGGCGTGCGCCTCGGGCGGACTGGCGATGGCCACGGCGGTCAAGAGCGTGCTTTCGGAGCAGGCCGACGCCGTGCTGACGATCGGCGTCGAGGTGCAGAACACCGTCAAGGCGGTCTACGGCGCCGACATCCTCGCCGGCGCCGGGCACTACGCCGGCGAGCGCAAGCAGGGCAACGCGCACTTCTTCCCGTGCCGGTTCTCGGAGCGGGCCGGGGCCTACATGGACCGCTACGGCGTCGAGCGCACCTGGGAGGCGATGGGACGCTGGTACGAGCAGGCGGTGCTCAACGCCCGCGCCAATCCGAAGGCCCAGGAGCACACCAACGCGCTGCCCGACCCGTTCGCGACGCACCAGCAGTCGAAGCCCAATCCGCGCTCGTTCTGCGATCACCTCAACGTGTTCGACTGCTCGAAGGTCTCCGACGGCGGCGCGGCGCTGCTCGTCGCCTCCGAGGAGGGGCTCGCGCGCGCCGGCATCGCTAAGGACCAGGCGATCCAGCTCGTCGGTCTCGGCCACGCGGTCGGCGACCTGACCGCACCGCCCGAGGATCTGACGGTGCTCGACACGACGCGCGAGGCGGTCCGGCGCGCGCTGGCGATGGCCGGAATCGACGTGCGCGAGGTCGGCGTGTTCGAGATCCACGACTGCTTCACGATCACGGCGATCCTGACCTGCGAGGCGCTCGGCCTGTGCGGTCCCGGCGAGGGCGCCGACTACGTCGCCGCGGGCAACACGCGGCGCGACGGCGCGACGCCGATGAACACCGGCGGCGGGCTGATCGGCTACGGCCATCCGACCGGGGCGTCCGGCGTGCGGATGGCGGTCGACATCTGGCGCCAGCTCACCGGCAACGCGGGCGACTACCAGGTCGAGATCCCGGCCGACCGGCCCTACGGGCTGACGATCAGCATGGGCGGCAACGACAAGTCCGTGGTCAGCTGCGTGTTCCGCCGCGCCTGAGGACCGGAAGGACCCGATGCTGGACATCCGGAGCATCCTGGCCGACCCCGACGGGGTCCGCGCGGCGCTCGCGCGGCGCGGTTTCGAGGCCGACACCGCGCGACTGGTGCGGCTCGACGAGGAGCGCCGTGCGGCGATCGCCGAGGTCGAGCAGCTCAAGCGCCGGCGCAACGAGTCGTCGCGGCGGATCGGCGCGATGATCAAGGCCGGCGAGGACGCCGGGCCGCTGCGCGAGGAGGTCAAGGCGCTCGGCGAGCGGATCCGGGGGCTTGACGCGCGGGTCGCGGAGATCGAGAGCGAGATCCGCGAGACGCTGCTCGGCTGGCCGAATCTGCCCCACGAGAGCTGTCCGGACGGACCCGACGAGAGCGCCAACCGCGTCGAGCGCGTGTGGGGCGAGCCGCCGCGGTTCGACTTCGAGCCGCGCGATCACGTCGACATCGGGGCGATCACCGACACGCTCGACTTCGAGCGCGCGGCGAAGATCACCGGCGCGCGGTTCGTCGTGATGAAGGGACAGGCCGCGCGGCTCGAGCGCGCGCTGATCTCGTTCATGCTCGACCTGCACGTCGAGCGCCACGGCTACACCGAGCTGCTGCCGCCGTTCATCGTCCATCGCCGCTCGCTCGAGGGGACCGGCCAGCTGCCGAAGTTCGCCGACGACCTGTTCCGGCTCGCCGAGCCCGACGACTGGTTCCTCGCGCCGACCGCCGAGGTGCCGGTGACCAACCTGCACGCGGGAGAGATCCTCGACGGCGCGCGGCTGCCGCTGCGCTACGCCGCGTACACGCCGTGCTTCCGTGCCGAGGCGGGCTCGCACGGGCGGGACGTGCGCGGGATGATCCGCCAGCACCAGTTCGACAAGGTCGAGCTGGTGACGTTCGCGAAGCCGGACGAGTCCTACGAGGTGCTCGAGCAGCTCACCGGCCACGCCGAGGAAGTCCTGCGGCGGCTCGGCCTGCACTACCGCGTCGTGACGCTGGCGACCGGCGATCTGGGGTTCTCGGCGGCGAAGACGTACGACCTCGAGGTGTGGCTCCCGTCCCAGCAGCGGTTCCGCGAGATCTCCTCGTGCTCGAACTTCGAGGATTTCCAGGCGCGGCGCGCCGGCATCCGCTGGCGCCCCGAAGGGGGCGGCAAGGCGCGGCTGGTCCACACGCTCAACGGCTCCGGCCTCGCCGTCGGCCGCACGGTGATCGCGATCATGGAGCAGTACCAGCGCGAGGACGGCACGTTCGCGATCCCCGCGGCCCTCGAGCCCTACATGCGCGACCGCCTCGGCTCTCCGTAACGGCGGGGCTTGCCCCGCCGATCCGTGCATTGCGCGCGATCCCGTCCGGACGACGTCGCCAGGATGGGGGCGTTGCGGTTGACGAATCGGCGCCCGTAGCGGCCGGGCTTGCCCGGCCGATGGTGCGCTGCGCGGGAACCGCGCCCGAACGCGACGTGGGCTTGCCCGGCCGATGGTGCGCTGCGCTGGACCCGCGCCCGAACGCGACGCGGGCTTGCCCGGCCGTTGATGCATTG
>RFIB01000025.1 GCA_003695625.1 Acidobacteriota bacterium | reverse complement strand
GTTCGATCACATGGCGATCGATCCGCTGCGCCGTTTCTACGTGGCGCTGACCGCGCGCGCCCTGCGCCACCGGGCGCTGTTCATCGTCGTCGGCATCGTGCTGCTGCTGGTCTCGATGCGCCAGATGCCGCTGATCGGGCGCAACCTGATGCCGCCGATGGACACCGGCATCATCAAGATCTCCTGGGAAATGGACGCCAACTCGTCGGTCGCTGCCGCCGAGAAGGCCCTGGCCCGCATGGAGCAGATCATCCTCGAGCAGCCCGGCGTGACGTCGGTCTCTTCGGTGGTCGGCTCCGAGCCGGCAGTGATCTCGTTCGGCGCCGGCCGCCTACCCCAGCAGGGACTGATCACGGTGCACCTGGTGGACCGGTTCCATCGCGACCAGACGATCTGGGACATCGAGGACGCCCTGCGCGAGAAGTTCCGTGCCATCCCCGGACTGCTCTCCGCGGACGTGTTCGACTTCGGCGCCACGCCGCTCTCCTCGATCCGCGCCCCGGTGGACGTGATGATCTCGGGGCCCGACATCCAGGAGCTGGACCGGATCGGCAGGGAGATCGAGCAGCGGTTCCGCGAACAGGTGCGGGGGGCGACCTCGATCACCCGCTCCTGGCGGCTCGACTCCGAGGAGATCGGTTTCATCACCGACCCGGAGAAGCTGGCGCTCTACCACATCTCGCCGGCCGCGGTGACCGCGCAGCTCGCCAGTGCCATCCGCGGCGTTCCGGCCTCGGTCTTTCGCGTGCCCAACGAGGACGGGCTCGCGGTCTGGCTGCAGCTCGAGCGGGACCAGCGCTCGGCGGCCGAGAAGCTGGCGACGCTGTCGATCGTCACTCCGCGGGGCCCCGTCCCGCTGATCGAGCTCGGGCGCCTCGAGCGGCGGCCTGCGGCGTCGGTGATCACGCGCCAGGGACTGCAGCGCACGCTGGACATCCAGGTCTACCGGGCGCGGCGGACGATCTCGCACATGCAGGAGGATGTCGAGAAGGCGCTGGCAGATATCGAGCTTCCGCCGGGCTACTCGATCTCCCACGAGGGCGAGATCAAGCAGATGAACGAGTCGTTCGGAAGACTGGGCAAGGCTCTGCTGCTCGGCCTGCTGCTGCTGTACTTCTCGCTGGTGCCGACGTTCCGGTCGTGGGCGCATCCGCTGACCATCATGTCCGCGGTGCCGCTGGGGCTGATCGGCGCGATCTGGGCGATGCTGATCGCCGGCAAGCACGGCTGCATGCCGGCCTTCATGGGGATGATCCTGCTCGCCGGCCTGGTGACCAAGAACTCGATCCTGCTGATCGACTTCATCGCCGCGGCGCGCGAACGGGGCGACTCGCTGCACGACGCGCTGGTGGGCGCGGTGCAGATCCGGACCCGGCCGATCCTGATGACCGCGTTCTCGACGATCGTCGGAATGATCCCGATCGCCTTGCAGTGGGCTGTCGGTCTCGAGCGGCTCTCGCCGCTGGCGGTCGTCGCCATCGGCGGCCTGTTCGTGGCGACGTTCCTGACGATGGTCTACGTGCCGATCTTCTACTCGCTGTTCGAGGACATCCGCCAGCGGGTCCGCGCGCTGCTGCCGATGCACACGGAGCCGGCCCGCTCCTGACCGCACCGGGGCGGGCCGGCCGCCGGTGCGGCCCGGCCCTCCCTTCCCCCGTCGCGCCGCCCCCGGGTCAATGCAGCTCGCCGCCTTCGGCCAGTTCCTTGCTCGCCCGGCGGCAGTCCCAGTAGACGAACACGCACAGGCCGAGGAAGAACAGCAGGCCGAGCCAGTTCTCGACGCGCGCCAGGCCGGCCGCATCCACGCCTCCGCGGACGAGGTGCCGGCTGATGTCGATCGCCGGCAGGATGCCCCAGCCGAGCAGCTGGTCGTCGATAGCGCCGACGAAGTTGATCAGCACCTCCATGATCGCCCCGCCGGCGATCAGGCCCGAGGCGATCAGGATGCCCTTGTTGCTGCGCGCCTTGGAAAGCGCCTCGTCGCTCGTGCTGCGCTTGACGAGCACCGCGACGAGTGCGCCGACGAGGATCGGCGTGTTGATCTCGATCGGCAGGTACATGCCGAGCCCGAACGCCAGCGCCGAGATGCCGACCAGCTCGACCGTCAGCGCGACCAGCACACCGAGGCCGTAGAGCAGCCAAGGAACCTGCCCCGTGCCGAGGAAGCTCTGCAGCGCTCCGGCCATCATGTTCGCCTGCGGCGCCGGCAGCGGATTGGCACTCGCCGTCGTGTAGCCCGGATTGGCCGAGAGGATCATGATCGTCCCTGCGACGAAGATCGCGGAGACCAGCGAGCCGACGATCGCGTTCCAGGTGATCCGCTTCGGGCTCGCACCGAGCCAGTAGCCGAGCTTGAAGTTGGTGACCAGGCCGCCGGCCATCGACAGCGCGGTCCCCACGACGCCGCCGACGAGCAGCACCGCGAGCATGCCGCGATCGCCTCGCGGCAGGCCGGCTGCCGACAGCAGCACCGCGGTGATGATGATCGTGGTGACCGTCATGCCGGAGATCGGCGTCACCGAGATCATCGCGATCGCCCACGCCGAGACCGTCGTGAACAGGAACGCGATCACCAGCGCGACGACCAACGAGACCAGCGTCAGCCACGTCGCGTGGGCCATGCCGGCGAAGACGACCGTGCGGAAGAAGATCGCCATGGCGACGACGGCGAACAGGCCGACGAGCAGCATCATCGGGTAGCTCAGGTCCTCGTCGGTGCGGTCTCCGGCGTGCCCTGCCAGGCCCGCCTTGCCGGCGAACAGCCCGCCCAGGGCCTGCCGGAGCGCGGTGACGATCACCTTGCCCATCTTGAAGATCGACAGCAGGCCGGCCGTGAAGATCGCGCCGATGCCGATCTGCCGCGGGACGTTGAACCAGATGTCATGCGCCGAGGTCGAGGTGATCGCCGAGTTGATCGACTGCAGCGCGTCGAGGCTCAGCGAGCCGAGCAGGGGGGTGATCACCAGCGCGCCGAGAAACGACCCCGCGCAGATGATCGACGCGTAGCGCAGGCCGATGATGAAGCCGAGACCGACGTAGTAGGCCCCGGTTCCCATGGCGAACACGATCTTGACCTTCTCGGTCAGCGTCGCGAACAGCCCGCCGCTGCCGAAGGCCAGCGTCTCGACCGCCTTCTCGCCGGCGGAATGCAGCGTCGCGTAACCGGTGGTGAACACGTCGGCGAACAGCTTGAGGCCCGTGGCGACGAAGGTGTAGACCGCCGCCAGGCCGAACGAGTAGATCAGGATCAGCGCCTGGGTCGTGCTGCCCGACGCTCCGGTGACGAGGATTTCGTTGGTCGCCGTGGCCTCGGGGAACGGCAGCTTGCCGTGCATCTCCTTGACGAAGTAGCGCCGGAACGGAATCAGGAAGATCACGCCGAGCAGGGCGCCGAGGAACGGGACCAGCGTGATCTGCATGAACAGCGTGCCGGTGCCGAGCCCGAGGTGATCCGGCTTGTCGAGCTGCAGAATGTAGATCGCCGGCATCGAGAAGCAGGTGCCGCCGGCGACGTAGCCCGACGTGGTGCTGATCGCCAGCGCGTAGACGTTCTCGAGGATCGAGCTGGCCCGCCGGCCGATCCGCACGAGGAATCCGGAAAGCCCGACGGCGAGGATCGAGATCGGGATCGCCGCCTCGATCCCCTGCCCCGCCTTGAGCGCCAGGAACGTCGATGCCACCGAGAAGACCAGGTTCATCGCCAGGCCGAAGGCGAACATCCGCCCCGTCAGCTCGGGGACCGTCGCGTCCGGCGGCACCATCGGCACGTAGGTCTCGCCGGGCTTCAGTTCGCGATACGCGTTCTCCGGGAACTTCGTGAACTGCTGGGACGGTTCGGCCATCGGTGGGTCTCCTTCGGCTGAACGGCAGTCGAGTGGCCGCGGATCTTAGCACGGCGCCACGCCCGGTCGGGGTCCGCGCGGCGCGGCACCCCGGCGCCGCCCGCGACCCGTAGAATCCGGCCCATGGACGTCTACGAGCAGCTCTCCGAGCCGCTGGCGCTGGCCACCTTCGCGGCGACCCTCCTGCTCCCGGTGCTGGTCGGGTTCCTCGCACGGCGCCGCGCCCGCACCGAGTCGGACTTCTTCGTCGGCGGACGGGCGATGAACCGCGTCGTCGTCGCACTCTCCGCGGTCTCGTCCGGGCGGTCCTCGTGGCTGGTGCTCGGCGTCAGCGGGATGGCGTTCCTGCGCGGCGCGAGCGCGCTGTGGGCGGTCGCCGGCTACACGCTGGTCGAGGCGCTGCAGTTCCTGTGGATCGGCCGCAGGCTGCGGGCCGAGGCCCAGGCCGCGGACGCCGTGACGCTGTTCGACTGGTTCGCGGCCCGCTTCGACGGCGACGGCGTCGCGGTGCGCGTCACCGGCGCGGCGATCACGGTCGTGTTCCTGACGGCCTACGTCGCGGCGCAGCTCCTTGGCGGAGCGAAGACGCTTGCCGCGGCCCTCGGCCTGCCGCACCTGGTCGCCCTCGCCGCGGCGGCGCTGCTGATCCTGGTCTACATGCTGCTCGGCGGCTACGTCGCGGTCGCGTGGAACGACGTCGTGCGGGCGCTGATCATGCTGCTCGGGCTGCTCGTGCTGCCCGCGGCCGCGCTGGCGCGGATCGGCGGCCCGGCGGCGCTGCGGTCGGGGCTGGCGGCGATCGACCCCGGCCTGGTCGATCCGTTCGCGCTGTCGGCCGGCGCGCTGATCGGGTTTCTCGGCATCGGCCTCGGCTCGCCCGGCCAGCCGCACATCCTCGTCCGCTACATCTCGATCGACGATCCGCGCAACCTGGTCGTCTCGGCGGCATGGGGCACCGCGTTCAACGTGCTGCTCGGCGCGGGCGCGGTCGCGGTGGGACTGGTGGGACGGGTGCTGGTCGGCGATGCGGCGGCGCTGCCGGGGGGCGACCAGGAGATGGTCTACCTCGTGCTCGCCGCGGACCTGTTCGGACCGCTGCTCTACGGGCTGCTCGTCGGCGGCGTGTTCGCGGCGATCCTCTCGACGGCCGACTCGCAGCTTCTGGTCGTCGCCTCGACCGTCGTGCGCGACCTGTGGGAGAAGGCGCTGCGTCGCGGCGAGGCGCTCGACGAGCGGGCGAAGCTGCGCGTCTCGCGCATCGCGCTGCTCGTCTCGGCCGGG
>RFIB01000168.1 GCA_003695625.1 Acidobacteriota bacterium | reverse complement strand
GGTCGCGCGCGTTGACGCCGACGAGGCGGTCGCGCCGGCCGCGCGCCTCGAGCAGCGCCTCGATCCGGCCGAGATCGCATTCGTCGAACGCCTCGAGCAGCAGGAACATCTCCAGCTCGCGCGCGCGCTCGTCGAGAGCAGCGAGGATCCCGTCATCGACGATGGCGACGACGACGAGCGCTCCCGCGGCCCCCGCCAGCCGCGCCTCGGAAAGCTGGACCGGGTCGACGAGAAAGTCCTTGCGCATCGCCGGCACGGTTGCGCTGCGAGCGACGGCGGCGAGGTCGTCGAGCGAGCCGGAGAAGCGAGCCGGCTCGGTCAGCACGGAGATTGCCGCGGCGCCGCCCTGCGCGTATGCGGCGGCGCGGCGTGCCGGATCGTCGCCGTCGCCCGCCAGCACGCCCGCGGACGGCGCGCGGCGCTTGAACTCGGCGACGAGATCGAAGCGGGCGTCGTGCTCCAGGCGCGGTGCGCGCGGAAGATCGGCGAGCCGCGCGCGCAGCTCCTCCTCGCGGCCGCGCAGCGCCTCGGCACGCTGCCGGCTCGCCGCGGCCATCGCCGCCAGGAAGCCTCCCGGTGCGGCGCGCTCAGCCATCGGCCACCTCGCGGTCGCCGACGCGCCCGAGGCGATCGAGCAGGCTGCGCGCGCGACCGTCGTCGAGCGCGTCCTCGGCGATCCTCCGCGCCGCGAGCGGGTCGTCCGCCAGCCCGGCAAGCTCGGCGACGAGCGCCGCACCGAGCACCAGCGCGTCACGGTGCGCGCCGCGCTCGCCGCCGAACACCGCGCGCAGCGCGGCGGCGTTGGCGGCAGCGTCGCCGCCGGCGAGCTCCGACGGCTGTGCGCGCGGCAGATCCCATTCGGCCGGATCGCGCACCTGCTCGCGCACGCGCCCCGGCGTGACGTCGAGCAGCAGGAACGGCCCGCACGGCGTCGCCTCGTCCCAGCCCGGCTCGCCGTGGACGACGAACACGCGCTCGATCTCCATTCCGGAGAACGCCTCGGCCATCAGCCGCGCGGCCGCCGGGGAATACGCGCCGATCAGTCCGAGCGGCGGCCCGGCCGGATTGACCAGCGGTCCGAGCACGTTGAACACCGTGCGCACGGCCAGCTCGCGGCGCAGCGCGGCGAGCTGGCGCATCGCCGGGTGGTAGTGCGGTGCGAACAGGAACGTGAACCCGGTGCGCTCGAGGCACTGCGCCGCCGCCCGCTCGTCGAGCGGCAGCGGCAGACCGAGCGCCTCGAGCAGGTCCGCACTTCCGCTGCGGCTCGAGATCGCGCGGTTGCCGTGCTTGATCACCGGCAGGCCGATCGCGGCGACGAGCAGCGCGACGCCGGTGGAGAGGTTCAGCGAGCCGGAGCCGTCGCCTCCCGTGCCGACGACGTCGACCGCGCGCAGTCCCGGAGCGATCGCCGGCCGGCGCGCGAGCCGGCGCAGCGCCGTGGCGAGTCCGCGCAGCTCGGCCGCTGTCTCGCCGCGGACGCGCAGGGCCGCGAGCGCCGCGGCGGCGACGACCGGCGCGATCTCGCCGCGCGCCAGACGCGTACCGAAGGTCTCGGCCTCGGCCTCGGCCAGCGGCTCGCCGGAGAGCAGCCGCTCGAGCAGCGCGCTCATCGGACCGCCTCCGCGTCGCGATCGGGCGCGAAGTCGAGGAAGTTGCGCAGCAGCCGGTCGCCCTCGGGGGTCAGCACCGACTCGGGATGGAACTGCACGCCCGCCGCGGGCAGCGTGCGGTGGCGCACGCCCATGATCTCGCCGTCCGAGGTGTACGCGCTGACGGCAAGCTCCTGCGGCAGGTCCTGCTCGGCGACGGCCAGCGAGTGGTAGCGTCCCGCCTCGAACGGGTTGGCGAGGCCCTCGAACAGGCCGCGGCCGTCGTGGTAGACGGGCGACGACTTGCCGTGCATCAGCGCCTGCGCGTGCACGATCCGCCCGCCGAGCACCGCGGCGAGCGCCTGGTGACCGAGACAGACACCGAGCACCGGGACCCGCCCGAGAAACCGCTCGATGGCGGCCATCGAGATCCCGGCATGCTCGGGCCGGCCCGGTCCGGGGGAGATCACCAGGTGCGTCGGCTCGAGCGCCTCGACGTGATCGACGGTGACGACGTCGTTGCGGCGCACGACGACCTCGGCGCCGAGCACGGCGAACGCCTGGACGAGGTTCCAGGTGAACGAGTCGTAGTTGTCGATCAGCACGACGCGCGGCATGTCACAGTCCCTCCGCGGCAAGCTCGAGTGCCCGCGCAAGCACGGCGCTCTTCGAGCGGACCTCGTCGTGTTCGCGCTCCGGATCGCTGTCGGCGACGATCCCCGCCCCCGCCTGGTAGGCGTAGCGTCCCTCCCGGAACGTCAGCGTGCGGATCGCGATCGCCTGGTCCATCGAGCCGCCGCGACCGAAGTAGCCCACCGTGCCGGCGTACAGGCCGCGGCCGACCGGCTCGAGTTCGTCGATCAGTTCCATCGCGCGCACCTTGGGCGCACCGACGACGGTGCCGGCAGGGAAGGTCGCCGCGAGCAGGTCGAACGCGTCGCGGTCGGGGGCGAGCACCCCGCGCACCCCGGAGACGAGGTGCATCACGTGGCTGTAGCGCTCGATGATGCGCGACGGCTCGACGCGCACCGTGCCGGGCTGCGCGACGCGGCCGAGATCGTTGCGCGCCAGGTCGACGAGCATCACGTGCTCGGCGGCCTCCTTGGGGTCGTCGAGCAGCTCGCGCTCGAGGTGCCGGTCCTCGTCGTCGTCGGCGCCACGGGGACGCGTGCCGGCGATCGGCCGCAGCGCCGCCTCGCGTCCTTCGAGACGCACCAGCGCCTCGGGCGACGAGCCGACGACCTGCAGATCGCCGAAGTCGAGGAAGTACATGTAGGGCGACGGGTTGAGCAACCGCAGCGCGCGGTAGACCTCGAACGGCGGCAGCTCGCACTCTCCTTCGCTGCGGACCGAGAGCACGAGCTGGTAGACCTCCCCGTCGCGGATCGCGGCCTTCACGCGCTCGACGCCGCCGGCGAACGCGGCGCGATCGAGGCTGGCGGCGGGCGGCGCCAGGCGGCGCCGGCGTCCGTCGGCAGGCACCGGCCCGCGCAGCGCGCCGATCACGTCGGCGCGCAGGGCGCGGCGCGCGGTCTCGTCGCCGGCCGCCAGCAGGGCCGCGCGGCGCGTCAGGTGATCGAAGACGAGCAGGCCGGTGGTGCCGGCCAGGCGCAGCTCGGGCTCCCCGGCGGACCGCGCCGGCGGGCGCGAATGGAGATTCTCGAACCGGCGCACCAGGTCGTAGCCGAGGGCGCCGACCAGACCGCCGGCGAGCGGCACCCCCGCGGGCACGCCCTCGAAGCGCGGGGCGAGTCGCAGCGCGTCCCGCAGCGCGTCGAGCAGCTCCGCTGTCGTTCGCGGTGCCGCGCGGGCCTCGCCGGCAATGGTCAGCGTGTCGCCGTCGAGCGCGATCTCGACGGCGTCGCCGAAGCCGAGGAACGAGTAGCGCGCCAGCCGCTCGGCCCCCTCGACGCTCTCGAGCAGGAACCGCGGCCGGAACGCGCCCAGCTTGAGCCAGGCGGAGACCGGCGTGTCGAGGTCGGTCGGAATGTCGAACGGCCGCTGCATGGGGCGTCTCTCCTGCCCCGCCGGCCGGCCATCCTGTCGCCGGAGACGAAAAAGCCCGCCTCCGGCACGGAGGCGGGCTGCGGGATCGTCTGCTGCGCGAAGTCAGCGCACGGCCGGCCCGGCCTCCGTCCTCGACGGGGTCCACCACCACCAGCTCGCCGCCGTGGCGGGTCGACCGGAACCGCTGCGCCCGAAGCTCATCGTGCGGGGGTTGTACGACGGAATCTTCGACGGGTCAACCCGCGGCGCCCCCGGGCCGGCGGGCCTGCCCGGCGGCACGGCACGACGGCAACGGAAAAATGCGCCGGGAAGCCGACCCCATCGGGTCAGGTCGACTTCCCGGCGTCCCTGGAGGAGTGGCTGTCAGCGAACGATCAGCAGCACCCGGATCGTGCCGGTG
>RFIB01000167.1 GCA_003695625.1 Acidobacteriota bacterium | reverse complement strand
GTGCATCGGGGCGCGCTCCGACGAGCTGGACGATCGACTGGCCGGTGATGCCCTGGAGCTGAAGCTCGGCGACGACCCCCTGGCGTACCGGCACCTCGGGGTCGATGCGGATCACCGCGATCACCCGGCGCGGATCGCCCGGATCGAGCGCCAGGCGGCGCACCTCGCCGACGGGGATCCCCTGGAACTGCACCGCGGAGCCGACCGACAGCCCGACGACGCGGTCCTCGAACACCAGCTCGTAGAGCCGGCCCTGCTGGCGGTCGAGACGGCCGAGCCACAGGATCCCGGCGAACGCGAGGCCGACGATCGCGATCGCGAACGCGCCGACGAGCACGTGGCTTGCCCTGGTCTCCATCGTCAGGTGTCCTCCCGCCGGCCGTGCCGGCGTGCGGCGACGGCGATCCGGCCCCGCGCGCCGTGGAAGTATTCTTTCACCCACGGATGGTCCGCCGCGACGACCCGGTCGACCGGCCCTTCGGCGACGATCCGCCCGTCGCACAGGACCGCGATCCGGCTGCAGACGCCGAGCAGCGTGTCCAGGTCGTGGGTGACCATCACGACGGTCAGTCCGAGCGTCCGCGCCAGCCGGGCGAGCAGCTCGTCGAACGCGGCCGCCCCGATCGGGTCGAGCCCGGCTGTCGGCTCGTCGAGAAACAGGATCTCCGGATCGAGGGCGATCGCCCGCGCCAGGCCGGCGCGCTTGCGCATCCCGCCGGACAGGGCGTCGGGCCGCCGGCCGGCCACGTCTGCCGGCAGCCCGGCCAGGCGGATCTTCGACAGGGCGAGTCTTTCGAGCAGCCGGCGCTCGAGTCGGGTAAAGCGCCTGAGCGGCACGAGAACGTTCTCGAGCACGGTCAGCGTACTGAACAGGGCGCCGTCCTGGAACAGCACGCCGCGCCGCCGCTCGAGCGCCGCGCGCGCCGCCGGGCCGGCGCGCTGCACGTCGACGCCGAGCACCTCGATCCGGCCGGCCGCGGGCGGGATCAGTCCGAGCAGGGTGCGCAGCAGCACCGACTTGCCGCTGCCCGACGCGCCGACCACGCCGACGACCGCGCCAGGCGGGATCTCGAGGTCGAGCCCGTCGTGGATCGTCCGGCCGCCGAGACGGGTGACCAGCCCCCGGACCCGGACCGCGGCGCCCTGCGGGCTCACAGCCCGATCTCCAGCAGCAGGACGGCGAAGAAGGCGTCGGCGAGGATCACCGCGAAGATCGCCTGCACGACGGCGCGGGTCGTGCGCCGCCCGACCGACGCGGCGTCGCCCTCCACCTGGAGCCCCTGGAAGCAGCCGATCACCCCGATCAGCAGCGCGAACACCGGCGCCTTGACCAGACCGGCGGCCGCGTGACGCAGTTCCGTCGTCTCGCGCAGCCGCTCGAGGAACAGCTCCGGCGCGATGTCCAGCGCGACCGCCGAGACGATCGCTCCGCCGAGCAGGCCGAGCAGGTCGGCGACGACGACGAGCAGCGGCAGCGCGACGACGAGCGCCGCGATGCGGGGCACGACGAGGCGCGCGAGCGGATCGAGTCCGAGCACGCGCATCGCGTCGATCTCCTCGCGCGCCTTCATCGAGCCGATCTCCGCCGCGAACGCGCTCGCCGACCGTCCGGCGACGAGAATCGCGGCGAGCAGCACGCCGAACTCACGCAGGAACCCGAACGACACCAGGTTGACGGTGAAGATCGACGCCCCGAAGCGCGAGAGCATGTCGGCGCCGAGAAACGCGAGCACGCCGCCGATCATCAGCGAGAGCAGCCCGACGAGCGGCGCGGCGTCCACTCCTGCGCGCTCGACGTGGGCCACGAACGGGACGAGCGGCAGTTCGCGCGGACGGCGGATGAGCGGCGGCAGCGCGGCGAGCAGGCGGCCGACGAAGTCGAGCTGGCGACCGAACTCGGCGAACGCCTCGACGATGGCGGCGCCGAGGCGGCCGAGAGGTCGCATCGCCGCGTCCCATCGTGGGCGCCGCGGCGCCGGCGTCCCCGGCTCGACGCACGCGCGGACGACCTCGACCAGCGCGCGGTGCTCGTCGCGCCCTCCGACGAGCCGCACGGTGCGCGCGCCGGTGCGCACCGCGGCCTCGGCGAGCACCAGCGCGCCGGCCGTGTCCAGACGATCGAGACGGGCGAGATCGAGGATCAGCGCGTCGGTGCCCTGCACCGATTCGGCCGCGGCCCCGAGCGTGGCGGCGGCCGCCTCGAGCGTGTCGAGCGTCCAGTCCCCCGACGGGCGCCACGTCGCGCCGTTCGCGGTCCTGTGCGCGGGGAGCGTCGGGATCCGGCTGCCGGCCGGGGCAGGCGAGTCGGGCGGAGCGAGGGGCGCCATCGGCGAAGGGTACCCGCGGTACTGCCGCGCGCGCGAGTAGAATCGGCGCGACGGGCGGGAGGCGGCGGAGGATCACCAGATGAGCCAGCCCGGTCCCGGTGCGATTCCCGGGGAACCGACGCACGAGGTCGTCAACCAGGCCGTCCCGCTGGCGGACCTCGACCTGTTCGCAACCGACCGGGCGCTCGTCGACGCCGTGCGCCGCGAGGCGCCGGGTCGCGATCCGGGCCCGCTGTCCGCCTTCGGCGCGGCGCTGGGTCGCGCGGAGACGCTCGAGGCCGGCCGGCTGGCCAACGAGCATCCGCCGCGACTGCGCGCGTTCGACCGCTACGGGCGGCGGATCGACGAGGTCGAGTTCCACCCGGCGTGGCACCGCGTGATGGCGCTCGCGGTGGAGCACGGGACCCACGCGCTGGCGTGGCGCGAGCGCACGCCGGGGGCCCATGTCGAGCGCGCGGCCAAGCTGCTGCTGCTCTCGGAGGTCGAGGCGGGGGCGTGCTGCCCGCTCACGATGACCTTCGCCGCCCTGCCCGCGCTGGCGCACGAGCCGGCGCTCGCGGCGGAATGGGAGCCGTGGCTGACGGCGACGAGCTACGATCCGCGCCCCGTTCATCCTGCGGAGAAGGGCTCCGCGCTGTGTGGCATGGCGATGACGGAGAAGCAGGGCGGCAGCGACCTGCGGCAGATCTCGACGCGCGCCGAGCCGCGGGCCGACGGCTGGTTCGCGCTGTACGGGCACAAGTGGTTCTGCTCCGCGCCGATGTGCGATGCGTTTCTCACGCTGGCGCGCACCGAGGCGGGGGTGACCTGCTTTCTCGTCCCGCGCGTGCTGCCCGACGGGGCGCGCAACGCGATCGGCCTGCAGCGGCTCAAGGACAAGCTCGGCAACCGCTCGAACGCCTCGGGCGAGATCGAGTACCGCGGCACGCTCGCGCGCCGCGTGGGCGAGCCGGGCCGCGGGATCGCCACGATCCTGGAGATGGTCCAGCACACCCGGCTCGACTGCATCGCCGGCAGTGCCGGCCTGATGCGCCGTGCGGTCGCCGAGGCGCTGCATCACGTCTCCTTCCGCCGGGCGTTCGGCCGGCGGCTCGCCGACCAGCCGCTGATGCGCGAGGTGCTCGCCGACCTGGCGGTCGATGCCGAGGCGGCCGCGGCGACCGCCCTCCGGCTCGCCCGCGCGTTCGGTCTCGCGGCGGACGATCCGCGCGAGGCGGCGCTTGCGCGGCTGGCCACCGCGGCGTGCAAGTTCTTCTTCACGAAGCGCGCCGTCGAGGTGACCTTCGAGGCGATGGAGGTCCTCGGCGGCAACGGCTACGTCGAGGAGTTCCCGCTCGCCCGTCTCTACCGGGAGGCGCCCGTCAACTCGATCTGGGAGGGCTCGGGCAACGTGATCGCGCTCGACGTGATCCGCGCGTGCGAGCGGGAGCCCGCCGGGCTCGACGCGCTGCTCGGGGAGGTCGACGCCGCGCGCGGCGCGCACCCGGCGCTCGACGGC
>RFIB01000166.1 GCA_003695625.1 Acidobacteriota bacterium | reverse complement strand
GGCGAAGCTGCTGGACGAGGTTGAAGAACTCGACGGTGTCCTCCAGGGTCAGCAGCCGCCCGTCGTGCAGGTACGGCGGGCTGTCCTTGATTCCACGCAGCGGGAAGGTCTTGATCGGGCCGTCGGCGCTGGCCATGCGGCCGTTGATCATCTTCGGCTCGTAGAACCGTTCCACCTTCAGGTTGTGCATCAGGTTGTCCGTGTAGTACGGAGCCGGATGGCACGCCGAGCACTTGGCCTTGCCGAAGAACAGCTCCTGCCCGCGCAGCTCCGCCGGGGTCGCCCTGGACGGGTCAAGCCTGCCGTAGATGTCCAGCTTGGGGGCGGGCGGGAAGTCCAGCAGCGCCTGGAACTCGGCCATGAAGTGCACCTGGCTTCCGCGCTCGAGGATGTTCACGCCCTTCTTGGTCGCGATCACGGGGTCGCCGTCGAAGTACGCCGCACGCTGCTCGAACTCGGTGAAGTCCTCGACGGTCTTCAGCGCACGCTGGGACCCGAACAGGCGCTGCACGTTCACGCCGCGCAGCGAGGGCGTGTCGATCCGGTGCCGGAATTCCTGCGGCCGGATGTCCCCGACCAGATGGGTCGCCGCGTTCGTGTGGCCGTTGACGTGGCAGTCGAAGCAGGTCACGCCCTGGCTCGGCTTGAGCGAGCGGCGGTCGTGCGTGGCGTTGAACTGCTGCTGGGGAAAGGGGGTGACGAGCAGGCGCAGTCCCTCGAGCTGCTTCGGGTTGAGGATTCCGTTGAACAGATCGAAGTAGTTGGCCAGCGTGACAACCTGCCCCTGCGACACGTCGCCGAGGTCGGGACGCGTCGTCAGGTAGATCGCCGGCGGGTACTCGGGGAGCAGGTGCCGCGGCAGGACGTAGTCGAGGTCGAATCGCGTCAAGTCGCGCCCGTCGAGCCGTCGGATCTCGTCGATGTGATGCTGGGGGAAGAGCATCCCGCCCTCGGCGTGGTTCGGGTGGGGCAGCGGGTAGAACCCCTCCGGCCAGAGACCCTTCGAGCGGATCTGCTCGGGGGGCATCGCGGCGAGCTTCTGCCAGGTCATGCCCGGCGGAAGCTTCGTGCGGGGCCCCTGCTGGAGCGGCTTGCCGCGGGACATCGTCACGCCCGGCGCCGGTCGGTCGGACAGGTCGTAGCGGCGCTCGAGCAGTTCGCGGTGGCGCGCAAGCACCGCCTGCTTCGCGGCGCTCATCACCTTGACGATCTCCTCGAACGACTTGGTCAGATGTACCGGCGCGTAGGAACTCGGGACTGCCCCCTCGCCGGCGAGTGCCAGGGTGGCGACCCCCGCCGCGCCCGCGAGGGCCACGGCGGCGGCGATCGCCAGCGCGAGCCGCAGGGTGGAGCGGAATCGCGGATTCGCTTCACGGACCATCTGTGACCTCCTCCTTGGCTGGCGCGTCCGCACGTGCGTGCCCCCGGGGCGTTCCCACGGGACGCCAGGGGCAGTATCACCGTGCAAACGCATAAAGATTGCATTCGCAATCATTGACCAGGCGCGGACGGGGCGTCAAGCGGCCCGAGCCCGTCAGACGAGCAGCCCGGCACAGCTCGTGCGGGCGGCCTCGGCCAGGCGCTCGAAGGCAGGCTCGAGGGCCGAGCGGCGCCGCCAGGCCAGGACGACGGTCCGGGACGGCGCCGGCTCGACGAACGGCCGGGTGCGCAGCGTGCCGTAGCGGTCCTCGACCTCGACCGCCATGCGGGGAAGCAGCGTGATCCCGAGACCGCCGGCGACCATGGAGACCAGCGTCGAGAGGCTCGTCGCACGGAACCCCTGCTCGACCGCGCCGCGCTTCGAGCAGAGCGCGAGCGCCTGGTCGCGGAAGCAATGCCCGTCGTCGAGCAGCAGCACGCGCTCGCCGGCCAGCTCGGCCTCGGCGACCGGACCCGACGAACCGGCGAGCCTGTGTCCCGGCGGGACGGCGAGCACGAACGGATCCCGGCCGATCTCCGCGTGCGCGAGGCGCCCGAGGTCGGACTCGAGGGCGACGATCGCACCGTCGAGTTCCGCGTTCTCGACGGCGCGCACCAGTTCGGACGTCCGGTCCTCGTGCCACGCGAGCGTCAGTCCCTCGAAGACCTCCCGGAGGAACGGATCGAGGACCGGGAGGAGATACGGCCCGATGGTCGGGATCACGCCCAGGCGCAGGGTGCGCGCCAGCGGATCCTGGAACTCGCGGACCTCCTCGCGCAGCTCGTCCGCGTCGGCCAGGATCCGGCGGGCCCGCTCGACGACGCGCTCGCCGACCGGGGTGAGCCGGATCCGCCGCGGTTCCCGCTCGAACAGCTGCACACCGAGACCGCGCTCGACCTCGGCCACCTGGACCGAGAGCGACGGCTGGGAGACGTGGCAGAGTTCGGCGGCCCGGCGGAAGCCTCCTGTTTCGGCGACAGCCACCACGTACTGGAGCTGGCGAAGCGTGAACGGGAGCGGGCGCATGGCATGCATAGTTTCATCCTATCGCTTTAATTGCAATGATGTCTTGGCTCTATCGCACCCTCCGGCGCAGACTTCGTCATGAATCGCGGCCGGAGAGAATCGACCCGCCGCGCCAGGAGGAGAACACGATGAACGCCGCGCTTTCGCCGACCAGAAACGATCTGCCGGACGCGACCCGCCTCGAGATGACCCGACGGCTCGACGAGGTGCTCGCCGGGGTCACCCAGCTCGGACTGCATGCCCGGATGGCGCACTGGAACGTCCGGGGCCCGCACTTCCAGCAGCTCCACGAGCTGTTCGACCAGGTCTACCAGCAGGCCGGCGAGTGGGCGGACCTGCTCGCCGAGCGGGCAGTCCAGCTCGGCGGCACCGCCGACGTGCGCCTCGAGACCCTGGCCGCGCGGGGCGACCTGCCGGCCTGGCGGATCGACCACCGCGACGGCGCCGCGAGCGTCGAGCAGCTCGCCGCGGCCCTGGCCGCGGTGGCGGCGCGGGTCCGGGCGGCGATCGCCGCGGCCGAGCAGGCCGGCGACGCCGGCACCGCCGACCTGTTCACCGAGATCTCGCGGGCCGCCGACAAGCTGCTGTGGTTCGTCGAGGCGCACGCACACGACGGGCGGTGACTCCGGCGGCTAGAATCCCCGCTCGCGGCGATGTTCATGCCGCGGGCGGGGACGCGACATGCTCGACATCACGCGCAAGCGGGTCTCGCTGCGCACGGCGCGCGCCGAGGCGCTGGTACGCGCCGAGCCGGCGACGCTGCGGATGATCCGCGAGGGGACGATCCCCAAGGGCAGCGTCGAGGACGTCACGCGCGCCGCGGCGCTGCTCGGCATCAAGAACACGCCGGCGCTGCTGCCGTTCTGCCATCCGATCCCGATCGAGCGCGGCACGGTGCGCTGCGAGATCGAGCAGCGGGGCGTGCGCGTGATCGTCGAGGTCGCCGCGATCGCGCGCACCGGCGTCGAGGTCGAGGCGATGACCGCGGCGGCGATCGGCGCGCTGAACGTCTACGACATGATCAAGCCGGTCGACGGGACGGCGCTGATCGAGTCGGTGCGCCTCGTCGAGAAGCGTGGCGGCAAGAGCGATCATCGCGAGACCTTCGCGTCGCCGCCGCGCGCCGGCGTGCTGGTCGCCAGCGACAGCGTCGCCGCGGGGCGCGCCGAGGACGGCACCGGCCCGGCACTGCGCGAGGCGCTCGCGGCCCACGGGGTCGAGGTCGCCGCGCTCGAGGTCGTCCCCGACGAGATCGAGACGATCCGCGAGCGCGTCCGCAGGTGGGTCGACGACGAGCGGCTCGACCTGGTGTTCGTCGCCGGCGGCACCGGACTCGGACCGCGGGACGTCACCCCCGAAGCGCTCGAGCCGCTGATCGAGCGGCCGCTGCCCGGCGTCGCCGAGGCGCTGCGCGCCCACGGACGTGAGCGCACGCCCCACGCAAACCTCGGGCGCAACGTCGCGGGGGCGCGGGGCGGAGCCGTGATCGTGGCCACCGGCGGCTCGCCGCGCGCCGCGACCGAGGCGCTCGACGCGCTGATGCCTTGGCTGCTGCATGCGCTCGAGGTGCGCGAGGAAGGCTTCCGGCATGGCGACTGACCTGGTTCCGTTCGAGGAAGTCTGGCCGCGGATCGCAGCGGAGCTCGAGCCGCTCGGAACCGAGCAGGTCGCGCTGGACGACGCCGAGGGGCGCGTGCTGCGCGAGCCGCTGCGCGCAGCATGGGACCTGCCGCGGTTCGACGCCGCGGCGATGGACGGCTACGCCGTGCGGGCCGCGGACTGCACCGGCGAGCCGCCGTTCCGGCTGAGACTGGCCGCCGGGGCGGCCTACGCGGGGCCCGGCAAGCCGCCGCCGCTGGCAGCCGGCGAGGCGATGCCGATCGGCACCGGCGGCGTCGTTCCCGACGGCGCCGACGCGGTCGCGGTCCGGGAGACCAGCCGGCTCGACGGCGATGCGGTGATCGTCGAGCGCACCGTCGCCGAAGGGGACAACATCCGGCGGCGCGGCGAGGAACTGCGTGCCGGCGACGAACTGCTCGCCGCGGGGACCCGCCTCGATGCGGTTGCGCTCGCCGCCGCGGCGGCGGCCGGGGCAGGCACCCGGCCGGTGACGGTCGGGGTGCGCCCCCGCGTCGGCGTCGTCGCGACGGGAAGCGAGCTCGTTCCGCCGGACCGGGCGCCCGGACCCGGCCAGATCGTCGACACGAACCGTCCCCTGCTCGAGCGGCTCGTCCGACGCGTGCTCGGCACCGGGCCGGCGTTCTCCGCGCACGCCGGCGACGACGCCGACGAGACCGCGCGCACGCTCGGTGACGCCCTCGAGGCGACCGACCTGCTGGTCGTCACCGGCGGCGTTTCCGTCGGCGACCGCGACTACGTCCGCCGGACACTCGAGGAGCGGCTCGGCGCAACGCGGCTGTTCTGGCGCGTCGCGCAGAAACCCGGCAAGCCGCTCTACGTCGCGCAGGCCGGCGCGCGCTGGATCGTCGGACTGCCCGGCAATCCGGCCGCGGTGATCGTCCACGCGACGACCGTGCTCGTCCCGCTGATCCGCGCGCTCGAGGGGGCCGCAGAGCCCCTGCCGCGCCGCCTGCCCGTGCGGCTCGCCGAACCGCAGCGCCGCGACCGCAGGCGCACGCTGCTGCGCTGGGCGACACTGCACGTCGAGAACGGTGCCCTGTGGGCGCGCATCCTTCCGCGCTGCGGCTCGCACATGATCTCCGACCTGGCCCGCGCCGACGTGCTGGTGATCATTCCTCCGGGCGAGGGCGAACTCGCCCCGGGCGACTCGCTGGACGCACTGCTGCTGGAACGATAGCCGCGTCGGGCGGCATGGCGGCGGCTAGAGAAACGCCCCCGGTCCGGCTCCGGTCCGATCGAGCCACGCGGACAGCGCCCGGCGCGTGTTGACCTGCACCGCCCGGTCCCAGTCGCGCGGCGGCGGGACGGGACGGCCGGCGCAGCGGTCGAGCAGGCGACGGAGGGCGCGTTCTCCGCGGTCGATCGCTTCGCGGACGGCCGGGACCAGCGCCGGGCTCCACAGCGCGAACGTCGGCTCCCAGCCGCGCGGCGTGCGGAACGCCACCGCGCTGTCGCCGGACCGCCACGCCGCACGCAGGCGATCGATCCAGCGCGGCTCGAAGGCCACGAAGTCGCACGAGACGACGAACACGGGGCCGCGCGGCGCGTCCTCGAGGGCACCGAGCAGTCCGCCGATCGGGCCGAGCCCGGGGATCGGGTCGGCGATCGTGCGCAGGCCGAGATCGGCGAACTTGTCGGCGCGGTCGGCGACGACGGTCACGCCATCGACCCGCGGCGCGATGCGCAGCGCCACACGTGCGACGAGCGGCAGCCCGCCGACCACGGCCCGCGCCTTGTCGGTTCCGAAGCGGCTGCTGCGGCCGCCGGCGAGCACGTAGCCGACCGGCCGGCTCATCGCAGTCCCGCCAGGGAGAGCACGCGCGTCGCGACGGTCCGCAGGTCGGAGCGCGCGACCACCGGCGCGCGGACGTCGACCTCGTCGTCGGTGACCAGCAGGTCGATGTCGTCACGTTCCGCGGCGAGCGGCGCGCCGCCGGCCTCGGCGCGGAACACCTCGATGCGCGGCCCCGGGCCGTCGAGCAG
>RFIB01000165.1 GCA_003695625.1 Acidobacteriota bacterium | reverse complement strand
CCTGTGGGTGTTCCCCCCGGGGCCGGGGCGGCGCCGGCCCCGCGGGGGCCCCCCCCCCCCCCCCCCCCCCCCGTCTGTCAAGGGGATGACCTGTCCAATTCTCACCGCAAGCCGGCTGGCTGTCTGAACGGTAAGTTGCGGTCAGGCTTGTCCAGCCGCACGGCAGGGCGATCCCTGGAAACGGGTGCCCGGCGTGGCGCGCGGGAATGCGGGTTCCGGCTCGGTCAGACCATCTCGCGCAGGTCGTCGGCGACCTCGAAGCGCGCCTCGGTGATCGCACGCAGGTCGTCGAGGCTGGTCTCCGGCGCCAGTTCGCGCAGGATCATTCGCCCGTCGTCGAAGTCGAACACCGCGTGCTCGGTGATCAGCCGGTCGACGCAGCGCACGCCGGTCAGCGGCAGCCGGCACTCGCGCAGCACCTTCGGTTCGCCCTTCTTGTTGCAGTGGGTCATGATGATCACGACGCGCTTCGCGCTGGCGACGAGATCCATCCCGCCGCCCATCCCCTTGACCATCTTGCCCGGGATCATCCAGTTGGCGAGGTCGCCGGTCTCCGAGACCTCCATGCCGCCCATGATCGTCAGGTCGATGTGCCCGCCGCGGATCATCGCGAAGCTCTCCGCGCTCGAGAAGTAGCTCGAGCCGGGCAGCTCGGTGATCGTCTGCTTGCCGGCGTTGATCAGGTCGGGGTCCTCCTCGCCCTCGTACGGGAACGGCCCGATGCCGAGCATGCCGTTCTCCGACTGCAGGATGATCTGCACGCCCTCCGGCACGTGGTTGGCGACCTGGGTCGGCATGCCGATGCCCAGATTGACGTAGTAGCCGTCCTTGAGCTCACGCGCTGCGCGCAGGACGATTCGTTCTCTGCTCGATGCGCTTTTCATAGTTCCGGCCCTCGAAGATGAAGTCGACGTAGATCCCCGGCGTGTGCACGTGATCCGGATCGATCGCGCCGACCGGGACGAGCTTCTCGACCTCGGCGATGGTGACCTTTCCCGCCGCGGCCATCATCGGATTGAAGTTGCGCGCCGTCTTGCGGTAGACGAGATTGCCCGCCTCGTCGCCGACGTGCGCCTTGACGATCGCGAAGTCGGCGTGCAGGGCGCGCTCCATGACGTACATGCGGCCGTCGAACTCGCGCGTCTCCTTGCCCTCGGCGACGACCGTCCCGTAGCCGGTCGGCGTGTAGAAGGCGGGAATCCCCGCGCCGGCGGCGCGGATCCGCTCGGCGAGCGTGCCCTGCGGCACCAGCTCGACCTCGAGTTCCCCGGCGAGGAACTGCCGCTCGAACTCGGCGTTCTCTCCGACGTAGCTCGAGACCATCTTGCGGATCTGCCGTGTCTGCAGCAGCAGGCCGAGCCCGAAGTCGTCGACGCCGGCGTTGTTGCTGATGAACGTCAGCTCGCGCAGGCCCGCCTCGCGGATCGCCGCGATGCAGTTCTCCGGGATCCCGCACAGGCCGAACCCGCCGGCCATGATCACCGCTCCGTCACGGATTCCCGCGCGGCGGATCGCTTCGCCCGCGTCCCGCACCACCTTGTTCATCTCCCGGACTCCTCGTGGTCTGACAAACCGCCGCATTGTGGGCGGTTCGGCGCCGCGCCGTCAAGATCGCGGAGCCCGCGCAACAGGCCGGACGAAAGCGGACGTTCATGGGAGCTGCGGGCCGGATGTCGCGCCGGGCGCCCCGCGCCGGGGCGTGGCGGGATGCGCCGCCGGCCGATCGGGGATAGGCTTCCCGCCGGGTTGGGCGCCGGGAAGCGACGACGCATCGTGTGGATGTCCTCAGACAAGCCGCGCCTCGGCGTGCGCCTCGGCATCGTGCTGGCGCTGCTGACGATCGTGTTCGGGATCGTCGTGTATCTCGCCCAGCTCGACGCGGAGCGGCTGACCGCGGCTGTCCAGGCCGAGCTGGACCGCCAGAACCGCGAGCGGACCGCGGCGCTCGACGCGTGGTACGAGCGGATCTCGCACGAGCACGCCCGCGAGCTGGCGGCGCCGTTCCTGTGGGATGTCGCCACGCTCGAGGGCGTCGAGGAGGGCACGCCGGCCCACGCGCGGCTCCAGCGCCGCATGTGGCAGTTCGTCTACGGCAAGGACGAGCAGCCGCAGTGGGAGGACGCGCCGGTCGGCCCGCTCGAGTCGGTGGTGATCATCGACCTCGACCACCGCATCGTCGCCGCGTCCGACCCGATGGTCGTCGACCAGCGCTTCACCGACCCGGCCGAGATCGAGCGCCTCGACCGCGCGCTGGTCGCGCCGCAGCTCGATGTCGTCGGGACCCGTCCGCGTGACGGGCAGCCGGTGCACGAACTGACCGTCGCCGTGCCCAACGCCGCGGGCGAGCCGATCGGCTTCGTCCGGATGCGCTACGTCGGCGGCGAGCTGACCCGCGTGCCGGCGCTGCCGCGGGTCCAGGTCAGCGCGACACCGCGGCTCTGGGGTCCGCTGCTCGCCGGCGTGCTCGCGCTGCTCGGTGTCGGCTTCGGCGCGCTGGCCACGGTGCAGGTGATCAACCTGACCCGCCGCCTCGAGGCGATGGCCGAGGGCCAGCGGGTCGGTCCCCACCGCGGTCCCGGCGAGCGCGCGCTGTCGATCATCGAGCAGAAGCTCGAGTCGCTGTCGAGCACGGTGCGCCACGACGACCTGCTCGTCTCCTCGCTGACCGAGGCACTGCGCGAGGGGGTGGTGCTCGTCGACCCGGAGCGGCGCACCGTCGTCGCGAACCGCCTCGCACGCGAGCTGCTCGGGCTTCCGGCGGACCAGCAGGCCGACCCCGCGGCCGCGTTCTTCGCGCTGCTCGAGCGCAGCGGCGAGCTGGCGGAGATCGTCGACAGCGGTCTGGCGCGCGGCGAGGCGGTGCGCGAGGCGCCGCTGGCGATCGAGCGTGACGGCGAGCCGGTCGATCTGCGCGTGACCTCCTACGTGCTCGCGGGCGCCGAGCGTCCCGCGGGGCTGATGCTGCTGCTCAAGGACGAGCGCTCGATCCGGACGCTCGAGCGCAACCTGCGCCAGGCCTCCCGGTTCGAGACGATCGTCCAGCTGACCGGCAGCGTCGCTCACGAGGTCAAGAACCCGCTCGGTGCGATCGAGATCCATCTCGAGCACCTGCGCCGGCGCCTCGCGCGGGCCGAGGACGGGGATTCGCGCGGAGCCGAGCGGGTCAGCGTGATCCGCGAGGAGATCGGCCGGCTGCGCGAGATCCTCGAGGAATGGCTGCGGTTCACCAGCCCCGAGGAGCGGGCCCGCGGTCCGGCGGAGGTCCGCGACGTGCTGCGCTCGGTCGTGCGGCTGCTGCGCGTCGAGGCGCGTCACCAGGGGGTCGAGCTGGAGCTGGACGAGGCGGACGAGGCCGCGCGGGTCGGCCTCGCGCCGGCGCGGCTGCGGCAGGTGCTGCTCAACCTGGCGATCAACGCGCTGCAGGCGATGCCCGACGGCGGCCGCCTCGTGCTGCGCAGCCGGCAGGCCGGCGCGCTGGTGATGCTCGAGGTCGAGGACACCGGTCCCGGCATCCCGGCCGAGCTGCGCGAGCAGGTGTTCGACATGCACTTCACGACGCGGGCCGGGGGCAGCGGGCTCGGCCTGCCGATCTGCCGCCGCATCGTCGAGGAGGCGGGCGGTCACATCACGTTCGTGTCGACGCCGGGCCGCGGCACGGTGTTCCGCGTCGTGCTGCCGCTGGCCAGCCTGGTCACCCGGCGCGACGGAGGAGCCGCCGCCGCGGGCCGGTAGCGTCAGCGCCCGATCCGGCGCTCGAGTTCCTCGATCTTCTTCTCGAGTTCCCGCAGGCGCCGTTCGAGCAGCTCGCGACGGCGTTCGAGCGCCTCCTGCTCGCGCCGCGACGCCTCGGTGTCCGCTGCCGCGGCCTCCATCGCCGCCGCCGCCGCCGCGTCCGCCTCGGCGCGCCGGCGGAGCTGCTCGACGACCTTCTCGAGCCGCTCCTCGTCGATCGCGATCGGCGCGATCTCGACGCGGCGCAGCGGCTCGACGCGGGCCAGCGCACGGACCTGGTCGACGAGCCGGTCGAGCCGGATCCTGCCGCCTTCGAGCACGATGCGGCCCAGGTCGACCTGCGGGCGTTCGACGACGCCCAGCTCGACCTGCACGGCCGTCTCGCGCCGGTCGCGCAGGACGGTCAGCGTGACGTCGTCTCCCGGCTCGTGCTCGAACACGGTGCGCTGGAACTCCGCGAGGCCCTGGACCGGACGGCCGTCGATCGCGAGCACGATGTCGCCGACCTCGAGTCCCGCGCGCGCGGCGGGGCTGTCCGGGACCACGCGGCTGATCAGCACGCCGTGATCCTCGGGCGCCCCGAAGTGGGCGCGCAGCTCGGGAGTCATCTCCGTCAGCCGGATCCCGACCCACGCGCGGCGTGCGGTCGGCTGCTCGTTGACCCAGACGAGCTGCTCGCCCTCGGGCGTGCGCACGACGATCAGCGGCCGCTCCGGCTCGGGTGCCGCCGGCGCGGGGGCGGGGGGCGCCGGCGGATCGCCGGCGAGGACGAGCGAGGTGGCCAGCAGGGCGACGATCGTCGTTCCGGAGAGGGTTCTCATCGTCGGTCTCCCTTGCGGGGCGTTCCGTGTCCGCTCACGGCGGGCCGTGCCGCAGGGCCGGAGGCGCGCAGCACGCGTGCCGCGTGCGCCACGTCGAACACGATGTCCACCGAGTCGTCTCCGCCGAGGTAGACGACCTCGGGGCGCGCGGCGGCGGCCGGCGCGGCGTCCCACGCCCGCAGCGCCTCGGCGAGCTGCCGCTGCTCCTGCCTGAGCGCGGCCAGCTCGGCGACGGCGCGCTGTCGTTCCCACGCGCGCCAGCCCAGCACGCCGGCGAGCGGCGCGACGAGCAGCAGCGCGGCGGCCGCCAGGCCGACGCCGAGGCGCCGGCGCGTTCCCGCGCGGCGCGGGGCCGCGGGGGTGTCGATCCGTGCGAGGACCTGCTCGGTGAAGCCCGGACGCGCGGCGGGGCGGGGAAGATCGCGCAGCAGGCGGCGAAGGTCGTGGTCGTTCATGCGTCACCCCCGTTCCAGAACGGCTCGAGCCGCGTGCGCAGGCGCGCGCGGGCGCGGCTGATCCGCGACTTGACGGTGCCCTCGCGCAGCGAGAGCGTCTGCGCGATGCGCGGCACCGTCCAGCCTTCGATCTCGTGCAGCACCAGCGGGACGCGGTAGTGCACGGGCAGCTCGGCGACGGCCCGGGCGACGACACGCCGGGTCTCCTCGCGGGTCACCCCCCGCTGCGGAGAGTCCGACGGGGCCGGCAGTTCCGCCACGTGCTCGGCGTCGAGCGAACGGAACCTCCAGCGCCGCCGCCGCCGCTCCTCGCTGCGCACGAGGTTCGTCGCGATGCGGTAGATCAGCGCCTGGCACTGGCCCCGCTCCTCGTAGCGCGACGCTGCCTGGAACAGTCTCACGAACGTCTCCTGGGCCAGCTCGTGGGCGCGGTCGACCGAGCCGGTCAGTCGGGCGAGGTAGCCGACCAGCGCGTCCTTGTGCCGCTCGACCAGCCCGGCGAACGCCTCGCGATCCCCGGCCCGCACGCGGGCCATCAGCCGGCCGTCGGCGTCGCCCGTGCGGGTCGCCGACACCCCGCCTGCACGGGACGCGCGTCCCGCCTCGAAGGTGGCCTCGACGGCCCGCATCGGCTCGGCGCCGGTGTCGTCCGAGGTCACCCGCGTCTCCTTTCGCCCCGTGACCCGTCCGCCCGGTACAACGCCCGCCCGCGGCCAGCGTTCCCGCCGGCGCCGCAAGACCGTCTATCGGAAGGCCGCGCGATCATGCGTCGAGCACCGTTCGCAGCGGTTCATCGCGGTCCGCCGCGCCGTCGCGCTCGATCATCGCCACGCCGAGCAGCACGAGGAACGAGACCGCCAGCGCGAGCGCTCCCGGGACCACGCCCGGCAGCGCGGCCCCCGTGCCGGAGAACGTCCCCAGGCGGGCGAGCGACTCGAGCGCGAGGTGGACCGCCAGGCCGCAGACGATCGAGGCCGTCGCTGCACGCGGCCCGACGCGCTCCCAGTGGAGCCCGACCGCGAGCGCCGGAGCGAGCGCCGCCGCGAAGATGCCGAACGCGAGCGTGCCGAGCAGCGCGACGAGATCGCCCCACGCCAGCGCGAGCACCGTGGCGGCGAGCATCAGTCCGGCGGTCGCCAGCCGGCCGGAGCGCAGTTCGTCGGGCACGCGGCGCCCGGCGGCGCGCGGCAGGTCGCGGACGAGCGCGGCGGCGCCGATGTTCACCAGCGAGTCCGCGGTGGACATGATCGCGGCGATCGCCCCGGCGAACACGATCCCGGCGAGCAGAGGCGGGGTGAACCGGGCGACGAACGCGGGCGTCGCGTCGTCGGGCGCAGTCAGCGGGGCCATCGCTCCCTGGGCGACCAGCGCCGGCACGGCGAGTCCGACCGCCAGCCACAGCACGATGCACAGCGACTGGCTGGTGCCGAGCACGGCCGGCATCGCGCGCAGGTCGCGCGGGTCGCGCAGCATGAGGAACTTGTGCAGCAGATGCGGCTGACCGAGGGTGCCGATCGAGAACACGAAGAACAGGCCCAGACCGGTGGCCGCCGGCGCGCGCCCGAACGGCTCGAGGAACGCGGGGCCGAACCGCGGGTCGGCGGCGATCGAGCCGACGAGGCGCGACGGCCCGCCGGTCGCCGAGAGCGCACACCACAGCACCCCGCCGGCCGCGACCAGCATCAGCCCTCCCTGCACGACGTCGGTATAGACGCCGGCGAGCATTCCGCCGGCGGTGCTGTAGGCCAGCACGACGAGCATGCCGGCCACCGTCACCACGGGCAGCGACCACGTGCCCAGCGCGTCGCGCGTGCTGAACACGGTCTCGGAGATCACGCCGAGAGCGAGGATCTGCGCGGCCAGGTAGCCGACGGTCCCCGCCAGGATCGCGACCGCGGCGGCCGCCTGCGCAGCGGGGCTGCCGAACCGGCGCCGGATCGCGTCGGGGATCGTGTAGATCTCGTCGATCTCGGCGAGCAGCCGCAGCCGCCGCGCGACGCTCCAGCACAGCAGACCGGAGGTGAAGCCCACCGGCAGGACGATGAACAGCGAGCCGGCGCCGAGGCGCCAGGTCAGCCCCGGCCCCCCGATGAACAGGAAGCCGCTGAACGCGGCGGACATCGTCGCCAGCGCGGCGACGACCAGACCGATCCGCCGCCCGGCAACGAAGAAGTCGCCCGCCGAGCGCGTCCGGCGACCGGCCCACGCCGCGACGATCACGATCGCGACGAAGTACGCCGCGCAGGCCGCGAGCACGAACGGCCGCAGCGCGGGACTCATCGGCGCGCCGGCGCCCGGCCCGCCAGGCGGCGGAGCCGTTCGAGGAGCCGCTCTTCGAGCGCCGCGTCGTCCGACCAGCGCGCGTAGGCCCACGCGACGAACGCCAGCGGCACGAGCCACAGGCCGGTCAGCATCAGCAGCAGGCCGGCGCCCGGGGCGGGTCCGCCGTCCGACGGCACGAGGACGAGCGCGGCGAGCGTCGCCGACAGCGGCGCCGCCAGACCCCACGCGGGCACGGCCCGGGCGGCGGGACGGGTCCGGCGCGCGGTGGCCAGCGCGATCAGCAGCGGCGGGAAGGCCGCGACCGCCGCCGCGAGCAGCATCGCGCCGGGACGGCCGGGGACGAACGCCGCCCACACGATCGCCGCCGAGGCGAGTGCGAGCATCAGGGGAATCGTCGGCCGCATGCTGCATCCCCGGGCGGCGCGGGCGCCGCATCGTGCATGCGGCAGGTTATCCGGGGATGGCCGCGGCGGCATGCGCCGGGGCCCGGCACGCGGCCGGGCCCCGGGAGAACGGATCCGCCCCGGATCGGGGCGGGGCGCAGGGAGCGAACCGGTCCGTCAGCGGCTCCGGCGCGCGCGGCGGTCGAGGCGCCGGTCGATGCGCCGGCCCTTGCGGTCCAGACGCCGATCGATCCGGTCGCCCTTGCGGTCGAGGCGCCGGTCGATCCGGTCGCCCTTGCGGTCGAGACGCCGGTCGATGCGGTCGCCCTTGCGGTCGAGACGTCGGTCGATGCGGTCGCCCTTGCGGTCGAGACGGTCGGCGAGGCGGTCGCGGCCCTGCTCGCGGGCCCGCTCCGCCCGGCGGTCGAGCCGCGCGTCGATCCGGTCACCCTTGCGGTCGAGGCGCCGCTCGATCCGGTCGCCCTTGCGGTCGAGGCGCCGGTCGATCCGGTCGCCCCGGCGGTCGAGCCGCCGCTCGATCCGGTCGCCCTTCCGGTCGAGCCGCCGCTCGATCCGGTCCCCCCGGCGATCGAGCCGCTCGGATCGGTCCGCGGGCGGATCGCCCGCCAGTGCGGTCGCGGCGAGGAATGCGAACACCGTCGCCAGTCCGAGACCGAGGCTCCCGGCCCTGCGCAGCGTGGACTTCGTCATTGTCGGTCTCCTTGCCTCTCGCGAGGCGTCGAGTCCGTCCCCGTTCGTTTCTCAGGACGCCGCCGGGCGGTGCGGGTTGACACCTCGCGCGGCGTCGTCCGCGCCGGGTGGCGCTGATATGCTCCGCGGCCTGACGTTCGTCGTGGTCCGGCCCGGACCGGGAGACTCCGCGTGGACCCGTGCGCCACAAGGGCGCGCCTCGCCCGCCTGGCGATCCTCGCACTCGCGCTGACCGTGCTCTCGGGGCTCGGCGTGCTCGAGGCGCGGAGCGTCCGCGGCGGCGCCCCGCCACGCGTGGCCGCGGTCGCGCCCGTGCCGGGGCCGGTCGCCTCCGCGCAGGCGTCCGTCCCGCAGCAAGAGCGCCTGCCGGTGCGGGTCGAGCGGCTCGAGGTCCGGCGCGGCGACACGCTCGCGGCCCTGCTGCGCGGCCGCGGACTGTCCGGCGAGCAGGTCGCCGCGGTCGTGCAGGCGCTCGCTCCGGTCCATCCGCCGCGGCGGCTTCGGCCCGGCGACGAGCTGACCCTCGAGTTCGCGGACGGACCCGCGGACAGGGGCGCGCATGCCCTGGTCCGCGTCGTCCTCCGCCCCGACGTGCGGCGCGAGATCGTCGTGCGCCCGGCAGGCGAGGGCCGCTTCACCGCGAGCGTCGAGCAGCGCCCGCTGGCGCGCGTCATCCGCCGCGCGGACGGCGAGATCGAGGACTCGCTGTTCGCCTCGGCGCGCCGGGCCGGGATCCCGGCGCCGGTGATCGCGGCGGTCATCCGCGAGTTCTCCTACCAGGTCGACTTCCAGCGCGACCTGCGCCGTGGCGACCGGTTCGACGTCCTCTGGGAGGCGCTCGTCGACGAGGACGGCCGGGAAGTCGGCGCGGAGCCGTTCCTGCACGCGCTGCTGACCACCGCGGGAACCCCGCGGGAGATCTACCGCTTCGACGATCCGGCCGGCGAGCGGACGGGCTACTACGAGCCGGACGGCCGCTCCGCGCGCAAGACGCTGATGCGGACGCCGATCGACGGGGCGCGGCTGACCAGCGGCTTCGGGATGAGACGCCACCCGATCCTCGGCTACACGAGGCGCCACACCGGCGTCGACTTCGGGGCGCCCGCCGGCACGCCGGTGTGGGCCGCCGGTGACGGCGTCGTCGTCGAGGCCGGCTGGAAGGGCGGCTACGGGCGCTGGGTGCGCATCCGCCACGGCGGCGGATTCGAGACCGGCTACGCGCATCTCTCGCGGATCGCGCGGGGCATCCGGCCGGGAGTCCGCGTGCGCCAGGGGCAGGTGATCGGCCGCGTCGGTGCGACGGGGCTCGCCAACGCGCCCCACCTGCACTACGAGGTGTTCCGCGCGGGGCGGCGCGTCAATCCGCGGACCGTCGAGCTGCCGACGGCGGAGGCGCTCGCCGGTGGGGCGATGACGGCGTTCGCGAGCCAGCGCGACCGGGTGCGCGCTCTGCTCGAGCCCCCCGGCGGGAGCCACGAGACCGTCGCGCGGGGCGGCGCGCCCGGAACGGCCGACTTGCAGGTGAAACAGTAGAGGCGTATCCTTTCTCATGAAAGGAGGCCGCCGATGATCCGGCAGCACGCCGACACCGTCGCCGGCAGCGAGGCCGGTCGCATTCTCGGCAAGGCGGTGCTTCGCGCGGCGCACGAGCTGGGCCTCTCGCAGGCGGACCTGGCCCGGATCCTGGGCGTCAGCCCCGCCTCGGTCTCGCGCCTCGCGCGCGGCCGACCGGTCGATCCCGACACCAAGGAAGGCGAGCTCGCGCTGCTGCTGCTCCGCGTCTATCGCTCGCTGTCCGCGCTGCTCGGCGGCGACACGTCGGCGATGCGCGCGTGGCTGCATGCCGGGAACGACGCTCTCGGCGGCGTTCCGGCCGCGCGGCTCGCGACGGCCGCCGGGCTGGTCGACGTCGCGCGCTACCTCGATGCATTCCGCGGCCGTCTCTGAGGCGCGGGCGCTGGCGGCGCGACCGGTGCGCGTCGTCGAGGGCCAGCACGTGCTCGCGACACGGCGGCTCGTCGACTCGCGCGAGGAGCAGGAGCTGCTCGAGTCGCTGCTCGAGCGGGTCAAGCCGCCGCTGGCCGACGACGTGCAGCATCTGCACTACCTGCTCGCCGCACCGTTCCGCTATCCGCCGCTGCGCCACGGCACCCGCTTTGGCCGGCCGACCGAGCGGGGCATCCTGTACGCCTCCGAGCGGGTTGCGACGGCGATGGCCGAGGTGGCGTACTACCGGTTCGTGTTCCGCGAGCACACGAGCGCGCGGCTGCCGCCGACGAGCGTCGAGCTGACCAGCTTCCGCGTCGCGCTCGAGACGCCCCGGGCGCTCGACCTGCTGCGCCCGCCGTACGCCGAGCGCGCCGACGAGATCTCGTCGCCGACGTCCTGGCGTGCGTCGCAGGAGATCGGCGCGGCCGCGCGCCGCGCCGGCATCGAGGTGCTGCGCTACCGCTCGGCGCGCGATCCGCGCGGCGGTGCCAACCTCGCCGTGCTCGCGCCACGGGCGATCGCCGATCCGCAGCCGCGCCGTCTCGAGAACTGGCAGTGCGTCACCGACGACGTCCGGGTCGAGATCGTCCGCAAGGACTTCCGCCGCGATCGCGTGTTCGCGTTTCCCCGCGAGACGTTTCTCGTCGATGGCACGCTGCCGATCCCCGGCGAGGCCCGATAGCGGCCGGGCAAGCCCGGCCCGTACGGGAGGCCGATCGGCGCAGCCGATCGCCCTCCCGGCCATCAACCGCGACCCCTCCATCTTGCGACGTCGTGCGCTTTGGACTGGTTGCCATGCACCATCGGCCGGGCAAGCCCGGCCGCTACCGACCCTCGCGGGGCACCGCGAACACGCCGGGAACGGTCGTGCCGCAGCGGCCGCAGCGGCCGTCGCGCAGCTCGACGATCCGCACGCGCCAGCCGGTGCGCTCGACCAGCAGCGCGTCGCAGCTCGGGCACCAGGTCGACTCGGTGCGCCCGCCGGTGCGCAGGTTGCCGGTGTAGACGAAGCGCAGGCCCTCGTCGCGGCCGATCTGCCACGCCCGCATCAGCGTCGACGGCGGAGTCGCGCCGCGGTCCTGCATCCTGTAGTCCGGGTGGAACGCCGTGACGTGCCACGGGATGTCCCGCGAGAGCCCCGCGATGAAGCGGGCGATCGCGCGGAGCTGCTCGTCGTCGTCGTTGAAGCCGGGCACGACCAGCGTGACGATCTCGACCCAGAAGCCGCGCTCGACGGCGCCGCGGATGCCGGCGAGAACACGGTCGAGGGTGGTGCCGAGCTTGCGGTACGCGGCGTCGTCGAACCCCTTGAGGTCGATCTTCATCAGGTCCATCCGCGGCCGCAGGAAGTCGAGCACCTCGTCCGTGGCGTTCCCGTTGCTGACAAACCCGGTGAGCATCCCGCGCTCGCGCGCCCGGTCGAACACCGCCGCCGCCCACTCCGCCGTGATCAGCGGCTCGTTGTAGGTCGACACGACGACGCGCGTCCCGTGGCGCGCCGCGGCCTCGACGATCTGCTCGGGACCGATCGGCAGGATCGGGCTCCCGGCCCGCTCGTCGCGAATCGTCTGGGAGGTCTGCCAGTTCTGGCAGTACGGGCAGTGCAGGTCGCAGCCGAGCATCCCGAACGAGAGCGCCCCCTCGCCGGGCAGCACGTGGAAGAACGGCTTCTTCTCGATCGGATCGACGGCCAGGCCGCCGGCGACGTATCCGAACGGCACGAAGAGCTGCCCGCCCTCGTTGAAGCGCACCTTGCAGATCCCGGCGCGGCCCGGCTTGAGCAGGCAGCGGTGGGCGCAGGCGACGCAGCGCAGCACCCCCTCGCCGCGCTCCGGCTCGGGCACGGCCAGTTCGCCGGCCGGCCTGGCGTGCCGGCGCAGCAGCTCGTCGAGCGTCTTGACCGCACCGGATCGGGCCATGGCGCACTCATTCTGGGATCGCCGGGCTCGGCTGCCAAGCGACTGAGCCGCAAGGGGCTCGCGGGGCGGCCGTCGGGCGTGTTCCCGGTCCGTTGACGAAACCGTGACACTCGCCTTGCCCGGACGTGCTACCTAGAGGCCACCATGGAACGTATCGGACTGGTCGGACTCTCCTGGCGCAACGGCGGCGCGGACGCGCTGGCCCGGTTCACGATCCCCGAGCCGGAGCGGGCCGGGCGTCTGCCGGCCCTGGCCCGCGCCCTCGGCGTGGCCGAGCTGGCCTACCTCGCCACGTGCAGCCGGGTCGAGCTGGCGTTCGTCGTCCCGCCGGGCGAGGCGATCGGCCCGTACCGCGCCCGCGTCTACCGCGAGCTGACCGGGCGCGATCCGGCACCGGGCGAGGCCGAGCGGGCCCTCCGCGCCTGGGCCGGCGAGGGGGCGGCCGAGCACCTGCTGCTGGTCGCCGCCGGGCTCGACTCGGCGCGCCCCGGGGAGACCGAGATCGCCGGGCAGGTCCGCGCGGCGTACGACCTGGCCCGCTCGCTGGGTCTGGTCGGCAGCCGCCTCGAGCTGCTGTTCGAGCACGCCCTGCGGGTCGCCGCCCGGGTGCACCGCGACACGCACGTCGGCGAGCGGCGCGTCTCGCTTGCCGAGATCGCCTTCGACCGGATCCGCGAACGCCTGGCCCGCACGCCGGGTGCCGTGGCCGCGATCGGGGTCTCGCCGATGACCGAGCGCGCCTGCCGCGAGCTGGCCGCTGACGGTGCGGAGATCGTCGTCGTCAACCGGACGCTCTCGCGGGCCGAGGCGCTCGCCCGCGAGGTCGGCGGTCGCGCCGTGCCGCTCGACCGCTTTCGCGAGCAGCCCGCGGCGGTCGAGGCGGTGATCTCGGCGACCTCGTCGCCCGACCCGGTGCTCGACCGCGCCGCCCTCGAGCGGCTGGCCGCGCGCGCCCCGTCGGGCGAGGCGCCGCTGGTGGTCGACATGGCGGTGCCGCCGGACGTGGACCCCGAGGATGCGGCGCGCGTCGGGATCGAGCGCGTCGGGATGAACCAGATCATCGCCATCGCGGAGGAGAACCGCCGCGACCGGCTGGTCGAGCTGGCCGACGCGCGGACGATCGTCGACGAGGCGCTCGAGGAGCTGCGCCACCGGATCGTCGAGCGGCACCTTGCGCCGGTGCTCGCGGCGCTCCAGCGCCGCTACCGCGCGACCGCCACCGAGGGCGTCGACCGGCTGCTGCGCAAGGAGCTGCGCGGCCTCGGCGAGGACGAGCAGCGCGCCGTCCGGCGCTGGGCGGAGATGCTCGCGCGCCGCTTCGCGCACATCCCGACCGCCGGGCTGCGCGCGCTGGCGCGGCACGCCGGCAACGAGGCGGTCGACCGGTTTCTCGCCGGTCTGGATCGCGATCTGGCCGACGAGCTGTCCCGGGCCGCGGAAGCGGCCTCCGGGGCGCCGGCGGTCGTGCGGGACGAGGAGGACCTTCCGTGAAGCTCAGGCTGGGAACGCGCGGCAGCCGTCTGGCGATGATCCAGGCGCGCTGGGTCGCACGGCGGCTCGAACGGGACGGCCACGAGCCGGAGATCGTCGTCATCAGGACGAGCGGCGACCGCGTGCAGGACCGCGCGTTCGCGCAGGTCGGCACGCAGGGCGTGTTCTCCGCGGAGATCGAGAACGCGCTCGTCGAGCGCCGGATCGACGTCGCCGTGCACTCGTACAAGGACCTGCCGTCGAAGAGTCCCGACGGGCTCGTCGTCGCCGCGGTTCCCGAGCGTGTCGACCCCGCCGACCGGCTGCTCGCCCGGCCCGACGCGCTCGACGAGGGCGGGGCGCTGCGCCGCGGGGCGCGGCTCGGCACGGCGTCCGCGCGCCGCACCGCGCTGTGGCGCGCGCTGCGCCCCGACGTCGAGATCGGCCTGCTGCGCGGCAACCTGCCGACGCGGGTGGCGCGCGCCCTCGACGGCACGTTCGATGCCGTCGTGCTCGCGGCGGCGGGACTCGACCGGATCGACCGCGCCGCGCAGGACGACCCGGAGCTGGCGCTCGATCGGAGCGGGCTGGTCGAGCGCCGGCTCGACCCCGAGGTGTTCGTCCCCGCGCCGAGCCAGGGCGCGCTTGCGCTCCAGGTCCGGGCCGACGACGCCGGCGTGCGCGAGGCGATCGAGGCGATCGACGACCGCGAGGCGCACCGCGCGGTGCGCGCCGAGCGCGAGCTGCTCGCACGTGTCGAAGGAGGCTGCCAGGTCCCGTTCGGTGCGTGGTGCGTCGCCGCGACCGACGGAACGTTCACTCTGCGCGCCGTGCTCGAGCGTGGCGGTCGGCTGCGGCGTGCGCGGGCCGACGGGGACGACCCGCTGGCGCTCGTCGACGCGGTGTGGCGCGAGCTGACCGCCGGCGGGGAGGCGACGGACGGACGATGAACGCGCGGGGCGACAGGCCGGCCGTGCTCGTCACGCGGCCCGCGGAGGACGCGGAGCGGTGGGTCGCCGCGCTGGCGGACCGCGGCTGGCGCGCGATCGTCTACCCGTGCCTGGCGATCGAGCCGCTCGACGGACCGGAGCTGCGCGCCGCGCTGCGCTCGGCGCTCGACGGCGCGGCGGTGCTCGCGCTGACCTCCCCCCGGGCCGTCGAGCGTGTCGCCGCGCTGCTCGACGGCGCCGCGCCGCCGCCCGTGACGCGGATCGCCGCGGTCGGGCACGCGACGGCGGACGCGGCGCGCAGCGCCTTCGGACGGGTCGACCTCGTGCCTGCCCGCGAGACCGGCGATGCGCTGGCCGCGCTGCTGCGTGAGGACCCGCAGCTCGCGGCGGGCGGGCGCGTCGTCGCGCCGGGCGCCGACCGGGCGCGGCGCGCGCTCGAGAGCGCGCTCGCTCCGCGCGGCGTGGACGTTGTCCGGCTCGCGGTCTACCGTACGGTGCCGGTCGCCCCGCAGGCCGCGAAGGACGACCCCGAACGCGTCGGTGCCGGCGCCGCCCTGCTGGCGAGTCCCTCGGCCGTCGAGGGGCTCGACAACCGGATGCGCGATGCCGGGCGGCTGCGACTGGTGTCGATCGGTCCGACGACCAGCGCCGCGATCCGCGCCCGCGGGTGGCGGGTGGCGGCCGAGGCGTCGCGTCCGGGACTCGAGGAGATGATCGACGCGCTGGAGCGGGCCTGCGGTGTGACGGCCCGCGGCGATCGGCGCGCGCGGAGAGACATGCGATGACCACCGGAACCCGTTCGTCCGAACTGTTCGAGCGCGCCCGGCGCGTCCTGCCCGGCGGGGTCAATTCGCCGGTGCGCGCGTTCCGTGCCGTCGGCGGCACGCCGCACGTGATCCGCCGCGGCGAGGGAGCCGAGCTCGAGGACGTCGACGGCCGGCGCTACGTCGACTTCATGATGAGCTGGGGGCCGCTGATCCTCGGCCATGCCCACCCCGAGGTGGTCGAGGCTGTCGGCGCGGCGGTCGCGCGCGGGCTGAGCTTCGGCGCCCCGTGCGAGGCGGAGATCGAGCTCGGCGAGCGGGTCACTGCCGCCTACCCGGGAATCGACCTGGTCCGGTTCGTCTCGTCGGGCACCGAGGCGGTGATGAGCGCGATCCGGCTCGCGCGCGGTGCGACGGGCCGCGATCTGGTCGTCAAGTTCTCCGGCTGCTACCACGGGCACGTCGACCACCTGCTCGTCGCCGCCGGCTCCGGGCTGGTCACCTTCGGCCAGCCGTCGTCGGCCGGCGTGCCCGGGGCGTTCGCGGGGCTGACCGCCGTGCTGCCGCTCGACGACTCCGAGGCGATCGCCCGACTGTTCGACGAGCGGGGCGACGAGATCGCCGCCGTGATCATCGAGCCGATTCCGGCGAACAACGGCCTGCTCGTGCAGCGCCGCGAGTTCCTCGCGCTGCTGCGCGAGCTGACGGCGCGGCACGGCGCACTGCTGATCTTCGACGAGGTGATCTCGGGCTTCCGGGTGGCCCGCGGCGGGGCCGCCGAGCTGTACGGGATCACGCCGGACCTGGCGACGTTCGGCAAGGTGATCGGCGGCGGGATGCCGGTCGGCGCATTCGGCGGGAGGCGCGAGCTGATGGAGCGCCTCGCCCCGCTCGGCCCGGTCTACCAGGCCGGCACCCTGTCGGGCAATCCCGTCGCGATGACCGCCGGGGCGAAGACTCTCGAGATCCTCGAGCGCGAGAACGCCTGGGACCGGCTCGAACGGCTCGGCGCGGAACTCGAGCGCCGGATCGCGCCGCTGCTCGAGCAGGCCGACCCGCCGGCCCGTCTCGTGCGCGTCGGCTCGATCTTCTGGATGTCCCTGCAGCCGGGCGAGCCGCCGCGCCGTGCCGAGTCGATCGCGCCGGAGGCCGCCGAACGCTACCGCCCGATCTTCCACGGGCTGCTCGAGCGCGGGATCAACCTCGCGCCGTCGGCCTACGAGGTCGGCTTCCTCTCGCTGGCCCACACCGCGGAGCATCTCGGGCGCCTCGAGCAGGCGTTGCGGGGAGTGCTGGGGTGACCGCGAGCGGCGGCAGGACCGCGACGCACCGCCCGGAGCGTCGTGTCGAACCGGAGCGGGCGCTCCAGATCGGGTTCCTGCTGCTGCTGGCGGTCTGCGCGGCACAGGTCGTGTGGTGGATCTTCGACGAGATCGAGTTTACCACCCGTGTCGAACGACAGGTGCTCGAGCACCATGCCCGCGACGCGGAGGCCGCGCGCCGGCTGATCGAGCGCGGGATGCCGCGCGACGACGTGATCGCCCTGTTCGACGATCTCGTCATCGCCGAGGACGGCACCGTCTCGATCGCACCGGAGGCGGAAGCGCGGCTGCACGAGACGCGCCGCAGCCGGATCAACCGCTACGCGTGGGAAGGGTCGTTCTTCCTGCTCGTGCTGCTCGCCGGGGTCGCGGTGCTCGCCCGGGCGATGCGTCAGGACGCGGCGCTGCGCCGCCGGCAGCAGAACTTCGTCGCCGCGGTCTCGCACGAGTTCAAGAGCCCCGTCGCCTCGATGCGCCTTGCCGCCGAGACGCTGCTCGACCGCGATCCGCCCGAGGAGATGCGCCGGCGGATCGTGCGACGCCTCGTGCAGGACATCGACCGGCTCGAGTCGATGGTCGTCAACATCCTCGATGCGGCGCGCATCGAGGAGGGGGCGCTGCCGCGCATGCCGGAGCGGATCCCGGTCGCCGAGATGGCGAAGGCCGTGGTCGACGAGGCACGCGTCCGGGCCGAGGAGGCCGGTGTGGAGCTGGTCTGCGACGTGCCCGACGACCTCGTCGTCGAGGCCGACCGCTCGGCGATGCACTCGGTGCTGCGCAACCTGCTCGACAACGCGCTCAAGGCGGCCGAGTCCGGCGCGGGGAGCACCGTGCGGATCGAGGCCGCCCGCGATGGCGCGATGGTGCGGGTGTCGGTCGTCGACGACGGGGTCGGCTTCGATCCGGCCGAGGGGCCGAACCTGTTCCTGAAGTTCTATCGCCCGGGCGACGAGCTGCAGCGGCGCAGCCGCGGCTCGGGGCTCGGACTCTACCTGGTGCGGCGCTTCGTCGAACTCGACGGCGGGCGCGTCGAGGCCGCGAGCGACGGGCCGGGCCGCGGAGCGCGCTTCACGGTGCACTGGCGTGCGGCGGAGGGACGATGAGCAGCGCAGGCGGAGCGCGGATCCTGGTCGTCGAGGACGAGCGGCATCTCGCCTCGGGGATCCGCGAGAACCTCGAGCTCGACGGTCACGCGGTCGACGTGGCCCACGACGGCCTGGCGGGTCTCGAGATGGCGCGGACCGGCGAGTACGACCTGATCGTGCTCGACGTGATGCTGCCCGGCATGGACGGCTTCACGCTGTGCGAGACGCTGCGCGAGGAGGGGCGCCAGGTCCCGGTGCTGTTCCTGACGGCGCGCAGCACGCCCGAGGACCGCATCCGCGGGCTCGAGTCCGGCGGCGACGACTACCTGACCAAGCCGTTCCACCTGCGCGAGCTGCTGCTGCGCGTCGGCGCGATCCTGCGCCGCCGGACGTGGTACCGCGAACCGCCTCCCGGCGGGACGACGCTCGCCTTCGGCGGCAACACGGTCGACTTCGGCTCGTACCAGGCGCGCGGCTGGGACGGGCGCGAGCACGCACTGACCCAGAAGGAGGCGATGATCCTCAAGGCGCTCGCCGAGCGCGCCGGCGAGGTCGTCTCGCGCGAGGAGATCCTCGAGAAGGTCTGGGGCTACGACGTGTTCCCGTCGACCCGGACGATCGACAACTTCATCGTGCGGCTGCGCCGGCGCTTCGAGCCGGATCCCGAATCGCCGCGCCACATCCACACCGTCCGCGGCGTCGGCTACCGGCTGACGCTGGCTCCCGAGGAGACACGATGACACGCCGCCTGCTCGTCGACGCGCTGGCCTGCCGGCCGACGCCCCGCCGGCCGCTGTGGATCATGCGCCAGGCCGGGCGCTATCTGCCCGAGTACCGCGCGCTGCGCGAGAAGTACACGTTCGAGCAGCTCTGCGCCTCGCCCGAGCTGGCCGCCGAGGTGACGCTGCAGCCGATCCGGCGCTTCCCGCTCGACGCGGCGATCATCTTCGCCGACCTGATGAGCCCGCTCGCCGCGCTCGGCGTCGACTTCCGCTTCGATCCGGGACCGGTCGTCGCCGAACCGGTGCGCACCGCGCGGCAGGTCGACGCCCTGCGCGATCCCGCGCCCGAGGAGATCGCACCCGAGGTGCCGGCGGCGCTGCGCCTGGTGCGCGCCGAGCTGCCCGCGGAGACCGCGCTGCTCGGCTTCGCCGGCGCGCCGCTGTCGCTCGCCGCCTACCTGGTCGAGGGGCAGGGCAGCCGCGGGGCGTTCCCGGCGCTGCGGGCGCTGCTCGCCCGCGACCCGGAGCTGTTCGACCGGCTGCTCGCGCGGCTCGCGCGGCTGTCGGCGGACTACCTGATCGAGCAGGCCCGCGCCGGCGCCGACGCGGTGCAGGTGTTCGACACCTGGGCCGGGCTGCTCGCACGGCGCGACTGGCTGGCCCACGTGCGGCCGCACCTCGCCGCGCTGCTCGAGCGCGTCGGCCAGGCCGGCGTGCCGCGGATCCTGTTCGTCAACGACGCGCCGCACCTGATCGCCGACTACGCCGCGCTGCCGTGCGAGGCGCTGGCCTGCGACTGGCGGCTCGAGCTGGCGCAGGTGCGCGAGCTGGCCGGGCCGCAGCGCGCCGTGCAGGGCAATCTCGATCCGGCGATCCTCGCCGCGGGACCGGAGATCACCCGCCGGGCGGCCCGCGAGCTGCTGGCGTCGGTCCCGGCCCGCGGGCATGTTGTCAACCTCGGCCACGGTATCCTGCCGGACGCGCCGATCGACTCGGTGCACGCGCTGATCGAGACCGTGCACGCGGAACGGCTGGAGGATTCATGAACCGCAGAAAGGACGACCAGCGACCGGTGGCGCGCCAGGTGACGGCGGAGCTGCTGGCGCGCTACGATCAGCCGGGGCCGCGCTACACCAGCTACCCGACCGCCGTCGAGTTCGACGAGAGCGTCGACGCGGCGCTCTACGAGCGCCACCTCGGCGAGGCCAACAGGCACGCGGACGAGCCGCTCTCGCTGTACGTGCATCTGCCGTTCTGCGAGGAGCGCTGCCTGTTCTGCGGCTGCCACGTGATCATCACCCCGCACAAGGAGCGCGCGGCGCCGTACATCGAGCTGCTCGAGCGCGAGATCGACATGCTCGCCGAGCGGCTGCCGGACCGGCGCAGGGTCAGCCAGCTCCACCTCGGCGGCGGGACACCGACCTATCACGCGCCGCGCGATCTCGCGGCGCTGCTCGAGCACCTGCTCGCGCGGTTCACGCCGGTCGACGGCGCGGAGCTGGCGGTCGAGGTCGACCCGCGCGTGACCACGGCCGAGCACATCGACGTGCTCGCCGACCTGGGCTTCAACCGCATCTCGATGGGCGTGCAGGACTTCACGCCGGAGGTCCAGCAGGCGGTCGGGAGGGTGCAGTCCGTCGAGCAGACCGCGGCGCTGGTCGAGCACGCGCGCCGGCGCGGGTTTTCCGGAACCAACATCGACCTGATCTACGGCCTGCCCTACCAGCGGCCGGAGACGTTCGAGCGCAGCGTCGAGGAGGTGATCCGCCTCGGCGCCGACCGGTCGGCGGTCTACTCGTTCGCCTACGTGCCGTGGATCCGCGGCCACCAGAAGAAGCTCGACGAGAACTCGCTGCCGTCGCGCGAGGTCAAGTTCGAGCTGTTCGCGGTCGCCCGCGAGCGGTTCCTCGAGGCCGGCTACGAGCCGATCGGCATGGACCACTTCGCGCGTCCGGACGACGAGCTCGCGCTGGCCAAGCGCGAGGGACGCCTGCGGCGCAACTTCCAGGGCTACACGGTGATCCCGGCGACCGACGTGATCGGCCTCGGCATCTCGGCGATCGGCGACGTGCGCCGCGCCTACGTGCAGAACCTCAAGAAGCTCAGCCAGTACCAGAAGGCGATCGAGGCCGGGCGGCTCCCGGTCGAGCGCGGCATCGTGCGCAGCGACGAGGACGAGCTGCGCCGCGACGTGATCCACGAGCTGATGTGCAACTTCCGCGTCGACAAGCGCGAGATCGAGCGCCGGTTCGGGATCGCCTTCGACGAGCACTTCGCCGAGGACCTGCGCCGTCTCGCCGCGCACGCCGACAACGGCCTGGTGACGATCGGCGACGACGTGATCGAGGCGACGCCGGCCGGCGAGCTGTTCATCCGCAACCTGGCGATGTGCTTCGACACGTACTGGCGCGACAAGCACGAGAAGGGCGACTCGCCGATCTTCAGCCGCACGGTGTAGCGGGCGATGCGGCGCCTCGTCGTCATCGGCGGCGGCATCTCGGGACTCGCCGCGGCCCGCGCGGCCGCCGACCGCGCCGCGGAGGTGCCCGGCGGGCTCGACGTCGTCGTGCTCGAGCGCGACGCCGACGTCGGCGGCAAGGTGCGCACCGCACGCGAGGACGGCTGGCTGGTCGAGGAGGGGCCGACCGGCTTTCTCGACAACGAACCGGCGCTCGACCGGCTGATCGCGGCGGCGGGGCTCGAGCGGCGGCCCGCCGACGAGGCGGCGGCGCATCGCTACCTGGTCCGTGGCGGGACGATGCGCGAGATCGCGGCGCATCCGGTCCGCTTCGTGCGCTCGGGGATCCTCGGGCCGCTGGGCCTGCTGCGGATCGCGCTCGAGCCGGTGATTCCGGGACGGGACCACGACACCGGCGACGAGTCGGTGTGGCAGTTCGCGCGCCGCCGGCTCGGTCGCCAGGCGGCCGACCGGCTGATCGCGCCGATGGTGCTCGGCGTGTTCGCCGGCGACGCGAAGCGCCTGTCGCTGCCGGCGTCGTTCCCGAAGATGGCGCAGATGGAGTCCGAGCACGGCTCGCTGGTGCGCGCGCTGATCGCCCGGCGGCGGGCGGCGAAGTCCTCGGGGCAGACGGTCGGCGGTCCGGCCGGTCCGGCGGGCTGGCTGACGTCGTTCGACGGCGGGCTCGCCGCGCTGCCGCGCGCGCTCGCGCGCACGCCCGGACTGCGCGTCGAGACCGGAGTGACCGCGCAGGCGGTCCGGCCGCGGGCGGGCGGCGGGTTCGTCGTCGAGCGCGAGCCGGGACCGGCGCTCGAGGCCGACGCGGTGGTGCTCGCCGGCGAGCCGTGGGCGATGGCGCCGCTCGTCCAGGACGCCGATCGCGAACTCGCCCGGCTGCTCGGCGGGATCGACTGCCCGCCGGTGACCGTCGTCGCCCTCGGCTGGCGGCGCGAACAGGCGCCCGGCGTGCCGCGCGGATTCGGCGTGCTGATTCCGCGCGGCGAGGGCTATCGCATCCTCGGCTGCCTGTGGGACAGCTTCATCTTTCCCGGGCGCGCCCCGGAAGGACACGTGCTGGTGCGCGCGATGCTCGGCGGCGCGGTCGACCGCGAGGTCGGCTCGTGGGACGAGGGGCGGGCGATCGAGCAGACCCGGGCCGATCTCGCGCGCCTGCTCGGCGTGACCGCCGAGCCGGTGTTCGCGCGCGTCGCGCGCTGGCCGCGCGCGATCCCGCAGTACGAGATCGGCCACCGCGAGCGCGTCGCCGCGATCGAGCGCCGCGCAGCCGCGATGCCGGGACTGTTCGTCGCCGGCAACGCTCTCGACGGGATCGCCTTCGGCAAGGCCGCGGCGCGCGGCGTCGCCATGGGCGAGGCCGCCGCCCGCTTCGTCATCGAGGGCCGTGTCGTGTAGGGGGGCAGACGCCCGCGGTGTTCGCCGTGCCCCTGCTCTCGCTCCCGTTGACATATCGCATCGACCGGCGTAGGACCTTCCTGTTCGCGGAGGCGCGCGGCGCGCGCACTCCCCGGAGGCGGAGGTCCCACGCCCCGCCCCCCACGCCCGGACGGGCGGGACGTCGAGCGGACCGGG
>RFIB01000164.1 GCA_003695625.1 Acidobacteriota bacterium | reverse complement strand
GGCGACGACCTCGGCAGCGAGGATGTACAGGGAGTGGGCGTTGATCAGCAGATCGACGCCCACCTCGCGCAGCTCCGTCGCCAGCGCAGGATCGCGCACGCGGCGCGCCGGCTCGACAGGCAGGTCGAGTCCGCGCGCCACGCGGTCGACGGTCGCGCCCCGGACGGCCGCGTCGCTCGGGGAGCAGAAGACGCGCACGATCTCGTGCTCCCCCGCGGCGAGGGCGCGGACCAGCTTGACCCCGGCGGACTCCTCGGCGGCGATCGCGAGTCGCAGGCGTCTCATCGCGCGATCTCCCGGCGCTCGCCGGCGGCGAGGAACCACAGCTCGGCGCGCACGGTGCGTCCAGGCGCCGCGAGCCGTTCGAGCGCGTCGCGGTAGGCGCCGACCTGCGGCGCGTACGCGGTCGCGCGCCGGTCGAGCGCGCGCGCGTCGGGCGTCTCGTCGGTCTTGTAGTCGGCGACGACCAGGTCGCCGCTGTCCGGATCGCGATAGAGCAGGTCGATCACCCCGGCACGGTACCCCACCGGACCGGATGCGTCCTGCGGGGCGGGCGGCACGACCAGCGGGACCTCGCGTCCGACGACATGCGGCGCGATCCGCTCGAACAGCGCGCCGAGCGGCCCGCCCGCGAAGCGCTCGAGCAGCTCCGCGGCACGGTCGGCGGCCCGCTCCGCGATCGGGTCGGGCAGGCCGAGGGCCGTGGCGGCCTGCGGCAGCCGGGCGATCTCCCGCGCGAGCGCCCGGTGCAGCGGTTCGCCGAGCGGCAGGCGCTCGAGCGCCCGATGGACGAGCGTGCCGGCGGCGCGCGCGACCCGCTCCGCGTCGTCCGGCGCGACGACTTCCGGGAGCCCCGAGTCCGACTCGTCGCGGGCGGCAAGCTGTTCGCGCAGCAGCGCGTGCGCCTCCTCGGAGAGCGGCGCGCCGACCGGCCGTCTCTCGTGCGCTGCGGCGGCGCGGCGCGCGGCGGCAAGCCGGTCGGCGCTCTCGAGCCACGCGTCGACCGGCGGTTCGCGGTCCGGCCGCGCCGTCCGGGCCGGCGTCCGCCGCGGGGTCCGCCTGTCGAGGGCCGGGAAACGCCAGCTCCGCGGTCCGTCGTGGACCACCGAGGTCCCCGCCGCCCGCGCCTCCTTCCAGCGCGCGTCGAGCGGTTCGTCGTCGAGGACGGGGCGGATCGCGCCGAGCAGCGACTCGTCGCGGCCGGCGTTCCCGCCGTGCGGTGTCGCGCAGAGCACCAGCCGCTCCTTCGCGCGCGTCGTCGCCACGTACAGCAGGCGCGCCCGCTCGGCGTCGGCCGCGTCCCGCTCCTGGAGCCGTGCCAGCAGCGCTCCCGCGTCCGGTTCGCCGAACAGCTCGACGCCGCGGCAGCGGGCCCGTCGCCGGACCCGGGTCGACCCGTCGGCCCCCCCGCGCGCACGCCGCCCGTGCTGGAGCTGCGCGACGTACACGTGGTCGAAGCCAAGCCCCTTGGCGCCGTGGATCGTCGTCACCGTGACGGCCTCGCGTGCCGCGGCCTCGGGGCGCGCCTCCTCGGCCTCGAGCAGCTCCGCGACGCTGCGGCGCAGCGTGCGCAGCAGCGTCTCGGGGTCGGCCCGTTCGTCCCCCAGCGCGGCGAGCACGTCGTCGAACAGCCGCTCGAGATTCGCCAGGCGGAACGCGCCGAGGTAGCGGCTGCCCTCGAGCGGCTCGAGCAGGCTCAGCGCGCGCAGCTTCTCGACGAACACCTCGGGCGGATCGACGCGAAACGACGTCCGCAGCTCGGCGAGATGCGTCAGCGCGGCGGACACGCCCGACGGCCAGTGCCCGAGCCGTTCGATCCCGGGTATTCCGGGGGCGAGGGCGTCGACGCGTGCGGCGGCACGCCGGACCGCCGCCAGTGCCGCGTCGAGTGCCGCCGGATCGTCCGGTCCGATCCGCGACGCGATCGCCGGCAGGTTCTCGTCCCACAGCGGGAGAAGCGCCGCGTCGGGCAGTCCGCCGGCCACCGAGCGCAGGGTCGCGACCAGCGCCAGGCTGTCGGACGGGTCGACGACCGCCCGCACGAGCGCCGCCGCGTCGATGACCTCGCGCCGCCGGAAGTAGTTGCGGTCGCGCGTGACCGCGTACGGCACGTCCTCGTCGCGCAGTGCCTGCAGGTAGACGTCGATGTCCGACCCGCTCCGCAGCAGGATCGCGAACGCGCTCCACGGCGTGCCCGCCCCGTGCCGGTCGCGGATGTCCCGCGCGATCGTCCTCGCCTCGAGCTCGACCGCCTCGGCCGCGCGCGTGTTCTCCGGGGCGGCGCGTCCGTTCTCGTCGGCCTGCCAGCAGACCCAGTACTCGACCTCGCCGGGAGCGGCCCCGTCGGTTCGGCCGGCGTGCAGCGGCTCGAAGCCGGGCTGGACGCCTTTCCGTTCGCGCATCACCGGGGCGAGCAGCCGCTCGACCTCGTCGAGGATCCGCCGGCGCGAACGGAAGTTGACGCACAGCCGGTGCCGCGCGCCGCCCTCCTCGACGATCAGCTCGCGAAACTCGTCGTAGGCGGCGAGATCGGCCCCGCGGAAGGCGTAGATCGACTGCTTCGGATCGCCGACGACGAACAGCCCCGGCCGGCTCTCGTCCGCGCCGTCGAGGGCGAGCCGGCGGACGATCTCGTACTGGAGCGCGTCGGTATCCTGGACTTCGTCGACCAGCAGCTGGTCGATGCGGCCGCGCACCTCGGCCGCGATGCGCGCGTCGGACAGCAGCTCGGCGGTGCGGGCGAGCAGGGTGTCGAAGCCGGCGAGACCGGCGTGCGCCACGCGCAGCTCGAGTTCCTCGAGCAGCGGGGCGAGCAGCTCGCGTGCGGCGCGCGCGAGGTCGGGACGCAGCCGGCGCACGTCGTCGAGCAGTCCGCGGAAGCGAAGCGCCGGCTCGGGCAGACGCGCGAGGGCCTGCTCGCCGAGTGCCTTGCGGGCCGTGCCGCTCATCCTGTCGGGACGCGACGACCACGTCGCGAGGCACCCGGGCAGCGTCTCGCACGCGCTCGCTGCCGCGACGATCCGCTCGAACGCGTCCGGTGCGTCGGGTCGCACCGTCCCGAGCGCCTCAAGCAGGTCGGCGAGTTCCCGCGCGGCAAGCTCGTCCTTGACGCGCCGCCCGCCGCGCGCCTCCCGCAGCGGGGCGACGACCTCGTCGAGCGCGCGCCCCGCGTCGAGCAGCGCGCTGCGCAGGGTGTCGACCGCGGCCTGTTCGTCGGGACGGAGCAGGCGCTCCGCGGGTTCGTCGGCGGCGGTCAGCGCGACGAGAGCCCGCTCGATGTCCTCGAGGTCGATCCCGTGCGCGAACAGCGCATCGAGCCGGGACACCGCGTCGTCGTCGGCAAGCAGCTCCGGAGCGCGTTCGGCGACGAGTTCGTGCGCCAGCGCCGAGATCCGCGACAGGTCGGCATCGACCGCGAACCCGGGGGCGAGCCCCGCCTCGATCGCATGCCGCGAGAGAAGCCTCCGGCAGAAGCCATGAATCGTGCGCACGACGAGCCGGTCGATCACGCCGGCGAGCGCACGCGCGCGCCGCGCGACGTCCTCGGCGTCGCCGGGCAGCACGCCCTCGGGCAGGTGCCGCGGCCGTTCGCCGCGCGCGAGTCCGCCGAGCATCGCTCCGGTGCGCCGGGCCATCTCGGCGGCCGCCGCCTCGGTGAACGTGATCGCGACGACCCGCTCGAGAACGCGCCCGGCGATCCGTTCGTCGTCGACGGTGCCGCCCTGCCCGGCCAGCCACGCCGCGGACAGGTCCCAGCCGGGGCCCACGGCCCAGCAGACGATCCGCTGGACCAGCGTCGTCGTCTTTCCGGTTCCCGCTCCGGCCTCGACCAGCAGCGGCCTGCGGAACTCGGTGCAGGCGAGGCGACGTGCCGTCGCGTCGTCGTCGGGCGTCGCACGGCGCCGTTGCTCCCGCGCGTCGCTCATCGGTCCGTCCGCCCGAGCACGGCGCGCAGCCGCGGGTGGGGATCGCGTGCGCCGCGCCGGGGTGCATCGAGCCACCAGCGCAGCCGGACCGTCGCCGACGAGTCGCCCTGGCGGCAGGCCTGGCGCACGTCGCAGACCTTGCACAGTCGCGGCTCGCTCGTGTCGTCGCGCATCACGTCGATCAGCCGCGGGGCGAACAGCCCGGCATCGATGCCGGCGAGCAGCCGCGGCACGGCCTGCTCGAGCGCGTCCACAACGCCTGCGTCCGCCGCGTCGAGTTCCGGTGCCGCGTCGCCCGCGTGAGGATCGTCCGGATCGCAGTACAGGTAGCCCCCGCGTCCCGTCCGTCCGGCCGCGGCCAGCGCCCGGGCGTAGACGGCGGCCTGCAGCCGCGTGCCCGCGGCGGCCGCGGCGAGCAGTTTTCTCGCGACCGTGTTGGCCCGCTTGCCGCGCAGGTCGTCCGGCACACGGCCGGTCTTCAGGTCGAGCAGGACGTCCTCGCCGCTCTCCGCCGCCAGGGCAAGGTCGGCCCGGAACAGCACGCGCTCGTCGGCGCGTGGCGACACGCAGACCTCGCCTTCGACTTCGGCTCCGCGGACCGCGAGCCCGCGTTCCCGCAGGCGGTGCCACGCGGTCTCGACCAGGCTCCGGGCGCGGCGCGCGACGAGTCGCTCGAGTCCCGGCAGGGCGAGGCCTTCCTCGATCAGCACGTCGCGGGCCGCCTCGAGCAGCCGGCGCTCGAGCGCGTCGCCGTCGAGCGGCGGCAACGGGCGCGGAGTCCGGGCCAGCACCTCGTCGAGGGTGCGCGTGGTCCGCGCGTCCGAAGCTGCCTCGGCAAGGCCGGCGACGACCCGGTGCACCACGCTGCCGACGAGCCGGCGCGTCGGGCCGACGACCGAGGCGAGCGGATCGGGCGGCTGTCCGAGCCGGAGCACCCGGCCGACGAGTGCCTGCCACGGACACGCCGCGTAGCGCTCGATCGTGGTCACCGGCCACGGCCTGTCGCGATCCCGCAGGTCGCCCTCCGGTGCAACGCGCCCGACGAAGCCGAACAGCGGCCCGAGATCGTTCTCGTGGTGGGTCACGTCGAGTTCGCGGGCCGCCCCGACCCGGGCCGAGGCGACGAGCGCGGGGTCGAGCTGCGGCGCGTCGCCCGCGCATCGAGCCCACCCTTCCTCGAGCGCCGCCGCGACGAGGCGCTCGCGCGCTGCCCCGCCGGCGAGTCCGTGCAGGCCGGCGAGCAGCGCCGCCTCGAATGCGGTCGACGGCTCGGGCAGCGCACCGTCCTGCCCGAGTCCGTGGAACGGTCGTGCCTCGACGACCTCGAGTTCGACCTGCCGCGCCTTCAGCTCGACGAGCAGCGGAGATTCCGCGCGCTCCCGGCCGTCGCGGTCGACCAGCGCGCGCGAGAAGACGACCTCGTCGGCCGCCGCCGCGAGACTCCGGAACAGGTGCCGCTCCTCGTCCCACCCGCGTGCCTTGACCGGGATGTCGGGAAGGACCTCCTCGAGACGCTGCCGCACGGCGTCGGGCAGGATCGGGTCGTCGTCGATCACCCGCGGGAACACGTCGCGCACCATGCGCGGCACGAACAGGGTCCGGAACACGAGTCCGCGGGCGGCGAGTGCGTCGAGCACGCGGACGCCGGCCCGCGCGCAGGTTGCCGTGGCGCGCGCGGAACGCTCGAGGGCGGTTGCCGCGAGGCGAAGCACCTCGTCCCGCTCGAGGGCGATGCCGTCGGGAAGGTCCCGCTCGAGGGCCTCGAGGGCGGCCAGGGCTCCTGCGCTGTCGGACCGTTCCGGGCTCCAGCCCAGCCCGCTGCGCGCGAATCCGACGAGCGGCCGGACGAACGCGTGCGCCGGCCCCCGGGCGGGCAGGTCGTGCGCGAGCAGCGCCGTCAGCGAGCGGGCCAGATCCGCGATCCGGTCCACGGAGCGCCGGGAGACCCTGCGGTGCCGTACGCGGCGCGCGTCGTCGTCGGTGTCGGCTCCGCCCGGAGCCGGGACGACGAGCTCGTCGGGCGGGCCGGGAAGCGTGTCGGCGTGAACCTGCGCCAGGGCGCCGACGCGGACGATCCCGTGGGCGCGCAGCGCGAGCCGCACGTCGCCGAGGCCGGGGGCGAACTCCTCGCGTGCCTGCGCGTCGAGCAGGCGGTCGACCGGCGCGCGCCCGCCTGCGGACAGCAGGTCGGCGAGCGCCACCGCACGGCGTCCGGCGGGCGTGGCCGCCGCCGGGAGCGACTCCGCGGTGAACGGGATCCCGAGCCGTCCGAAGTGCCGTGCGATCGCCGCGCCGTCGTGGAGTGTCGGCTGACGGAAGACCACGCCGATCGCCTCGGGTGGGCAGCCCGCGTCGAGGCGCGCGCGGATCGCGTCGGCGATGGCGCGGATCTCCGCTTCGGGGCCGGGCGCGACGATCTCGGTCAGGCGGGCGGGCGCTGCCGCGGGGGCGTCGCGCGAGGCGAGGGCGCCGAAATGGGACTCGAAGCGCGCGGTGTACGCGGAGGCGATCTCCGGCGATCCGCAGCCGGTGCCGGGGAGCCGCGGGACGTCGAGGACGACGGTTCCCTGCGCGAGCTGCACGAGCCGCTCGAGCAGTGCGACGGCCCGTCCGGTCGCGTCGGCGAATCCGTAGACGAACACGCGGCGCGCCGGGAACAGCTCCGGCGTGCCGGAGCCGAGCAGCTCGCCGGCGTGCGAGAGCGCGTCGCTCGTGCGACCGACCGGCACGCCGGCGGCGCCCGCGATCGCGGCGAGACCGGCGGCGACGTCGCACGCGCAGGCGATCACCTGACGGACGCGTTCGGCCCGCCTGCCTGCCGGCCACGTCTCCTCGACCAGCTCGAGCAGCGGATCGGGGGACGGCAGATCGGCGAGCCCCGCGTCGAGCAGGTCGCGGACCGCGGCCGCGATCTGGCCGCGCGCCGCCTCCCAGCGATCGAGCATCTCGCTCAGCGCCGGGTGGCGCCGGGCCGCCCGGCAGACGAGCACCTCGAACAGTTCGGCCCCGCGCGGCGGCGGGCTGCCCGCGCGCTCGAGGATCTCGAAGGCGGCTCCCGTGAGCGTCTGCACGACCAGGCCGACCGCCGGCCGGCTCCGTCGCCGGCACAGGTCCGCCAGCAGGTCGCCGCGCAAGGTGCGCGACGGGACGATCACCCGCACCGGCGCGGCCCCGGGCTCGAGCGCACGCTCCGCGGACAGCTCCGCCTCGAGTGCGCCGAGCAGCCACTCCCGCGCCGCGCGCGGCCCCGGGGCCCGGACGAGTTCGTGCCCGGCCATCGCCTCTAGCGACGCGACTCCCGGGTCGTCACGCGCACACGCATCACGGAGGCCGGCACGCGGAAGGCGAACACCTTCGGCGCGCGGAAGATCTGCGTGCACATCTGCCCGCGGCCCGGGTAGATCTCCTCGACGGTGAACGCGGCCTCCTCCTCGGAAGCGAACACGGCCTTGATCACGCGCGTCTCGCGGCAGCCGTTCGAGCGCGCGCGGCCGGTGACCAGCACCACCCGCTCGATGTCGAAGTCGATCTCCGGGCAGCGATCGGCGGGGCTCATCCGGGCACACGCCTCGGCCCATGCCCCGGCGTCGGCGATGATCCGTCCTCCGGCGTCGTCATCCCAGCTCGCCTCGAACAGCAGCTCGGGACCCTTCGCGCCGTGGTCGCCCTGCTCGAGTCCCGGCGTGCACGGCACGACCGCATCGGTCGGCAGCAGCGTCGCACGGCGCACGATCCGTCCGACCGCGACGAGAAACGCGCGCGGCGGGCGGGGCGTGCCCGCGCAGGCGCAGCCCTTCTCGGCGAAGCGTTCGGTCAGGCGCACGCGCGCCCGGATCCCGCGCGTCGAGATCTCCTCGAGCAGCGTCTCGCGGCAGGCGTTCTCCCGCGGACGCCCGACGACCAGGAGCAGCGTGCGGTCCTTCACGTCGAGCCGGTCCCGATCGGGCGCCGGTTCGAGATTCGCGATCACCTTCTCGAGGTCCTGCGCGCTGCGGATCACCGTCACGCCCGCCGCAAGGCCGGGAGCGGCGCCCTCGTAGACGATCTCCGGGTCGGGCACGTCGAACAGGCCGGCGGCGGCGGGCGCGGCACCGGCCGCGAGCATCGCCGCGGCGAGCAGGGAGAGGCGCGTCATCGGAAGCCTCCGTCGCGCTGGGCGCGGTGTCGGAATCGGCGGGCAGCCTCGATAATACCGCCGATGCTGCGGCGCTTTCTCGACGACACCCTCGACCTGCTGCTCGATCTGCTGATCGCGCTGCGGATCCTGCGTCGTCCGCGCGCCTGGTACCGCGAGCGGATCCGGCGTCGCCGCGATGCCGTGCAGGCGGAGCGCGAGAATCGGCGGCGCGCGATCGCCGCCCGCCACAGGATGTGCCCCGAGTGCGGGACGCTCAATCCGCGGAGCAGCTCCCGCTGCGAGCGCTGCGGGGCGTCGATGGCCGGTGTCCCCGGCGGCGGCTGGCTGCGCGCCGTGCGCGGCTTCCTGCCGTCGCTCGGTTCCGCCTCCACGACGATCGCCGGGCTGCTGGCGACGCTGTTCGCGGCGCTGGTCGTCGCCGCCGGCGGGTTCGAGTCGCTGTTCGAGCTGCCGTTCGACCTGCTGCTGCGAGTCGGGGTTCTCGTCCCGTTCGGCTACCGGGAATTCGCCTGGTGGCGCCTGCTGACGGCGGTGTTCCTTCATGCCGGCATCGTCCACCTGGCGTTCAACCTCTGGGTGCTCACCTCGCTCGGTCCCCGCGTCGAGCAGGAGATCGGGGCCGCCCGGTTCGTCGTGCTGTTCGTCGTGTCCGGGGCCGCCGGCTTCCTCGCGTCGGCGCTGCTGATCCGCGGCACCTCGCTCGGCGCCTCGGGAGCGATCTTCGGCCTGATCGGCTTCGGGCTGGCCTGGGGCCATCGGCGCGGGGTGCGCGCGCTGCGCGACGAGATGCTGCGCTGGACCGTGCTCGGCTTCGTCGTGCTGCCGCTGCTCGGATTCGCGCTGCACCTGCGGCCCGACCACGCCGCTCACGCCGGGGGATTCGTCTGCGGGCTGCTGTTCGGTCTGGCACTGGCCGCCGGCCCGGGCGGGGGGAGGTTCGGCGAGCGCCTCTGGCAGCTCGCCGCCGTCGTCTGCGGGGTGGCGACCACCGCGGCGTTCGGGATGGCGGTCGCCGCCGCGCTCGCCGCACGGGGTTGACCGGGCCCGATCCGCGGTAGACTTGCCGCCGCAACCGATGCACGACATCCCCCACCAATCCCCCGGAACGATCGTCCTTGCCATCGTGGCGGCGATCGTTCTCGTGGTCGCCAACGCGGGCTTCGTCGCCGCCGAGTTCGCGCTGGTCAAGGTCCGCCCTGCGCGCCTCGAGGCGCTCGCGGCCGCAGGAAGCCGGCGGGCGCGCAGCGCCCTGTGGCTCGCCCGCAGGCTCGACGAGACGCTGTCGGTCTGCCAGGTCGGCATCACGCTGACCTCGCTCGGTCTCGGATGGCTCGGCGAGCCGGCGTTCGGCGTCCTGTTCGAACGCCTGCTCGCACCGGCGGAGCCGTGGCTCGGCGCGCTGTCGCTGTCGGTGTCGGTCGGCTTCGCGTTCTTCACGATCACGTTCCTGCACGTGGTCCTCGGCGAGCTGGTCCCCAAGACCCTCGCCATCCAGACCGCCGAGCGCGTCTCGCTGGCGATCGCGTGGCCGCTCCGCGCGTTCCGGCTCGCGGCATGGCCGCTGGTGGTTCTGCTCAACGGGTCGGCCCAGGTCATCATGCGCGTGACCCGGGTCGGCCAGACGACCGAGGCATCGGCCCACAGCCGCGACGAGATCCGGCAGCTCGTCGCGGCGAGCATGGCGCACGGCGCGCTCTCCGCGCGCGAGGCCGACCTGCTCGACAACCTGTTCCACTTCTCGGAACGCCAGGCGGGGGACGTGATGGTCCCCCGCTCGCGCGTCGTCGCGCTCGATGCGGACGCACCGCTCGACGATGTCCTCGCCACGGTGCGCGAGGAGGCGTACAGCCGCTACCCGGTCTACCGCGGCAGTCTCGACGAGGTCGTCGGGGTGCTGCATGTCAAGGACCTGTTCGCCGCGATCGCGGGCGGAAGGCCGGACGGCGCCTGGGCCCGCCTCGCGCGTCGGCCGGTGCTGATTCCCGGGACGATGACGCTCGAACGGCTGCTGCGCCGGTTCCAGCTCGAGCGGACCCACCTGGCGATCGTGCTCGACGAATACGGCGGCGTCGCCGGCATCGTGACCCTCGAGGACGTTCTCGAGGAACTCGTCGGCGAACTGCGTGACGAGTTCGACTCCGAGGAGGTCGACGAGGTCCGTCCGCGTCCGGGCGGGGGGTACATCCTCGATCCGGTCGTGGCCGTCGATCGCGTCGTCTCGCTGGTCGACGGCGCGCCGGAGGTCCCGGACGAGGTGCGCACCGTCGCCGGCCTGATGCAGGCGGCGCTGGGCCGGCTGCCGGAGGCCGGCGATCGCGTCCCGTTCGGGAAGGACCACGAACTCGTCGCGACGGCGGTCGACGGGACGCGGATCCAGCGGATCGAGCTGGTGCCGGCGAGCCGCACCACCGGCTGACGGCACCGCCCCACGTGTCGAGAGACTGAACACCCGCCGACGGATTCGTCAGCGCCGGGACAGGGCTGTCGGCGGTGCGTCCGGGCGCGCGGTCCTCGTACGTAAACGTTATCGAGAACGCGACTTGCCGTGCTTGCTGGCGCGTGCGCGGAACCCATATTCGCCCTCGGGACCGCGGGCTGTGCGGAGCCCGACGAGGAGAGACACCGTGCGCCACGTCAGACCACTCGCCCTCGTTCTGTCGAGCGTGCTCTGCGCGTTCGCTCTTGCCGCCGGGCCGACCCCGACGCCGGTTCGTCCGGTCGAGGTCAAGCCGCTGATCGCGCTCTACGAGCTGCCGCTGTCGGTCACCGGAGAGTTCGTCACCGTGACCGGAGTGGTCTTCTCCGGCGCGCCGGTCGACAGCGTGCGCGTCGGCGAGCGGACCGCGACGCTGCGCCCCGCGGCGCCGGAGGATCTGGTGCGCTTCCGGCGCGTGCCCGACGGCGCCGCCGACATGCCGTACCGCACCTGGTTCGAGGTTCCCGACGCGCCGCTGCGCGCGGAGGGGCCGTCCGTGCTCGAGGTGCGGGCGGCGACCACCGACGGTCGCTTCTCGGATGTCCATCGCGTCACCGTCGTGCGCCTCGCCCGGCAGGCGGTCGAGGAGTGAGCGGCAGGCCCGGCCGGGTCCCCTGCATCGAGGGAGTCACACCATGAGTCGATCGGCACATCAGAAGGGTACCGCGCGCGGCGTGTTCCTCGTCGCCCTCGTGGCGAGCGGTTCCGCGCTGCTCGGGCTGTCGTTCCTCCGCGGAGAGAGCCTCGTCGAGCTGCTGGCCCGCGTGATCACGCGGTTCGTGGTTCCGGTCAACGCGTTGATCATGTTCGGCTTCGCCGTGATCATCTCGCTCGTCGCGGGCGTCTTCCTGCACTACTACCTGTTCGAGCTCAAGGACCAGCTCGTCTATGACAGCGAGCGCGCGTCGGCTCTGGCACGGCTCCTGCGAGCCCCGGACCGCTCCGCCCAGGAGCGCGTCGCGGAGACCAGGCGCCAGCTCGAGGACGACCAGACGCTGTTCGGCATCGTCCTGCGCCGGTTCCTGGCCGAGAACGGCTTCGCGGCGGATCGTCCCGGCAAGGTGTGGCAGGCGATCCAGGACGAGGAGTTCGACCGCGTCAAGCGCAACCTGATGTACTTCTCGCTCGCGTCGGTGCTTGCCCCGGCCCTCGGCTTCCTCGGCACCGCGGTCGGCATGGTTGCCGCCTTCTACGAGATCTCCCAGCGCGACACGGTCACGCCGGCCGCACTGGCGACGTCGATCCAGATCGCGCTGATCACCACCGTGATCGGCCTCGTGGTCAAGACGATCTCGATGATGCTCAAGACGATGGTGATTCACTCCATCGGGCGTCGCGAGGATCAGCTGATCGGCGCCTACCAGCGCCTGTTCGGCCGCTGAGGAGTGACGGGCCATGCGGCGAGGAGCAGCCTTTTCGTTCGATCTCGAGGACGGCTTCGAAGGCGCCGTCGACGTCGTCTTCCTGCTGATCATCTTCTTCCTGGTGGCGTCGTCGTTCGATCGCGTCGTGCGCGAGAAGCTTGCGCTTCCGCCGCGCGACGCGGAGCAGGCGGTCGCCACCAGGCCCCAGGAGCGCGAGCGCCTCGACATCACGATCTACCGTGATTCGCGGATCGCGCTCGACCACGAGGAGATCGCCGTCGGCGATCCCAGCTCGGTCGAGGCCTACCGTGCCATCGGCACCGCGATCGAGAACTGGGTCGACCGCCGTCATCCGGGCATGCCGCTCGAGCGCGCCCTCCAGCGCATCGACGTCTACGTCACCACCGATCGCGAGTCGTACGCCGGAGCGGCACTCAACGCGATCATGGCCTGTCTCGACCGCGGCATCACGCCCCAGGTGATCTTCGAGGAAGCGCGGGCCGAGGCGCGATGAACGCACGGCAGCAGGCATCCCGCGAGCGGCTGCAGCGGTATCTGAGCCTCGTGCTGGCGGTGGTGACGAGCCTTCTGCTCGTCCCGCCGGGGTGGATCCGTCTCGATCCGAACCGCAAGCCGCCGCGGGAGCCGGAGCCGCGGCCGATCGAGATCGTCCGCCTGCCGCCGGAGACGCTGCCGCCGCCGCCCCCGCTGCCGGACCGACCGCGGCCCCGTCCGCGGCCCCGTCGCGAACCGGAGCCGCCGCCGCCGCCGCCCGAACCGCGGCTCGAGCTGCGCGCGGACGTTCCGGAGATCGAGCTGCCCCGCGAGCGGCGTGACGAACGGCGGCTCGCGATCCGTACCCGCGAGCTGGCAACGCCGCGATTCGAGCAGGAGGTCCCCGATCCCGACGTCCCGCGGCCCACGGTCCGGGACCGGCGCCGGGCCGCGGTGCGGGCCGACGACGCCCCGACTCCGCGCCTCGCCCGCGAGGAGCCACAGGTCGAGGTGCCCGTTCCCCGCGCCGTGCCCCGCGAGCAGCAGCGCGAGCGGATCGAGGTCGCGCGGATGACCGCACGCAGCTACCACGAGGCGGACGCTCCGGATGTCGAGGTGGTCACGCCGCGGCCGGCGGCCCGCCCGTCGGCCGTGCCGCTGCCGACGACCCGCCAGGCGCGCACCGGCGCCGCGCTCCGCCCGGCGCAACAGGCTCCGGACGTCGACGTGCCGCGCGGCAACTCCGCCCGTCCAGACCGGAGGGCGCCGCTGGCGGTCTCCGGTGCGTGGGCCGGCACTCCGGTCACCGTCAACGCGGATCCCGGCGACGCCCCGGACGTCGCCGTCCCGTCGCCGCGCAAGGGCTCCGCGAAGGAGCGCGCTCCGGCCCTCGCCGTGGCGGCGGGCGGGTCGGCCGGGCTCAAGTACAGCGCGGCCCCGGCCGATGCGCCCGTGGGGACGACCGGGCGTCCGCGGACGGGGGCGACCAGCCCGAGGCTCGAGTCCGTGCGCGCCGCCCTCTCGCGCCGCTACGGGTTGCCGCTGGTCTCCGTGCAGCAGCTCGGAGAGCGCTCGACGGACGCGGCGCGCTGGAACGTGCTGCTGCCGCAGATCAGCGACCTGCTCCGCGAGGCGCGCCGCCGACCGCGGCTCGACGCCTCGCCCGGCGACGAGGTGGTCGAGGTGAGACGGGACGGTGATCGACTGATCATCCGCTACCGCGACGGGGTGGTGCACGTGCTCGTCCCGGGGGACGACGGACTGGCGATGCTGTTCGTCGCGCGGGACCAGGGGGCGCGTCCCGTCACGTCCAAGGTCGAGGAAGGCGAGAGCGCACGTCGCGTGCTCGCACTGCTGACGAGAGGTGCATCGTGAGGTCGTGCAACTGGAGTGCCCGCTCCCGCGGAACGATGGTCGTCCTGCTCGCGCTGGCGATCACCGGCAGCGTCGCGCTGGCTGACGCCGCGCTGATGGAGCGGCTCGAGGCGGTCAAGAATGCCGCGATCACGGCATACAACGCCCGCGACTGGGACGCCGCGGCGGACCACGCCGGCCGCTACGAGGCGGAACTCGAAGCCGCCGGACTTCCGCTCGCGGGCGCCGACTACGCGCTGGTCGCATTCATCGGCGGCCACGCGCAGTTCGAGATCTGGAAGCGGGATCCGGACGCGTTCCGCGGCGACTTCGAGGAGGACGTCGTCGGCGCGATGGAGCGCAGCCTGAAGATCCTGCAGGACGATCCGTTCTACAAGCACAACGTGCTGGCGAGCGCGTACTACGAGAAGTTGCGCCGGGACCACTTCCAGGACCTCGAGCTGGAGAATCGCGCCAACTGGCACATGCTGCGCGCGCTGATGGCGCGCTACGAGGAACTCGAGGACGCACCGCGCGATTCCGAGGAGTTCACGGCGTTCGCCAAGTACCTGCTGCTGTACGCCAACCGCGCGTTCGAGATGGCGCGCCATTCCGAGGTTCCCGAGCTCTATCTCGTCCGGGTGCGCGAGGCATGCCGGATGGGGTTCGGCAGCCGGTTTGCGGACCGCTTCGCGCGTCTGTACGAGGTCGTCGGCTTCGACGACGGCAACACGCGCGCCGGCGTGCTGTGGCAGATTGCGCTCGACATGATGAACGGCGGCGAGCACACGCCGCGCGAAGTGCTCGACACGTTCGCGGAGGCGGCCGCCGAGACGCGGGGTCAACGGGAGCGTGCCGAGATCTTCCGGCAGATGTCCGATTTCGCCAGCCGCCAGGACGAGCACCAGTTCAAGCTCGACGCCGTCGAATACGCGCGCAAGGCGTTCCGGCTCGATCCCGACAATCCGGAGATCCGCGTCCAGTACGGGACGAGCCTGCACGTGCTGTCGTACGCCCACTTCCAGTCGGGACGGTTCCGCGAGGCGCTCGACGTCGCCGAGGAGGCGGTGGCCTTCGAGTGGGAGGGCGACGAGGTCGCCTACTTCGACCTGAGCCGCGCCCAGGCCAACTTCGGCGACAAGATCAACGCCCTCGTCAACGCCGAGAAGGCCTGGCAGAAGGCCAGGACGCGCTTCGAGGGCGACGAGCTGCAGCCGTTCCGGCAGAACTACGTCAACATCCTGCGCCAGTTCGGGTTGCCCCGGAAGGCCGAGGAAATCGAGCTCGCGGGTCGTCGCGAGCAAGGGAGCTGAGACGATGACCGGGCACCGGGCATGGTTCCTGATCGCCGCGCTGATCGCCGCACTGGTCGTGCCGGCCACCGCAACGCCCCAGCGCCGCAGCGAACTCGAGCGTGTCGAGGACATCTATCGCGCGATCGTGGCGTATCAGGTGCTGTTCGACCGTGACGAGGTCTCGCGCGAGCTCGTCCAGTCGGCACTGTGGGACGTCGAACACTACGTGGCCGAGCTGGACAGCCGCCTGGCGACGGACGAGCTGTTCATCGACGATCCCGACGAGCTGTCGCGGATCCGCGAGTGGGTCGCCAAGGCGCACCTTCAGGCGGCGCTGCTTCACGCGCGCGGTGTCGATCTCGAGGCGTCGATCGTCGAGTTCGAGAAGGTGACCGAACTCCTCGGCCGGCATCCGTCGTCGTGGGACGTCGAGATCGAGCGCCGCGCGCGGCGCGGGACGCTTCCCGAGGTGCGCGAGGTCGTCTACGAGATGGCGCGGACGCCGCAGGTCGTCGACGATCTGCGCACGTTCTGGAGCACGGGCGTGGTCACGCGGTTCGTGATCGATGACCTCGGGCCCGATGCGCGTCGCTCGCTGGTGCTCGAGCGGACGGGCGGCCGCGTCGATCCGTTCTATCTCGCCTCGTGGGAGCTGGCGCGCACGCGGTTCGCCGAGCGCGTCGTCCGCGGCGAGCACGAGGTGCGGGTCGTGCTGCCTCCCGGAGAATACGCGCTGTCGTCGAGCACCGGCGCCGTCCCGCGGCTCGCCCTGCGCTTCGAGGCGGGGCAGTCGCCGGATCCGGTGATCGTCGGCACGGAGACGTTCTCGTTCCGGCTGGCGACCGCCGACACGTGCCGCCCGCGGATCCTCCAGAACGGGGTCGCGCTCGGCAGCCTCGTCGACCTTCCGTTCGGCACGTTCACCATCGAGGCACCGCGCGGCTGCGCGCGGCGCCTGCCGGACAAGATCACGGTGACTCCGGGTCCGGAGGTCACCGTGCGCACGGAGCCCGAGAAGCTCGACTACGCGCGGGAAGGGGAGCCGATCTTCCTGTTCGTGACGACGCCACCGGGCAGCGTGTACACGCTGCGCATGTGACCCCGCGAAACGGGGAGGGCGGGGACACCGCGACGGGAGGGACGGCCGGAGTGCCGTCCCTCCTCGTCGTTGCGCCCTGCCGCCGATTCTGTTCAACTGCCAGGGCGGCCTCCGCGCGGGCACGGAGGCCGGAGAGCAGGTCGCGGCGATGGACGAAAGGGACGACAGCAGGGAAGCGCCGCCGGTGCTGCCGGGAGCGGAGCGCGCGTGGGACGTCTCCCCGGAGGCGATGGCCCGCTTCGCCGAGGAAGTCGAGAACTTCCGCGAGATCGCCCGGATGCTCAAGCCGGCCCCGGGCGAACTGCCGGAAGTGCCCGGCCTGGAACTCGCCGCGGTCTCGCGCCCGCTGTACGACTCGCTGATCGGGGGCGACCACCTCGTCTGGATCGACTTCAAGAAGCGGTTCGACCTGCCGCTTCGCATCGCCAACGCGCGTCGCTCGGGCCGGGACGACGTCGCCGAGCGACTCGCCACGCTGCGGGACCGCTCGGGCATCCTGCTCGCGGACGCCGCAGGGCACCGCATCACCGACGCGCTCGTCACGGCGATGCTGCATCAGGCGTTCCTGCTCGGGACCTACTACGAGCTGGACATCAACGGGGAGATCACCACGCGCCTGTTCCAGCATCTCAAGCAGCGGTTCTACGAGTCGACGGGGATCCGCAAGTTCGTCACGATGCTCTACGGCGAGGTTGCCGGAGACGGCGCGTTCCGGTTCGTCTCGGCCGGACATCCGCTGCCGGTGATCTACTCGCGTCTTCATGAACGGCTCGTCCACATCAGCCGGGACTGCGCGACGGTCTACACGCCGCTGGGCATGCTGCCGCCGGAGGAGGAGGTCGACGAGCCGACCGAGGAGGTATACCGGGTTCCCGGCCGCGGCTATCGTGTCAACGAGATCCACCTGATGGGCCAGCGTGACGTGATGCTGCTCTATACCGATGGTCTGGCCGACCACGGCGGAGGCGAGTTCTTTCGGCACAGGCTCGAGGACTGCCTGCGCAGGCATCAGGACGAGAGCGCGGAGGCGATCGCCTGCGGCATCGCCGAGGACCTCGACCGGTTCGGCCCGCAGGAGGACGACATCACGTACGTCATCGTGCGCCGGACGTAGCCGGCGCGGTCGCGGGCCGCGCCGCATGTTTCGCCCCCGCCGGCCGCTGCGGTATCCTCTCGCATCATGAACGCGCTCGACATCACCATCGCCGCGATCTTCGTCGGCGCGGTGCTCTACGGGCTGGTTCGCGGATTCGTGCGTATCGCGATCGGGCTTGCCGGCCTGGCGATCAGCCTGGCCGCGGCGCTCCGACTCGCCGAGCGGGGTCCGGACTGGTTCTCGGGAGTCTTCGTCGACGCCCGCCTCGCGCGCCTGACCGCATTCGTCGTCGTGCTCGCCGCCGGCCTGCTCACCACGGCGGTCGTGGCGTTCGTCGCGCGGAGGCTCGTGCGCGCGGCGCAGGTGTCGTGGGTCGATCGGCTCGTCGGCGCCGCGCTCGGGGCCATCGGTGCGCTGCTCGCCGTCGCAGGACTGCTCGTCGGACTGACGACGTTCCTGCCGGCGGGGGCCCCGCTGATCCGCGAGTCGCGGCTGGTGCCCGTCGTGATGGGGGTCGCAGATCTCGCCGCCGCGATCCTTCCCCCGAGGATGGCGGACGAGTACGAGCGGCGGCGCCGCGCGCTCGACGACCACGGGGCCGCGACGACGCGGTCGGTCCCGCCCCGGGCCGGCCGCGCCTGAGCAGCCGATGCCGACCCCGGTCGCACGGGTGCACGGTGGCGAGATCGCCCTCGACACGTCCGGCGGCGTCGAGATCCACGATCTGACCGACCGCGTCGAGGCGATCGTGCGGGAGTCCGGCATCGGCGAGGGGATCGTCGTCGTCTCGGTGCCCGGTTCCACCGGCGCGCTGACCACGATCGAACACGAGCCCGGTCTCGAACGGGATCTCGCGGAGGCGCTCGAGCGCCTCGTGCCGCGGGACCGGCCGTACCACCACGATGCCCGCTGGGGAGACGGCAACGGACATTCCCACGTCCGCGCGTCCCTGATCGGTCCGTCGGTCGCGCTGCCCGTCCGCGACGGGGCTCCGGTGCGCGGCACCTGGCAGCAGATCGTGTTCGTCGAGCTGGACAACCGCCCGCGGCGTCGGCGGCTGGTCGTCCAGGTCGTCGGGGCGGCCGGGTGAGCGTCATCCCGGGCATCGAGCGTCTCGGCGGCGAGCAGGCCCGGCTGGTCCGCGGCGCGCGCCTCGGCCTGCTCGCCCATCCCGCCGCGGTGGACCGCCGCCTGCGCCACGCGGCGACCGTGCTCGGTGGGGTGTCCGGAACGCGTGTCGTGCGGCTGTTCGCGCCCGAGCACGGGATTGCCGGCGGTGCGCAGGACATGGAGCCGGTGCGCGAGACGGTCGATCCGGTCACCGGCCTCCCGGTCGTCAGTCTCTACGGCGAGGATGAAAGCTCGCTGGCGCCGACGCCCGACGAGCTGGCCGGACTCGACGCGATCGTCGTCGACCTGGTCGACGTCGGGGCGCGCTACTACACGTTCGCGGCCACGGCGATCCGGCTGCTCGGGCCGGCCGGCCGCGCCGGCGTGCGGGTGATCGTCGCCGACCGCCCGAACCCGCTCGGCGGCCTGGCGGTCGAGGGCGGACCGGTGGCGCCGACGTGCCACTCGTTCGTCTCCGAACTCAACGTCCCGGCGCGTCACGGCCTGACGATCGGCGAGCTGTGCCGGCTCGCCCACCGCCGGCGCCGGATCGACGTCGAGCTGACGATCGTGCGCGCGCGCGGCTGGCGGCGCGGGCAGTGGTGGGACGAGACGGGCCTGCCGTGGGTGCTGCCGTCGCCGAACATGCCGACACTGGACACGGCGACGGTCTACCCCGGAACGTGCCTTGTCGAGGGAACGAACCTGTCGGAGGGGCGCGGCACGACGCGGCCGTTCGAGCTGGTCGGCGCGCCCTGGCTGCGCGCGCGGGAGCTTGCCGAACGGCTCGATGCCCGCAGGCTGCCGGGGGTCCGGTTCCGGCCGGCCTGCTTCGTTCCGACGTTCCACAAGCACGCCGGGCGCCGCTGCGAGGGGGTCCAGCTCCACGTCGTCGACCGCAGGCGCTTCCGCCCCGTGCGGACCGGCGCCGTGCTGCTCGCCGAGGCGCGTGCCGCCGCGCCGGATGAGTTCGCGTGGAGGACCGAACCGTACGAGTTCGTCAGCGACCGGCCGGCGATCGACCTTCTCGCGGGAGGCGAGGACCTGCGCCGGCTCGTGGACGAGGGCCGACCGCTCGGGCCGCTGTTCGACGCCTGGCACCGGTTCGAGCGCGAATTCGCCACGGAACGGCGCGGCATCCAGCTCTACCGCGACGGCCCGTGACGGCCTCGTGACAGGCGCGCGGTGGAATCAGGGTCCAGAATAGGCCGCCCGCCGCGCTCCGGCGGCCATCGTGACCACGCACCGGCCCGAGGAAGGAGCGGACATGCCTGCCAAGATCATCGGACTCGGCCGCGCCGTGCCCGACCCCGTGCTGACCAACCGCGACCTCGAGCAGCGCATCGACACGTCGGACGAGTGGATCCGGACCCGGACCGGCATCTCCGAGCGGCACGTGGCGCCGGAGGGTGTCGACAACAGCGACCTCGTCGCCGACGCCTCACGGCGCGCGATCGAGGACGCGGGCCTGACCGCCGACCAGATCGACGTGCTGATCGTCGCCACCGCGACGCCCGACACGGTGTTCCCGTCGACGGCCTGCTGGGCCCAGCCGAAGATCGGCCTGCGCGAGATCCCGGTGTTCGACATCTCGGCCGCGTGCTCGGGATTCCTCTACGGCTATGCGCTCGCCGCCTCGCTGATCGACAGCGGGCGGGCGCGTCACGTCCTCGTCTGCGGGGCCGAGGTGCTCAGCCGCGTTCTCGACTGGAACGACCGCTCGACATGCGTCCTGTTCGGCGACGGGGCGGGTGCGGCGGTGATCGGCCCGGGTGCGGAGGGCGACGGCCTGCTTGCGCACACGTGGGGTGCGGACGGTCGTCTCGCCGAGCTTCTCTACCAGCCGGCCGGCGGCACGCGGAAGCCTGCGTCACACGAGACCGTCGACGAACGCCTGCACAGTGTGCACATGCAGGGCAACGAGGTGTTCAAGCACGCGGTCAGGACGATGTCCCAGGCGTCGCTGTCCGTGCTCGAGCAGGCGGGTGTCCGGGCCGAGGAGGTCGACCTGTTCATCCCGCACCAGGCCAACATCCGGATCATGAAGGCCGCGGCCGACCGGGCCGGCATCCCGATGGACCGCTGCTATCTGGTGATCCAGCGCTACGGCAACGTGTCGGCCGCCTCGATCCCGATGGCGCTGGCCGACGCGCGCGCCGAAGGGCGACTCGAGCCGGGGATGACGGTCCTTTCCGCCGCCTTCGGCGCCGGGTTCACCTGGGCGGCGGCGGTCTACCGGCTCTGACCGACGCGGCGCGCCGGTCTCTTCCGCAAGTCGTTGAAAAAAAGGGTGCTGCATGACCCGCCGGGGCGGGCCCGCAAGGCGCTGGCGGGTCGGCTGATCGCCGGGTTATAAAGGCCCGTCCCTGCCTGCCCGCCGTCCCTCGGATCGCGAGCGCGTCCCGGATCCCTCGGGCGCCCGCGGTCCGCGAGGCCGGATCCGCGGTGCGGCCCGAGACGGAGCCGCGCGCCAACGATGGAGGACCGATGCAGATCAGGATCAGCGATGCCCCGCTGACCCCGCCCGAGGAGATTGCGCGCCGCAAGCAGAATCCCGGCTTCGGCAAGGTCTTCTCCGATCGCATGTTCATCGCACGGTGGACCGAGGAACGCGGCTGGCACGACCTGGCGATCGAACCGTACGCGCCGATCCCGCTCGATCCGGCGGCGAACGTGCTGCACTACGCCCAGGAGGTGTTCGAGGGGCTCAAGGCATACGGCTGGCAGGACGGCCGCGTCGCGCTGTTCCGGCCGGAGATGAACGGCCGGCGCCTGAACCAGTCGGCCGAGCGGATGTGCATGCCGACCGTTCCCGAGCCGATGTGGCGCGACGCGATCGAGACGCTTGTCGATCTCGAGCGGGCGTGGGTGCCGACCGACGGCGAAGGGAGTCTCTACATCCGGCCGACGATGATCGGCACCGAGCCGAGCCTCGGCGTCAAGGTCTCGAACAGTTTCCTGTTCTACGTGATCGTCGGGCCGGCCGGCCCGTACTTTCCGACCGGCTTCAAGCCGGTCCGCATCTGGGTCACCCGCGAGTTCGTGCGCGCCGCCGTCGGCGGGATCGGTTTCGCGAAGACGGCAGGGAACTACGCGGCGAGCCTGCTGCCCGGCCGCATCGCCGCGGAGAAGGGCTGTTCGCAGGTGCTGTATCTCGATGCGCGCGAGCGCCGCTACATCGAGGAACTCGGCGGGATGAACGTCTTCTGCCGCTTCGGCGGCCGGCTGGTCACGCCGCCGCTGACCGGGAGCATCCTGCCCGGCGTGACGCGCGACTCGATCCTGCGTCTTGCGCCCGATCTCGGGTACGAGGTCGAGGAGCGTCCGATCGCGATCGACGAGATCGTCGACGGCGCGAGGAGCGGCGAGCTGGGCGAGATGTTCGCCGTCGGCACGGCTGCGGTGGTGACCGCGATCGGAGAGCTCGTCGTCGAGGACGAGCCGGTGCGCATCGGCGACGGCGGAGTCGGCGAGACCGCAACGCAGCTCTATCGCAAGCTGACGGACATCCAGTACGGGCGGGGACCCGACCCGTACGGCTGGACGCGGATCGTCGAGCCGCGCGGCTGAGCCGGAGCGGCGCTCAGGCGCCGAGAACCGTCGCCACGATCCGTTCGAGGCCCTCGGCATCGACCGCGCCGAACGCCTCGGGGCGGTCGGAGTCCACGTCGAGCACGCCGAGCACCGCGCCGTCGCGGATGATCGGCACGACGATCTCGCTGCGCGAACGCGGATCGCAGGCGATGTGGTCGGCGAACGCGTGGACGTCGGGCACGACGATCGTCTCCCGGCGTTCGACGCACGCCCGGCAGACGCCCTTGCCGCGCTCGAGCACGGCGCAGGCCAGCGGTCCCTGGTACGGTCCGACGACAAGGTCGTCCCCGACGAGCCGGTAGACGCCGGTCCAGAAGAAGTGCGGCATCTTGTGATGCAGCACCGCGACGGCCGTCGCCAGGCGTGCCTCGAGGTCGGCCGCCGCTCCGTACTTCGCGAACAGCCCGGCGAGCTGGCCGTCGATCCGCCGGTACCTGTCGGCGAGGGCGTCGCGTGATGTCATCGCGGGACCTCCCGGGCCGGCTGACGGTCCGGCCGCCGCGCGATGGTAGCCTGCGCCGAACGCGAGGAACAACGTGGACACGCTGATCGGAACCGGCGACGCGTGGTGGCTGTGGGCCGTCCTGCTCGGCGCGGCCTCGTTCGGATTCTGGGCCGAGCGCCGGCCGTGGGGCCGGAAGCTGTCCGGGGCGGTGCTGACGATGGCCGTCACGTTCGCGCTGTCGAACCTGGGCGTGATCCCGGCGTCCGGCGCGAGCCCGTACGACGTGACGTGGGACTGGCTCGTGCCGCTGGCGATCCCGCTGCTGCTGTTCCGCGCCGACATCGCGCGGATCGTCCGCGAGGCCGGGCCGACGCTGGTCGCGTTCGCCGTCGGCGCGATCGGGACGATCGCGGGGACGGTGCTCGCCTACCACGTCGTGCCGCTCGGCCCCGAGGGATGGAAGCTCGCCGCGATCTTCTCGGCGACCTACATCGGGGGCTCGATGAACTACGCCGCCGCCGCCGAGGCGGTCGGGCTCGAGTCCGGCGACCTGCTTGCCGCGGGCGTGGCAGCGGACAACCTGGTCATGGCGCTGTACTTCCTCGTGCTGTTCGCACTCCCGTCGTGGGAGACCCTGCGCCGCAGGTACGCGCGGCGTCATCACGACGGCGAGCCGGCGGGCCCGGCCGAGGCTGCGCTCGATGCGCCGGAACGGCTTCCGGCGCCGGGGCCGGCGCTGGCGGCGGTCGCCCTGGCGGCCGCGCTGTTCGCGGCGTCGCGCGGGATCGCGACCCTGACGGGCTGGGACGGCGCGGCGATCCTGATCGTCACGGCGCTGACCGTCGTGCTCGCCACGCTCGCGTCGGGACCGCTGCAGCGGCTGGAAGGCGCCGGCACCCTCGGCATGGTGCTGATGCAGGTGTTCTTCGCCGTCATCGGGGCCAGCGCCAACGTGCGGGTCGTGCTCGACTACGGTGTCCGCCTGCTCGCTTTCGCCGGCCTGATCCTGCTGGTGCACCTGCTGCTGCTGCTCGCACTCGGCCGCCTGCTCCGCCTGGATCTCGCCGAGATCGTGATCGCGTCCAACGCGAACATGGGCGGTCCGACGACCGCCGCCGCGATGGCGGCGGCGCGCCGCTGGGAGGCGCTGGTCCTGCCGGCGGTCCTGTGCGGGACACTCGGCTATGCCGTGGCCACGTTCCTCGGCGTGGCGCTCGGCTTCGCCCTGCGCTGAAACGACCCTCGGCTCCGCGGCCAACGAACCGGCACAGACGCCTTCGCGGCATGTCGCGCAGGCGGACTGCCGGGAGAAGCGATGGATACAGGCGAGGTTCCGGGCGCGCGATCGACGCCGGCCGGGCGCGGATGGTGGAAACTCGGTGCCGCCGTCGCGGTCGTCGCGGCGGGTGCCGTCATCGCGCGCCGCATCGGACTGCTCGACCGGCTCTCGCCGGAGTGGATCGCCGCGAACGTCGACGGGCTGCGCGCGTTCGCCGACGGACTGGGCCCGCTCGCCCCGCTCGCATTCGTCGCGCTGTGGGTCGTTGCCGCCGTGTTCTTCGTGCCCGGCCTGCCGCTGACGATCGCGGGCGCCATCGTGTTCGGACCGGTGCGGGGTACGCTCTACACGAGCATCGGGGCCACGCTCGGAGCGACCGCGGCGTTCGTCGTCGGCCGGTACGGGGGCCGCGGCCTGGTGGACGGTCTCGTCGCGCGCCATCCCGCGCTGAGGCGGATCGACGACGGCGTGCGTCGCAACGGCTGGCTGATGCTGCTCGTCACGCGGCTCGTGCCCGTGTTCCCGTTCAACGCGCAGAACTACGTCTACGGACTGACGCCGATCCCGCTGGCGACCTACGCCGCGATCTCCTGGCTGGCGATGATTCCCGGGACGCTGGCCTACAACCTGCTCGCCGACTCGATTCTCGCCGGCGACCTGCGGCATGCGGCCACGCGGGCGCTAGCTGCGGGGGCGATCCTGCTCGTGCTGGCCGTGGCGTCCACCGCGCTCGCCCGCCGGTTCGGGCCGGGCCGTGGCGGCGATGCCGGCGCGCGAGCGGACCGCCGTGCTGCGGTCGCCGATCAGGAGCCGGGGGAAGGCGCGGTCTGTCCGAGCACCGAACGGTAGACGGCGAGCACGCCCTCGACCATCGCCGTCGGCGCGAACCGGGCCGCGATTCCCGCGAGACGCTGCGCCCTGGCGCGTCGGTCCTCGAGGTCCGCAAGCGCCGCGCCGAGCTTCGCGGCGAGCTCGTCGGCATCGTCGGGATCGAACAGCATCTCGTCCGGCAGATCGAGTTCCCGGTGGGCCGGGATGCGGCTGGCGAGCACGGGTACCGCCAGCGCCAGCGCCTCCTTGAGCGCCGAGTGCGATCCTTCCGAGCGCGAGGCGAACAGCGCGAGATCCGCTGCGGCGATCAGGTCGGCCGCGTTGGGAACCTCGCCGAGCAGATGGACCGCGTCGCCGAGTCCGGCGCGTTCCGCCCGGCGCGCCAGTTCGTCGCGCAGCGGGCCGTCGCCGACGAGCAGCAGCCGCGCACGCTGTCCGGATGTCGCGAGCCGACGCAGGCCCTCGACGAGCAGCCCCGGGTTCTTGTTCGGGGTCAGTGCGCCGACGAACACGAGCAGAGGAAGCCGGTCGTCGAGCCCCAGCGTGGCGCGGGTCTCGCGCGGCGCCCGCCGGACCGTCAGCGACTCGGGATCGAGCGCGGCGGGGACGACGTGCACGCGGTCGTGCGGCACGCCGTCGTCGACGAGGCGGGAGGCCACCGCACGGGAGACCGCGATCCAGCCCTCCGGCCAGCGGCGCTTGAGACGCGCGAGCGGGTTGCGCCGCCCGGCGAAGGCGACGTGGCGGTGGGCGACCAGCGGACCGCTCCACCGCACGAGCCGCCGGGCGGCGTGGGCCAGGGTGATCGCGTGCGCGGTGTGAACATGGATCACCGCCGGGCGGCGCCCGGCGAGCAGCCGCGCCAGCCGCCTGACAGCGCGCGGATCGAACTCGCCGCGCATCGGGAGCTCATGGACGACGATGCCTGCGCGTCCGGCGACCGCCGCGGCAAGCGGTGCTCCCGGCGGCACGGCGAGTTCCACCGGGTGCCCCGCTTCGGCGAGTCCGCGCACGAGCAGCGCGACCTGTCGCTGGCCGCCGCGGAACGCGCGGCCGGTGTCGACCTGCAGCGTGGGCAGCGCCTCGCTCATCGGCTCTCCGCGACGCGGACGACCGCCTCGAGCACCCGGTCCGGAGCGAGATCCTCGAGGCAGCGATGGTGCCCGAGCGGACAGCGGTCGTCGCCGCCCGCGCTGCACGGCTGGCAGTCGAGCCCGAGGGTGAGCACCTCGAGCGGGCGTCCGTCGGACAGTCGCGACGGGTCGGTCGGCCCGGCGAGCAGGACCGCGGGCACGCCGAGCGCCCGCGCGATCTGCAGCGGGCCGGTGTCCCCGCCGACGAAGACGCTCGCGATGGAGATCTCGGCCATCGCATCGGCGAGGCCCAGGTCACCGCGATCGAGCACCCCCGGGCGGGCCGCGCTCAGCCGCGCGATCAGCTCGCGCTCTGCAGGTCCGCCGTAGAGAGCCGGGCGCAGCCTGCCTCCGGCGAGAAGCCCGTCGAGCAGCGTGGCGACATGCCGCTCCGGCCAGCGCTTGGTCGCGTAGTTGGCTCCCGGCGCGATCGCGACCAGCGGCCGGCCGTCCCAGCCCGCGGCCGCGAGACGTGCGCGCGCCTGCGCGCGGCGCCGGTCTCCGACGACGAGTCGCGCGGGCCGCGGCCGCGGCTCGATCCCGGCGGCGGCGAGCAGCCCCAGCGGGCGCTCGACGAACGTCCGGTCCGCGTCGGCGCGCGGCACCGTGCGCCCGTAGACGAGCCGCTGGCCCGGCCCGTCGAACCCGATCCGCAGCGGCGCGCCGGACAGGGCGGCGAGCGCCGTCGTTCGTGCCGAGCGGCTGACGCCGAACAGCACCTCCGGGCGCCGCGCCCTGATCGCCCGCGCGACGCGCAGCAGTCCGCGCAGACCCCGGTCGGCACGCTGCTTGTCGTACGGAACGACGTCATCGACCGCCGGATGCTCGTCGAGCACCTCGAGCGCGACCGGCCGTCCGACGACCGTGATGCGCGCCCCGGGCCAGTGCTCGCGCAGCGCGTCGAGCATCGCGGTCGTGAACACCATGTCGCCGATGAACGCGAGCTGGAGGACGACGACGCGGCGGGCGTCCGGGGACTCCCGCCGCGGGGGCCGCGCGTCGCGGCCGGCGTCAGGCGTTGCCGTCGGCTTCGGCGCCACCGGCGAGCAGCGACTCGGGATTCTCGCCGCGGGCCAGCCGGCCGAGGTCGGCGTCGAAGAAGTACAGGCCGCGATCCTCGAGTCCGATCAGTTCGAGCCGATCGAGGATCGTCCGCGCCAGCGCCTCCTCCTCGTGCTGTTCGGCGACGTACCACTGCAGGAAGTTGAACGTGAAGTAGTCCTGCGCCTCGAACGTCGTCTGGACCAGCTCGTTGATCCAGCCGGTGATCGCCTGCTCGTGCTCGTGGACCTGGCGGAAGACATCCTTGACCGACTCGAACTCGTGCGGCGGCGCCTCGAGGGCCGGGATCAGCGGCTGCGCGTCCGACTGCAGCACGTAGTCGAACAGCCGGTACATGTGGGAGAGCTCCTCCTGGCTGTGCTTGCGCAGGAACGCGGCACAGCCGTCGAGGCCCTGCGCGGCGCACCAGCCCGACATCTGCAGGTAGAAGTGGGAGGAGTACAGTTCCCGACCGATCTGTTCGTTGAGCTTCTCGAGCACGCTGGGCTTGAGCATCGTGTCCTTCCTCGGGGGAGCGCCCGGTTCCCGGCTCCCGGCCGGACACCCGCAGGCGGCCGGCGCACAAGGGTATCCCGGGGCCGGGCCCCGGGCGAGTGGCGGGACCTCAGCCGCGGGCAGAGCGTCCGAGCTCGTAGCCCTCGGCGACGG
>RFIB01000163.1 GCA_003695625.1 Acidobacteriota bacterium | reverse complement strand
GACACGCCCGGGACGCCCGCCGCAGCCGGGAAGACCCCGGCCTCCGAACCGGAATCTCCGGCCGCTCCGTCTCCGCTGGTCGGGGGAGCCGCGGCGCGCGTCGCACCGCCCGAGCTGATCGCCTCGACCCGCGTCGCCCCCGTGTATCCGGAGCGGGCGCGCCGCTTCCGGCACCGGTGTCGCGTCACCGTCGAGCTGCTGATCGACACGAGCGGGGCGGTGCGCGAGGCGAAGGTGCTCGAGGAGACGATCCGCGGCTTCGGCTTCGGGCGCGAGGCGGTGCGCGCGGTGCGCCAGTGGCGCTACACGCCGGCCCGGGTCGACGGACGGCCGGTGGAGTACCGCGAGAAGGTCGTGATCAACTTCGTGCCGTAGCGGCGAGAATGCGGCCCCGGGGGCGACGGGCGCCCCCGGTCCCGCTCACGCATAGCTGTGCAGGCCGACGATCTGGAAGTTGATCACGATCCAGTTGAACAGCATCACCGCGCAGCCGAGCACGGCGAGCACTGCCGTCCAGAACGCCTTGTCCTTGACCTTGAGCCGCACGTGGACGAGCACGAGAAACACGATCCACGTGTTGAGCGCGAACACCTCCTTCGGATCCCAGCCCCACGGTCGGCCCCAGGAGACGTCCGCCCATACCGCGCCGAGGATCGTGCCGGTCCACAGCAGCAGGAACGCGAGCTCGAGGAAGATCATCGTCGCACCGTCGAGCGTCCGGGCGAGGCCGACTTCGCGTGCGTCCGTTCCCGGCCGCAGCCCGCGGCCGAGAATGATCGACGCCGCCCCTCCCGGGACCGCGCCGACGCCGCCGGCCCCGGCGAACGTCCGCTGGACGACCGTGCCGGCCCCGGCGAGCCAGGCGATGCCGCGCATCGCCAGGTAGAGCGCTCCGGTCACCGACGCGAAGAAGATCAGCGCGTATGACGCGATGACCATGTTGGTGTGGATGTAGAGCCAGATCGTGCGGTCGAGGACCGGCATCACCGGCGAGATGTCGCCGCCCTGCACGATCAGCGGCGCGAACCGGCAGACCATCAGCGCCACCATCGCACCGGTCGCCGCAGCGGCCGCGGGAAGATTCCGCACCGGCCAGCGACGAAGCACGATCTCGAGAATCAGCGCCGTCAGGCAGCCGAACCACGCCGCGGCGGTGATCGCCTCGAACATGTTCGCGTTCGGAATGCGCCCGGCGAGCCACCAGCGCAGTCCGATCGAGAACGTGTGCAGGCCGAACGCGACGACGAACAGCGCCAGGCCGGCCACGCGGGCGCGACGCACGCCGTAGACCGTCGCGAGCAGCAGGAACGGAATCGCGGCCAGATAGATCAGCCAGACCCAGGTCATCTTGTTGTTGCGGTAGTACCAGTGCTCCCAGCGGAGCCGCGATGGCGGCGGATAGATGTCCGGATTGATCGCTCTCGCAGTGTCCGCCAGCGTCGCGAGCGCCGCCCCCGCAGCCTCGGCGTCCTGGAACCGCCATGCCCGCGCCAGCTCGGACCACGCCGAGCGCAGCGTCGCGGCGACCTGCGGGTCGAGACCGGGCACGCCCCCCAGACCGGCGTGGGCCGGATGGGGCGGTGCGCCGCTGCCGGCTCCGAGGACATCGTCGATCGGATGCCACGGCGCAAGCGCGTCGGCATCCGGCTCGGGGATGAAGCGCAGCATCGAGCGCAGCACGCCGGCGTCGGCCAGGGCGCGCGCCGTGCGCACCTTCTGCACCTCCTTGTTGGTGCGCATGATGTCCCGCTCGAGCATGGCGAGCGCGTCCCGCGTCGCCGGATGGTCGAGCAGGCGAAAGCTGGCCAGACCGGTGGCGAGGAACCGATCGAGATCCTCGTCGGACACCGGTGGCCGGCGCGCGTCCGCCGGAAGCCGGTTGCGGATCTCGGCGACGAGCTGGATGCGGAACGGCTCCTTCTTGACGTGCACCAGCTCGACGCCGGCCCAGTGCTCGGGCATCAGGATCAGGTCGAGCAGGACGACGACCGGATCGTGTCCGCGCAGCAGCCTGGAGTTGACCTGGCGCAGGTTGCGGCGCGCGAACGAGTCGACGGTCTGCACGCGCCCGTCGTTCTGCACGGCCGCGATCCGGAAGCTCTCCAGGTCGAGGCGTTCGACGAAGGCACGCGCGACCGACAGCTGCGGCCCGTCGGCCTGGTCCGCCGACGCGAGCGGCGATCCTGCCGCGGCGACCAGCGCCACGGCGCACACGAGGCCCGTCACGACGCGTCCTGATCCGTTCATGCGTGATCCTCCACGCCGGCCATCGCGGCGCCGGCCTGTCGGGCGACTTCCCGCTCCGGTTCGGCAGTCTCCGTGATCCGGCCGGCGCGACGCTCGGCGCCCCGGTCGCGCCGACGGCGCAGGATCACCGGCTTGACGTAGAACGCCCAGATCGTTCCGAAGATCGTCATCACGCTGCCGAGCAGCATGATCATCACGCCGTGCCGGTTGCCCACGCCGAGCCCCGTGTAGAACATGCCGGCGTAGTTGCGCGCCGGGTCCGGCGGATCCCACGTCGCCTGGAAGTACCACCAGCCGGCGTGCTCGGTCGGCTGGTTGCTGCGCACCTCGTGCAGCTCCGACCACCGGCCGTTCTCGAGAAAGCGCACCAGGCTGATGAAGTCGCGCTCCCGCTGGCCGCCCGGATAGGTCTCGAGCTCGAACCGCTCGAGGGCCACCGGCGCCGGAAGCGGCCAGGTCTCGCGCGAGAACAGCACCTCGAGGGCGGGTCCGTCACCGACGCGCACGACCTCGGGCCGGTACGAGAACCGGTTCGGATGGGTATACGGGCTGTACGGGATCCAGCGGCGCTCGACGGCGTCGCCGCGGCGCAGCTCGAGCTGGACGACGGCGAAGGCGTCGCCCGCGCGCGGATTCCGCTCCCGGCGCGGCACCACGCGCGGGACGCGCAGCCGTCGCGAGTTCTCGGCCACCTCGAGCACCCGGACCTCGAGCGCACCGTCGAGGAACGAGACCGGCTGGCCGATCTCGACCTTCCGGTGTCGCACGTCTCCCCCGAGATTCGAGAGCAGCACGTGCGTGCCCACCGGCCCGGCGACGAAGAACAGGCCGGCCTCCGGAAGTCCGGTCAGCTCGAGGTCGACCGACCGGTCGAGCGTTGCCGACCCCATGTGCCCGCTGGCGTCGATGTCCCGCGAGAGCGACTTGTCCGGCCAGATCACGGCGCGGCGGAACGTCCGCCCGGGTGTCTCGACACGGACGAGCACCATCGAGACCTGCTGCCCGGTCGAATTCGTCGTCCAGCGCGGCACGACCTGCTCGACCGCCAGGCGGACGCCCGTGCCGGGCACGGCGACCGGCGCGCGTTCGGCATCGGCCAGCGGAACCTCGACCGCGGAGTCCCGGCCCGGCACGCGCACGCGCAGGGCCGGCGGTTCCGGCGCAAGCATCCGCTCGAGGTCCTGTTCGCTCTCGACCCACCGGAACGCAACCGAGAAGTCGCCCTCGAGGTCGATCCGGTCCTTGCCCGGCACGCGCGCGAGCAGTTCATCGACGACGCGCGCCTGGCCCGACCGCATCTCGAACCGCAGGTACGGGTTGAAGTGCCGGCCGCCCGGCTCCCACGTCTCGACCAGGTCCGCGTAGGGCATGAAGCCGGTCACCGTCAGCTCGTACTCCGCCGCGGGACCCGGATCCCCCTTGGGTCGGGGCCGGAGCCGGAGCGGCCGCGCGAGCAGCGGCGGTTCGCCCGGCTGCACGAATGCGCGGTCGGTCGCATCCATGTACTCGTGGTAGCGGGGAAGCCGCGGCAGGGCGAGTTCGTGCCACGGTTCGTTGGTCCCCGCGGGCCGGACGTGCAGCGCGCGCCGGTCATGCAGATGGATCCGGTCCGGCGCGTGGTAGCTCATCCCGATCCGGATCGCCTCGTCGAGGATCGCCCGCCCCTCGACCTTGACCGCGCGGCCGCGCCCCGGGATCACGTCCTCGGTGTACTGCGGGTATCCGTCGAGCACCTGGCGGATGAACGGTCGCCCGGGACGCCCGTCGACGACCGGCTGGACGAACAGCTGAGCGGCGTACGTCTTCTTGCCGGCATCGTCGCCGGTCAGCAGCTCGTAGTCGTGCTGGAGCTGCGCGACGCGCACGTCGTAGATCCGGCCCGGGCCGCGGACGGTGATCGACGCGCCCGGCTGGAGCGGCAGGGCGACCTTCTCGCCGCCGGCGACCTCGATCTCCGCCTGGCGCCGGTAGACCGCCATGTCGCCCTCGATCTTGCGACCGAAGTAGATCGTCGAGCCGAGCGCGAGGACGAGGATTCCCGCGTGCACGGTCCACACGCCGAGGTTCGGCAGGTTGAACCGGATCCTGCGCAGCGTGACGAGGATCAGCGAGAGGCAGAGCAGGCCGACGAGCACCTGGAACGGCCACCAGCCGAACCACTCCATCTCGGTCAGCTCGAACGCCTGGCGCGGGAACCAGACCAGCGGCCACGTTCCCGCGGAGCCGATCCAGCAGTAGGCGAGGATCAGCACCATCATCGTGACGCCGAACCAGACGCTTCCGATCTCGTCGAGCAGTTCGGTGACAAACGAGCGGCGGCGACGTGGCGAGGCCGCAGGGGGATTCGTCGCAGTCATCTGTCGCAGTCCTGATGCGGGCGCCGCCTGCGCGGCGCCGCGCGAGGCCGGGAGGTCCGTCGCGTCCCGAACTCGCCGGGCGGGACCGCCCCCGGCCTCGGGTACGCCGGGGACCTCCAGGAACGTCCTGATCCCTGACAAACGTGTTGCGACGAGAGTACAAGAGCCATCCCGGGCTGTCTAACATCGGGCGGATGCCCCGACCGGCGGCCGCGCCGGTCCCGGCGTAGGATTACGGACAGCCTGAACCGGTTAGCCCCCTCCTGTCCGATCCCCCGCGAGGACGTCCGCCATGATGCGCGATCACCGATCTGCCCTGCCCGGCCGCATGGCCGGCATTCTTGCGGCCGTGCTGTGCGGCGTGCCCGCCGCGACCGCCCAGACCTCCCCCTTCGACTGCTCGGGCGTGCCCGAGACGACCGGGACGGCCGTCCAGGCGGCCACGGTGATCACGGGGGTGAGCGACCGGCCGCTCTACGTCACGGCGCCCCCCGGCGACCGGGACCGGCTGTTCATCGTCGGCCAGGACGGGGTGATCCATCTCTGGAAGCGGGGCAACGCGCCGACGCAGCTCGGCGTGTTCCTCGACATCTCGTCCCGCGTCCTGACGACGTTCAACGAGCAGGGCCTGCTCGGGCTCGCCTTCGCGCCCGACTACGACACGTCGGGCGAATTCTTCGTCAACTACACGGCCGGGACGTTCTTCAACTCGTTCACGGTCGTCGCGCGCTACCGGGTCTCTGCGAGCGACCCGGACATCGCCGACCCGACCGAGGAGCGGCTGCTGACGATCCCGCAGCCGGAGGCGAATCACAACGGCGGCCAGGTGTTCTTCGGTCCGGACGGCTATCTGTACGTCGCCACGGGCGACGGCGGTGGAGGCGGGGACCAGCACGGGACCTGCGGCAACGGGCAGGATCCGGGCACCCTGCTCGGCAAGCTGCTGCGGATCGACGTGCGGGGCGTCTCGGGCGAGCCGCCCGGCGGCGACTGCGGCGGGATCGGCGCCTACGCGATCCCGGCCGACAATCCGTTCGTCGGCCAGGCCGGGAGCTGCGACGAGATCTGGTCGACGGGGCTGCGCAATCCGTGGCGCTCCGCGTTCGACGCGGACAACGGCGACCTGTACATCGCGGACGTCGGCCAGGACTGCTGGGAGGAGGTCGACTGGAGTCCCGCGGTCTCGGGGACCGGTGCGGGGGCCGGCGTCAACTGGGGCTGGCGCCAGATGGAAGGCATGCACTGCTTCGACGGCAACAGTGCGAGCTGCGATCCGCCCGGCGTGAGCTGCCCGGGCGTCGCCGACTGCAACGATCCGTCGCTGACGCTGCCCGTCCACGAGGAGTCCCACGCCGCGGGGTCCTGCTCGATCACGGGCGGCTACGTCTATCGCGGCTGCCGGCTGCCCGCCCTGCGCGGCCGCTACTTCTACGGCGACTTCTGCGCGGGGTACGTGCGCTCGTTCCGGATCTCGGGCGGCCAGGCCGTCGACCCCGTCGACTGGACCGAGGAGCTGCTCGGCCCCGCCACGACGCTGGCATCCCACACCAGCTTCGGCGAGGACGCCGAGGGCGAGCTGTATCTCGTCGCCCGCGACGGGGACATCCTCAAGATCCTGCCGGACACCGACCGCCTCGAGGTCAGCGCGCCGGGCGCCGGCACTCCGCTGCTTCTCGGCGAGGCCGGGTGGACGTGGGAGGATCTCCAGCGCTCGACGATGCTGCCGATCGACCACTACCGCGTCTACCGCGGGGTGCCGAACGGCACCTTCGACTGCGTCCACCGGAGCACGCTGCCGGAGTGGACGGGCGATCCGGACCTTCCTCCCGCAGGCGAGCGGTTCGCGTATCTGGTGACCGCGGTGGACACCGCCGGGATCGAGACGTCGCCCGGCGAGCCGGCGGCCGCCCGGCAGCTCTCGGCCGCGGCTTGCCCGTAGGCAAGGCGAGGGCCCGACCGCAGGTGCATTGTTGCGAGACCCGGCCCGGGCCGGGAGGAGGACCGGATGAGCCAGCGCACGCAGCCCGAACTCGAACCCGCACGACCGACGCCGATCGCCGAGACCGTCTCCGTGCAGGAGGGGGCGATCGTCAGCCGCACCCTGGCCCGCCTCGCGGGGGGCTCGCTGACGACCTTCGCCTTCGACGCCGGCCAGGGCCTGTCCGAGCACACGAGCCCGAAGGAGGCGTTCGTCCTCGTGCTCGACGGCGAACTGGAGATCGCGATCGCCGGCACGCCGCACATGGTCCGCGCCGGCCAGATCATCCGCATGCCCGCGAACGTGCCGCACGGTCTCGAAGCGCGCGTCCCGTCGCGGATGCTGCTGGTGATGTTCGCCGCGTAGGGGCGCTCGCCGGGCACGGCGGATCGCTCGCCTGGCCGACATCCGCGGCGACGCTCACCTCCCCTCACTCCTCGCGCGCGGTAGCATCGGCGCATGGCACGCGATCGCCGGCGCACGTCCCCGAACGCGGCCCCCGGCGGGGCCGAGATCGAGATCTCCGTGCTCGGCCGGGTCGTGCGCGTGCGAGCCGGTGTGCCGCTGCTCGACGCCCTCGAGCCGCTGGCCCCCGAGCGCATGGCGGCCGGTCGCTTCTGCCGGAATCACGAGTGCGGCAACAGCAAGTTCTGGTACCGGCTCCCCGGCGAGCCGGAGGAACGCAAGGCCCGCGCCTGCCGGTTCG